>JALYZG010000052.1 GCA_030948965.1 Candidatus Dormiibacterota bacterium | reverse complement strand
GACCGCCGCGGTGGTCTGCTGCGGGCGCGTCAGCGCCGCCCCCAGGGCGAACGCCAGCCCGACGACGACGACGGCTGCGATCACCGCCAGTGCCACCCAGAGACCGCGGCGGCCACTTGCGCGAGGGGCCGCCGCCGCCACCCCTCAGCGCTCCCGAGGCCTGGGCGTCATCGACTCGGTGGCCGCCGCCAACTCTGTCGGCTCCGGCTCCCGATCGGCCGCGGGCAGGAGCGGCTCGGGCGGGAGCGGCTCGGGCGGGAGCGGCTCGGGCAAGACCGGCTCCGGCAGCGCCTGACCGGGCAGGCCGGCGGTCGGCGCCGCTCCGACAGATTGTGCCGGCGGCTCTGGTACCGCTTCCACGGCCCCGCCCATCCGGGCCAGCTCGTCTCGAATCAGCGGCACCGCGGCGGCTGGCGCGCGGGCGACGGTCGCCCAGGCGCCAGGATCCAGGCCGGCGATCGTCTTTGTCACCTCGGTGCTGGTCAGGCCGCGCACCTGGGCGTCGATGAGGCCGACGATCAACCCGACCAAACAGCCGATAGCAGCGCCTACGAGACCCACGAAAAGGGCAGCCAAGGCCGCCCCGCCGAGGGCGGCCACCACTACCATCAACGTCGCCTGGCTACTCGAAACCACGCCGATCAGCCCGGCCAGGCCGAACACTATTCTGCCCAACACCCACCCGGCCAGCGCGGCCGCGCCCGCGGCTGGCAGAGCCAGGAGAACAAAGCCGACTACGAGCCCGATCAGCGCGCCGCGGCCGGGTCGGATCACGCCTCGGGCGCGCCAGGTGGTGGTGCCCGACAGTCGCCTTGCGACCACAGCAATCGGCCCGATTCGCACCTTGCGATTCGCTTTCCGCCACACCTCGAGCGAGCGCGCCGCCTGCTCCGCCCTGACCTCGTCCTCGAACACGCCGACGACCAGGGAGGGCCTCGCGTTCATAGCGTCAAGCGCTGGCAGGTCAGCTCGCATGGGAGAATCGAGCTGCGCCGCGCACATGGGGAAATCGTACGCAGATTACGTGTGCGCCGCGCCTGGACAGGATGTGTCGAGAACAGTCTGTCGAAGGCTTCTGTTTGTCCCGGGACCGCCTGGTTGTACTCGGCCCTGATGCAGAGGCTCCCGCTACCAGGCAACCTTGGGCAAGCTGGTGCTGGGTATTAGAGTCCCTGACCTGAACGGCCAGCGCATCTCGTTCGCGCGCGCGTCCGGCCGCTACTTCGCGGAGATCCTGTCGGCGGCCACACTTTACATCGGCTTCCTGATGGTGGCCTTCAATCCGCGCAAGCGCGCGCTCCACGACTTCCTCGCGGGCACTGTCGTGTACAAGAGGTGGGCCGCCGAGCTGGCGGCCAGCGGCCAAGCCGGCGCCCCGCCCCCCACCACCTGAGCCCGGCAGGCCAGACGGGGCCGCGGCGAGGACCACCGCCTCGCCGCGCGGTCGCCCGAGCTCGGTCAGATGCCCTGGAGGATGCGATTCTTCTCGCGTTCGACGTCGGCCTCGGTTAGGACACCGGCCTCCTTCAGCTTCGCCAGCTCTTGAAGCTGCCTGATCCGATCGTCGGTCGAGCTGGCCGGGGCCGTCGCGGTCGGCGGCGCGGGAGCGAATTGGGGCGCCGGGGCGACCTGCTGGGCAAGCTCGGCCTGCTGGGCCTGAAGGTCGGCGATCTGCTCGTTCTGCCTCTGTTGCTGGTTCGCTTGTTGAGCCCCCGACTTGCCGGCTGAGTACGCCAACCCGCCGACAGCCACGGTTCCAAGCAGGCTGGGCCCGCGCCTCACTACGCTTCGCCTTCGAAACATCTCCTACCTTGCCTCCCAGATACTCAGGCGACGCCGGCGTCGCCGGCTTCCTTGGCCGCTAGCGCGCGTTCGACGATGTCTGCAGGGATCCTTACCTGCGACACGACCTGCCCGTTGGCGTTCAGGATCGCCTCACGCAGGCGCCGAAGCCAGACGTGCTCGAACGCGATGATCGCAGCTGAGCAGTTGTTGGGAAGCCTGTCCCCGACCTCGCTGACGTCGGTCTCTGCAACGAGGCCCATCACCTCGTCGGTTATCGGGGACATGGCCTCGGCCACGTCCGTCTCCATGTCGTCGAGCTCGATGCTGCGAACCGAGCCCGCCTCGTCCTTGGCGATGAAGACCAGGTCGATGATGCGCACGATGCCGCGATCAACTGCTTCTCTGATCCCGGAGGCGATCTCACCTTTGAAATGGCTGCCCTCGAATTCGATCACGGCCACCTCGACGGGGCCGAGGATCATGAACCGCCCCCCGAATTCGCGAAGCCAGCCACGCGACTGCTGTTGGATGTGCTCCACGTACCGTGCCGCCGCATCTGCTGTCACCTCCTGGAAACTATGGACGTAGCTGCGAACCATACCGTGTCGAGTACCGCTGTGGCATGCTCTTATTCGCCGCGGATGAGTGATTTCGTTTGCCCGACGTTTGGATCAACGCTTGTCCCATCTTCCCACGCGCTTCGCGGTGATCGTGGCCATCGATGAGCGCTGACCGGCCACCGGCACAGCCCTCCGCGACCGGGTCCCCCGCCCCGCCGAAGCTGTCCTGGAGAGCATTGGGCGCCGTGGGCGCCGCGGTGGCGCTGGTGGCCGGACTTGTCGGCGGCTTCGCGGGGTCCGCCCTGCGCTCGGCCACATCGCCAGGTTCGCCATCGACGCCGGCCGCCTCCAGCAACGGTTCGGCCGTCTGCAACGCCGCGCAGACCTCGGCCACAGTGCTGCCCTCGTTGGTCCACATCGCCGCGCGCCGGGGCGCGTCTGGCGGCACGGGCTCCGGCTCCGTGCTGGACACGTCCGGGCACATCATTACCAATGACCACGTCATCGAGGTTGGTGACGGCGGCAGCGTCACCGTCGACTTCTCTCGCGGCAGGTCCGCTGTGCCGGCCACAATCGTGGGCCGCGACCCCCTCACGGACGTGGCCGTCATCAAGGTGGGCGGCGATGCCGGCTCCCTGCGGCCGATTGCCATCGGCAGCGGCGCCAGCTTGGTTGTCGGCCAACCCGTGGTGGCGCTCGGCGCCCCGCTGGGGCTGACCGACACAGTGACGACGGGGGTGGTGAGCGCCCTCGATCGGATTGTCAACCTGGGCACGGCGAGCAGTCCGTCAGTCCTGGTGGGGGCGATCCAGACCGATGCTTCTGTCAATCCGGGCAACAGTGGCGGGCCGCTCGTCGACTGCGGCGGGCGCCAGGTCGGCGTGAACTCGGCGGGCGCCTCGCCCGGGGTGTCCAGCAGGGGCGGCAGTGTCGGTCTGAACTTCGCCATCCCGATGGGCTTCGCCATGGCGGAAGCCAAGCAGCTCATCGCCACAGGCTCGGTGACCCACTCGTCCGTGGGCCTGCTCGGGGTCACGGTCACAGATGAGATCGCGGCGGCCACCGGCCTCCCGCATGGCGTATTCGTGGAGCAGGTCGTGGCCGAGGGCCCGGCGGCGTCTGCCGGCATCCGGCCCGGAGACGTGGTTACGCGGGTCGACAATCAAGCCGTGCGGACTTTCGAGGACTACCTGGTGGCGATTCTCGGCAGAAAGCTCGGAGATACGGTCCAGCTCACGTACATCCGCGGCGGCGCGTCACAGACAGCTGGCATGCGGGTGGTCGATGCCTCGACTCTGAACTTCGGGGTCTAGGAGCCTGGGACGGCGTAGGCCTCGAGACAGGGCTCAATCGGGAGGTCCGCCCGCCTCCGAGCGCAGCCGGCGCTCAACTATCCAGGCCGCGACCTCGACGCGGGACTTGAAGCCGAGCTTGCCGAGGATGCGGGAGACATGGCTGGCGACGGTCGCCGGGCTCAGGAAGAGCTGGTTCGCCACCGCCGCGTTGCTGAGCCCGGACGCGACCAGATCGGCGACTTCTTGCTCCCGCCTGGTGAGCTGCGCCGGCGAAGGCGTGGCCTCCGTTCCGGGGGCAACGCCAAAGATGCGAAGAATGCCGGACGCCCGCTCCTGCATCTCGGCCGCCCGCTGGCGGGTCTCCGGACTGACCCCAGGGCCCTGGAGGGCTCGTTCGGTCGCGTCCATCCCGACCACCAGGAGATGGCCGTGGACGCCGACTGCGTCGGTGAGCGGGTAGACCTCCCAGTCCCAGACGGTCACGTCACCGGGCAGAGTGACGGGCGCTCCGACCAGGCCGACATACTCGAAGTCGCGCAGGTGAGCCGCAGTCCCGGTGACGCAGACCTGGCGGAGGATGGGAAGCAGCTGGGACGCGCCGAGGCCCTCCAGGATGTCGAGCAGGGACTGGCCCTCGATGGGGAACATCTCGGGCTGAATCGACGCCCGCCAGGCGGCATTGGCGTATACGCAGCGCAAATCCTCCGAGCAGTCTGTGAGCAGGACCGAAATCGGCAGCGAGTCCAGCAGCCGGCCGAGGATCACCAGCGCGTTCGACTCGGGCGTCGTGCGCAGCACGCCGGCAAGCACCGGCAGCGACTCGCTCATGGTTCCGCGGACTCCGGCACCGGCCACCGAGAGCTACAGAAGGGCCTGGGACGGATGGCGAGACAAGCATACCGGTGCCTCCCGCCCGTGTCGATCACCCGCATCCCCCCAGGGTTGGGTTCGCTCGAGATTCATCAGGTCGGTGGATGCCGCCGGCCCCTCGGCAGCGTCAGATTGAGAGCAATGCCGGTCATCGCTGCGCCTGTCGATGCCGACCCCTCGGGAGCGTCGGCCTACGCGGCCGTCAAGCGCCGCGTCCGAGAGGCCGGGCTGCTCGAGAAAGAGCCCTGGTTCTATGCCCGATCGATCGCTGCGAAGATCGCCGTGCTCATCGCCTGCCTCGTGATCTTCGCCCTGTTCCGCAACCCGTGGGTACAGGCCGCAAACGCGGTGGTGCTCGCGATCGTATTCGGTCAACTCGGCTTCCAGCTCCACGACGCGGGGCATCGGCAGATGTTCGCCGAGGGTTGGAAGAACGTCGTGGTTGGCCTCATGACCGGGAACCTGTTGCTGGGGATGAGCCACGGCTGGTGGGTGGACAAGCACAACCGACATCACGCCAACCCCAATCACGTCGATATGGATCCCGACATCCACATGATCGCGATCGCGTATTCGCCCAGCCAGGCGCTCGAGCGGCGCGGCCTGCCCCGAATGATCGCACGGCATCAGGCTTACTTCTTCTTCCCACTGCTCTTCCTTCTCGGCTGGAGCATGCACGCTTCGAGTCTGCGCTTCCTCCTCGGGGAGGGATCCCGACATCGACGCACTGAGTTCGCCCTCTTGGCGGCGCACCTGCTCCTCTATGTGGGTCTGCCCTTTTACTTCCTCGGTCCGTGGTCGGCGCTGCTGGTGATCGTGATTCACCAGTGTTGCGCCGGGTTCTACATGGCCCTGGTCTTCGCGCCCAACCACAAAGGGATGCCGCAGGTGGACGACGACAGCGGACTCGACTTTCTCCGGAGGCAGGTGCTCACCTCGCGTAACGTTCGGTCCCATCCTTTGACTGATCTGTGGTACGGCGCGCTGAACTACCAGATCGAGCATCACCTCTTCCCGACCATGTCCAGGAATCGTGTGCGCGAGGCGCACCTGATCGTGCGCGCGTTCTGCGAGGAGCGCGGCATTCCCTATCACGAAGTCTCGATGCTCCAGTCATATCGGGAGCTGCTCAGCTTCCTGCACGAGGTCGGCGCCCCGCTCCGGGCTCGCGCTCTGGCCGAGCAGCCGGTCCCGGGCCGGTCATGAACCCGCGCTGAACCCTGCCTCCTTCTGCGAATTGACACCTCAGGGCTGAACCTGGCTGGTCAGCTGTGAGACGAAGGGTTGGACTGCCCGCGGATTTCGAAGGACATGAATATCGGCAGGGGCGGCGTGCGTGGTGATCGCATGCATGACGACGGGGAGGATCCGGCGCCGATATGTCCCGAGCCAATGCCATGTTCGACTCGTCAGGCTCGGTGCCGGCGCCGATGGTCGCGGGCGGCGATCTCTCAAATTGAAGGCGCCGCCGCACGGTTGATCACCGTCGTGACAGGGATGGGGTCACCCAGGGTCCAGTACTCCCATTGCCCGAACACGAGGTAGGTTAGGCGAGGGCCTTCCGCTTGAGCGAATCGAACTCGGCTTGCGTGATCGCTCCGTTGTCCAGTAGCCGCTTGGCCCTGTCGATCTCCGCCGCGGGACCGCCCGTGCCGGCAACCGACTGGATGTACTCGCCAAACTGCTCCTGTGCCGCTTGCGCCTGACGCGCGTCGCGCTCCGTCATTCCGCTTCCTTGGGACACCAAATAGATGAAGACGCCCAGGAAGGGGAAGATGATGACGAAGATCATCCAGAGGACCTTCGCCCCCTCCCGAGATGTCGTGGCGGCGGAAAAGGTCCGCAAAGATCCTGATCAGGATCGAGAACCAGATCACCCAAGCGAAGATGATCAGCATCGTCCACAAGATGCTCAGAAACGGATAGCTGTCCAAGAACAAGGTTATGCCTCCAGGCTGTGGATCGGGCTGCTAATGCCCCCGAATATAGACGGGTACGGCCGCCGGACCGGTCAGGGAGGCGACTGCAGCCGGCGCACGTCAACCACCCGCACGATATGCAGTTCCTCGCCTCTCAACTCATAAACAATTCCAAGCGGCGGCACTGGCCAATACCGGAACTCAGGCCCGAACAGGGGCGAAGTCCGACCCAGCGACCAGCCGATCCTGGCCATGCGATCCATCGCGTCGACGACACGACGCGCCTGGGGCACCGACCACAAGGCGCACTCGGCAAGATCGTCGAGGGCGCTGTCGTCCCAGACGAGCTTGAGGCGCCGCC
>JALYZG010000047.1 GCA_030948965.1 Candidatus Dormiibacterota bacterium | reverse complement strand
AGAGGCCGCCGGGCGGCCGGACTGAGGCCGGCCGCCCGGCTGCCCGCCCGCCCGCCCGCCTACCCGGATCCGCCCATCCGGACCTGCAGGTGGGCCTGCTCCAGGTGACCGGCGGGGACGATCACCTCGTCTCCCTGGTTGGTGTGGCGGATCTGGTACTCGACGTCGTGGCCGTTCAGCAGCACCTGCCGAGCCTTGGAACCGGCGGGGAGCGTCGCCCCCACGGTCAGCTCGGGGGAGATCCCGTCCAGGCTTACGTCAACGTTCAGCCGGCCGCCCGTGACAGCGGCTCGGACGTCGGCCGCCCCAGATCCCAGGCGGATGTTGCGGCCGCTGACGGAGGGTTCATACGCGGGCACGTTCGGCACTACTTCGAGCCGGTTCCGGCCCAGGTCCGGGCTGACCCCCAACTGCTGGTGGACGACCGGCCAGACCGTGCCGTAGTTGCCCCAGGCCTGCATGACCTGCGCGCGCTCGGTGAAGAGACGGCTGAGAGAGTTGCCGTAGTAGGGCGGATGCGGCGGGGAGGGCGCGATCTCGGGCATCGCCCCCGGCATCTCATTCGGCTGGAGCTGGGTGCGGACGTTGTCATCGATGTAGCGGCGCTGCTCGGCCAGGCGCCCGTAGTCGCCTTCGGCGACCGCCATCACCGCCGTGTTCACCGTGAACGTGTCCTTCTCGTCTGGTGACGTTGAGACCGCCTTGTCGGAGTCACAGGAGAAGGTAGGCTGAGGCGGGGTCAGGGTCGCGGTCGTGGCGCCCTGACCGTCCACATACAGGCCCCAGGGGCCGGTGTAGCACTGCGTCTGCCGCAGCTGGAGCGCCGCCGCACCGTGCTCCGGGCTGGCGAGTCCCGGAACGGTGTGCCCGTCCTGCCAGAGCTCCGCCTCCATCGGCGTGACCCCGGTCCAGTAGCGCTGCATCAGCTTGACGCCCGCCGGTTCGGTGAGGGAGTCGGCGTAGGCCGGCGCCTGGGGCGCGTCCCACCAAGCCTTTTCAAACTTGCCCATCAGCGTGTCGGCGTGCTGTTCCGCCCACCGGGCAGTGGCGCCGTCGCCCATCGCGTTCGCAAGCTCGACCTCGTCCAGGAGGCCGCGGATCAGGTAGACGGCGGAGTCCACCTTGGCCGCGCCCTGGTCCGGCTTCTCCACGTTGCCGGCGCCCTGGGGCCAGCCGTCGGGGCCGACGAGGTTGTCGAACACGTAGCGCAGGTTGCGGACCGTGAAGGAGTAGTTCGACTTGAGGAAGTCCTGATCGCCGGTCCACCGCCAGACCAGCGCCACCGAGCTCGGGAACTTGACCGTCTCGTCCGTGTTGCCGGGGTCATTGTTGGCGCCGAAGTAGACGTCGCCCGTGGTGACAACCTCATGCACGACCTTGCCGCTGCCGGCGTTGGCCAGGTCGCTGACCCGGCGGAGGGAGTTCAGATGGTCGGCGATGGCCTGGAACTGGCCCACGGCCACGTCGGCAAAAGCCGTGTATTCACCGTCCGTTGCGAACATCCACGGGTAGTCCGGGTAGCCGGCGCCGACGAAGGCGATCTCGGGCAGTCTGCCCACCGGCGCCGGATACTTGGTGCCGGCGTTCGTCACCCGCACCTGGAGGTTGCGCGCGGTCTGGCGCAGGTCGGCCAGGTTCTGCTTGCTCCAGTCGATGCCCTGCGCCAGCGTCGGATCGCCGGGCAGCTGCAGCCGCGTGAAGGCGGCCAGGTCCAGCCGGGAGTGAATCTTGGCGGCGAGGAGCGCGTCCGGGTCGGCCGCCGCCCCGGCGAATTCCGTCCTGGCGTCGGCCAGGCTCTGGTCCGAGCCGGCCACCACGAACCAGAGCCGGCTGGCCTCGTGCGCCCTCAGCTGGACCTGGTAGCGGAGCTCGCCGCCGGTGCCCTTCCCGTAGCCGGTGTCGTCGCAGGGGGTCGCCGGCTGCGGCTGCGGGGACGAGCTGACAGGGCAGATCGTCGGCGGGTCCTCAGGCCCCCGGAAGCCGGGACCCACCGCCGTCTCGATCAGGGTCGCGGAATTGCCCCGTGCCGGCCCCACGATGGACGCCCAGTCGTGGCTCTGGCCCGGCGCCGGCGAGCCGATCTCGCGGAAGACCAGGCGCCCGTCGCTGACGCTGCCTTTGTCCGGCAGGTTGTAGGTCTCCTGGTTGGGGGTGGTCCCGCCCCACGGGTAGGCGCTCATCAGCTCGGAGTGGGCGTCAACCTTCAGCTGCAGCGAGGCCGAAGCCGCGCCGGCACGGACGTCGAGGCCGACCAGGACCGCCCGGCGGCCGTCGGGCACGAAGTCCGTCCGGGTGATGGTCGCCCCAGCTGCGCCCGGGAGATTCATCTGCACGTAGCCCATGCCACTCGTGAAGCGGGTGGCGGGCCCGATCCAGCCGCCGTCCACCCCGAACCACAGGCCGTCGAGCAGCTTCAGCGGCGGCGCCCAGATGCCGGCCATCTCACCGCGGGTGTGGAAGCCCATGGCGTAGTAGCGGCCGGCCTCCGTGCCGATGTCATAGGCGCGGGTGCCGGCGGCGACGAACCGCCGATCATTCAGCTGCGAGGTTTCAGAAAGGATCTGGGGCGCGGCGGTCGCATCCTCGGCTCTCGCCGTGACCGGCGCCACCAGCATCGGAGCCGAGGCTATGAGGGCAGCCCAAAACACGACCATGCGACGCATGCCTGACACCTCCCCACTCGCCGAACCGTAGTCTTGCCGACCTTAGGTTAGGCGGCTCGGGGTTGCCCTGGCAAGGCCAGCCGGGGGCGAGATCAGCCTTGGGCGCCGAAGAGGGCGACCGCCTCTTTGGTCGGGTCTACGACGTGCGGCGGCCAGAAGAAGACCACCCGGGCGTCCGGGCCGCTCCAGGGCACGAACCGGGTGTCGGTCTGAAAGGCGCCCGTGTAATTCATCTCCCAGACGCTGTAGCCGAGGAGACGGCCGCCGGCGTCCGCGCTGACCGAGGCGACGAACGCCACGTGGCCATAGCTGGGGCTGAGCAGGGGGCGCTCCCACGAGACGAGCGCCCCCGGCTGCGGGATGAGCTGAGGCGCGGTGCCAGTAGCTGCGGCCAGGTTCGAGACCACGTCAGCGCCGTCTCCGGAGAGTCTCGGCGAGGTCGGATCGGAGTAGGTCACCCAGGCCTGCTCCGCGTACCAGGTGCACTGGCCGTCGTCACCCGACGTCTGGGCCAGGCGCGTGGTTGGCACCGGGCCCGCGCCGCCGCCGAGGACGCGGCCCGAAGTGACCACGCTCGCGCTCAGATCGCTGATCTGGGCCTCGAGCGCGATCACGCTGCTCTGCGCCTGCTGGAGCTGCTCCTCGGCCGTCTCCAGCGCGGCCGAAGCTGCTGCCACCGCCTGGGCGTCGGCTAACTCGACCGCGGCCAGCTGCTCGACCAGCCGGCGGCCGCGGTCGGCCGCGATCCGGCTCTCGGCCAGCACCTCCCAGGCCTGGCCAAGGCTGCCGGCGTCCAGCACCGCGATCAGCGTGGAACCCTGCCGCTGGTAGCTGAGGCGGGCCTGCTCTGCGATCTGCTGCCGGAGCGCCTGCTCCTGGGCGGCGTCGGCGGCCTGCCTGGCTTGGGCGGACTGCAAAACCACTGTGGCCGAGGCGACTCGCTGCTGCAGGGGCGGGATGGCCGCTTGCGCCTGGAGCAGGTGGGCCCGGGCCTGGATCAGGGCCTGGTTGTCCTGGACCACCTGCTGGACAGGGGGCAGCGCCGGCTTTGGGCGGGGCGACGCCTTCGGTGACGGCGATGGCGATGGCGATGGGGATCGGGTCGGCTTGGGCGACCCCGCGGGCGCCGGGCTGGGACTCGGCGACGGGCTGGGGCTGGCAGTCGGCGACGCTGACGGGCTGGGCGCCGCCGAGGGGCTGGGAGATGCTGCGGAGGCCGAAGCCGGGGCTGCGGCCGCGAGGAGCCCCAAGAACACGGCCAGCGCCACCACGAGTCGCCGAGTCATCGGGGCAGCCTCACGAGCAGGCCACACGGGACGAGCACCGCGCAGCTCAAGGCCATGGTGCCCGCCGCCAGCAGCTGGACCAGACCGGTGTTGTCGCCCAGGCCCGCAAAGGGCAGCGCCGTGTCCAACGCCGGGAGCACCGTCCGGGCCGCCCAGATCAGCGCGCCGATGGCAAGCGCTCCGGCCACCAGCGCAATCGACAGCGACTGGGCCAGCAGCGGCAGTCGCATCACCGGCCGGGGCACGCCGACCAGCGCGAGGATACGGAGCTCTCCGGCACGCACCCGCAGCTCGCCCCGAAGCAGGGCCAGGGCCACCAGCACGGCCACGGCCACCGCCACCCCGTCCAGCCCGAACGAGGCCACCCGGACTGCCCGCAGGGCCACGTCCAGGCGCTGGGCCTGCGCCGCGGTCACCGAGGTGGGGGTACCCGAGTCGACCGCCGGGTCGGTCGCGACCTTGCCGGCGACCCGGCCGCTGACGTCGGGGCCGGTCATATCCACGACAAAGCCCGCCGGAAACGGGTTGCCGGCGCTGGCCGCCGCGAGCGGCGCCAGCTGCTGGCTCTGGCGGGCGAGGTTTCTCGCCTCCTCCTTGCTGCGGTACGTGACCGAGCGCACGCCGGGGATGTCGACCAGGCGGCGGCGCAGCTGATCGGTTTGCGCCGGCGTGGCCGAGTCCGAGAGGAACACCTGCATCTCGGAGGCTGACCGGGCCTGCGCGTCGAGGCCGCGCTGGCCGGCGCTGACCAGGAGCTGGGCGGTGGCGGCGACGGAAAGCACCGCGGCCACCACGATCACGGTCAGGAGCCAGGGGCCCAACCGGCCCCGCTGCCAGCGCCAGGAGTAGCCGGCCACGCTGGCCGCATAGCGGACGGGCCAGCCGCGGCGCCAGCGCCTCAAGGCCGGGGCGCCGGGAGTGGGCGGCAACCTCAGGATGCCCGACCGGTCGGTCCGCTTGGCCGTCATGCGGGTCGTCCTGGTAGGGCCAGCGTGGAGTCGGCCCAGCGCCGTCTCAACTGCTCGTCATGGGTGCAGAGGATGAGCGTCCCGCCCCGCCGCGTGTAGGCGGCAAGGGCCGCCATCACGCCGCGCTGCGACTCCGAGTCCAGGTTGCCCGTCGGCTCGTCCGCGAGCAGAACCGCCGGCGTGTGGGCGATGGCCCGAGCGATGGCCACTCGCTGCTGCTGGCCGCCGGAGAGCTCGTGAGGCCGCGATTCCGCCTTGCCGCCGAGGGCCACGAGCTCGAGCGCCGCCATTGCCGCATCGCCCGGCGCCGTCACCCGCATATGGGCCAGGTCCAGCGGCAGGCGCACGTTCTCCAACGCCGTCAAGTGGGGCAGCAGCTCGTAGCTCTGGAAGACGAAGCCCAGCCGCCGGCGGAGGCGGGGCACCCGCCGCGCCGGCAGGCCGGTGACGTGGACCCCGTCCACAGTGACAGACCCGGCGGATGCCCGCAGGGCGCAGTAGAGCACCCGCAGGAGTGTCGTCTTGCCCGCGCCCGAGGGCCCGGAGACGACGAAGGTCTCGCCCGGCACGGCGGCCAGGCCGACACTCCTCAGCACTGTGGTCCGGCCGTACCCGGCCGAGACGTCCTCCATCAGGACGCCCCCCGGTCCCGCGGCCAGGCGCGTCGGAGCGCGGCCGGCCATGCGGCCGGGCCGCCGGCCGAGCATTCGCTCCGCCATTGCGGGTGGTCTGGACCCCAGCGGTTGCATCCCCTTAAAAGCTAGTACGGATGAACCGGCCGAACAGTAGGTGGTCGGGCCCATATTCAGGGCAAAAACGGAAGGTGGGAGAATCAGAACGCCCAGTGACAAACGAGGAGACGGCGGTCTGGCTTCGCTCCCGCCTGCCCGCGGACTGGTTCACCGGCCCGGCTGAGGTCGCGACCGACGCGGACGAGATCGTCGTGATCGGAACGCTCCCCGAGCCTGAGCTGGCGGCCGGCCCGGGCTTCGACGGTGCGGAACCGGTCGGCTCCGCGGCCCGCGCGTCGGCAGCCCAACGCTTTCGGGACGAATCCCGCCCAGCCCGGGTCCGGATCGCCCAGGAGGTGGAGCAGAGATTCGGACGCCGGCTCTCGTGGGTGGTGCTGGTCGGCCACGAGCGCTTCCCCTTCACCACCCTCTCACTGCCGGTCATGACTCGGCTGAGGCTGCCGGAGCGCCAGGTGCTGGACACGCTGGTCGCGGCCGGCGTGGCCCGCAGCCGCAGCGATGCGCTGGCCTGGTGCGTGCGGCTCGTCGGGCGCCACGAGGCGGATTGGATCGCGGAGCTGAGAGAGGCGCTGGTCAAGGTCGGGGAGCTGCGCCGCAAGGGACCGCGCTAGCAGGACGGAGCGCCCGCCTCGGGCACGGCGGGCAACCCTGCCAGGGCGCGATCGATCAGGTCTCGGGCGGCCGGCAGGCGGCGGCGAACGGCGTGGTCCTCGGCCTCGGCAAGCAGGGCCAGGACCACGCCCCAGCGAGCGCCGTCGGCGCCCAGCGTCGAGCGCACCTGGCCGATCGTCTGTGTGGCGAACAGCAGGCCGCCACCGGGGTTGTCGAGGATCTCGGCTGCCAGCGTGAGCTGGTTCCGGGCCCAGGTCAGCATGTCCACGCCGCCGAAGGGGGCCGGCCCCTTGGGCCCGGTCACGTCCACGCCCGTCATGGTAGCCAAGGCCGCGAGCGCGGCCTTCCAGGCTCCTAGGGCTCCAAGGGCCGCAGCGCCAGGGGGATCACCAGGCGCATCGCCGCCAGGCTGTCCGAGAACGAGGCGATCTTGTTGTCCACGAGACCGAAGCGGCCTCCGGCCGCGATCACGTCCGCCTCCCGAACCTGGCGAGCGGCCCCCTTCCGGCGCAGCACCCAGATGGCGCCGGCGGGGCGCAGTCGCTGTCGGAAGGCCGCGATCCGCTCCAGCTCCGCGGCCGAGTCGACCCTGAGGAAGGCCATGTCCAGGCTCTCCTGACCGGCTCGAGAGAGGCGAGCACCGCGCTCCTCCAGCAGCCCTCGCAGCTCTGGGCCAGCGTCGCCCGCGACGGCCACGACCATGCCCGGACGGACCCCGAGACGATCCAGGAGGGGGCGGGGCGGCGCGTCCTCAGGTGCCGTTGCCGCTCTCACCGGGCCGGTTCAGGGCCGAGAACAAGACCAGCCCGATCAGCCAGCCCGAGTACGCTCCGGTGGCGCCGAAGACGACTAGGAAAGCCGCGAGGGCCGGAATCGAATCCCCGAACAGGCGGACGTACAGGACCCAGCCGATCAGCAGGCCGAACACCCCGACCACCGCCCCGGTCAGCAGCCCGATCGCGGTGGCGGCCACGCGGGGGTTCACGGCGGCGACTCAGGCATCGACGACCGTGAGGTCCGAGGCCGCATCCGCCAGCGTGCCCTGGAAGACGTGGTTGAAGACAAAATGAGTGCCTGGATGGCGGGCGGCCAGGGCCTGCGCCTCGGCCCAGGCGGTGTGCACGGCCGAAGCGCTAGGGGATGTGGCCTCGGTGATGGCCACGTCCGCTCCCCGCACCAACTCGTCCAGCGGTGGGCTGGCGATGGTGTCGCCGGCGTACGCCAGCACCCGACCCTCGACACGCAGCCGATAGCCGCGGCAGTTCATGCCGCCGTGATCGACGGGGAGCGACTCGTAGCGGACCCCCGCCACCTCGCCGGCCGCCTCCGCGACGCGGTAGTCGAGGCCGAATGCCAACCGGAAGGCGGCCCACTCGCCGCCCCAGCAGAGCTCGAACAACCGCTCCAGCGCCGCCTCCGCCCCGGCCGGACCGACGACTACAAATGGACGCGGGTCCACGAAAGCGCGGTGGAGCATGAACGGCGGCAGCCCGAGCACGTGGTCGCCGTGCAAGTGGGTCAGAAAGAGGACTTCGACGTTGCCCGGGTCGAGGCCGAGGCGGTGCATGTGCGGAAGCAGCGGCGCCCCCCCGTCTAGGAGGATGTGGCCGTTCACCACGACGGCGCCGTTGTAGCGCTCGAGCGAGAACGCCGAACCCGTGCCCAGGAAGGCCAGCCTCATCGCGCGCAGCGTATCCGCCTTACGGCTAGGCGATCGTGATGTCCGGGTTCAGGTACACGTCCTGGACGGCGTTCAAGAGCCGCACTCCGTCCGGCATCGGGCGTTGGAAGGCCTTCCGCCCCGTGATCAGCCCGGTGCCGCCGGCGCGCTTGTTGATGACGGCTGTGCGCACCGCGTCCGCCAGGTCCTCGGCGCCCTTCGACTCGCCGCCCGAGTTGATCAGCCCCGACCGGCCCATGTAGCAGTTCGCCACCTGGTAGCGGCAGAGGTCGATGGGGTGGTCGGTGGTCAGCTGGGAGTAGACCAGCGGCGACGTGCGTCCGAACTTCAAGACGTTGAAGCCGCCGTTGTTCTCGGCCATCTTCTGCTTGATGATGTCGGCCTCGATCGTGACGCCGAGATGGTTGGCCTGGCCGGTGAGGTCCGCCGCCAGCGAGTAGTCCACCCCGTCCTGCTTGAACGCGGAGTTGCGCAGGTAGCACCAGAGCACGGTCGCCAGCCCCAGCTCGTGCGCCTCATGGAAGGCGCGCGCGATCTCGATCAGCTGGCGGCTCGACTCGGCCGAGCCGAAGTAGATCGTGGCCCCCACGGCCACTGCGCCCATCTCCCAGGCCTCCCGCACAGTGCCGAAGAGGATCTGGTCGTACTCGGTGGGGTAGGTCAGGAGCTGGTTGTGGTTGAGCTTGACCAGGAACGGGATCCGGTGGGCGTACTTGCGGGCAACCGAGCCCAGGACGCCGAAGGTCGAGGCCACAGCATTGCAGCCACCCTCGATGGCCAGGTCCACGATCCTGCCCCCGTCGAAGTAGATCGGGTTGGGCGCGAACGAAGCGCCGGCCGAATGCTCGATGCCCTGGTCCACGGGCAAGATCGACAGATACCCCGTGTGGGCCAGGCGGCCGTGGCCGAACAACGTCTGCAGGCTGCGGAGAACGCGCGGGCTGCGGTCGGAGGCGCTGTACACGCGATCCACGAAATCCGGGCCCGGCAGGTGGAGATCGGCCTGGGAAATGGTGTCGCAACGGTGCTCCAGGAGGGAAGCCCGTTCGTCTCCGAGCAGCTCCTCGATCCGGCTCGTGGTCGCGGGGGTGGCGGTCGCCATGTTCTTAGAACTCCCTCTCAAGCGTCGTCGGCTTCTTCCTATATTGCACCCGTGCCGCCGCTTGGCCCGGAATTCTTCGCCCGCGACACCCTGGAGGTGGCCCGCGACCTGCTTGGCTGCCGCCTCGTGCGCGAGCTGGACGGGCGCCGGCTGGGCGGCCGATTGGTGGAGGTCGAGGCGTACCTGGGCCCCGACGACCGGGCCGCCCACAGCTGGCGCGGCCTGACTCCGCGAACCGCCACCATGTACGGCCCGCCTGGGCGCGCCTACGTCTACCTGGTATACGGCCTCCACCATTGCCTTAACTTCGTGACCCGGCCGGAGGGTGCGCCCCAGGCCATCCTGGTGCGGGCCCTGGCGCCGGACCCCGGCACCGGTCGCTGCTCCGGGCCGGGCTTGGTCTGCCGGGCACTCGAGATCGACCGCGGGCTCGATGGCGTGCCGCTGCGGCCGCCCGGCCTCTGGGTCGAGGCGGCTGAGCGCGGCAAGCCCGCCGGCCGCGTTTTCCAGACGCGACGGATCGGGGTCGACTACGCCGGTGAGTGGGCGGACCGGCCCTGGCGGTTCTGCCTCGACTCGCCGGCCCTCTCCCGTCCACTGCCCCGCAGCGCCCGCGTGTAGAGGTCGTGGTCGGCCCGAGCCACGAGCGTCGCCGCTTCGTCGTCCGGCCGGACTTCGGCCACTCCCAGGCGGAAGCTGTGTCCGGTGCGACTGCGGAAGTCCGCCTCGACCTCGCTCAGGATCCGCTCCGCCTGACCGCTGCCGGTATGGGAGATGGCGCAGACGAACTCGTCGCCGCCCCAGCGCAGGACCAGGTCGTAGCCGCGGAGCCGTCGCCTGAGTGCCGCCGCCAGCTCACGCAGCACCGTGTCGCCCGCGCCGTGGCCTTCCTCGTCGTTCACCTGCTTCAGGCCGATCAGGTCGAGGAAGACGAGCGTCAGCCGGTCGTCGCCGAGGCGCTGGGCGCGCCGGACCTCGCGCTGCAGCGCCTCCATTCCAGCGCCTCGGCGGAGAACTCCGGTCAGGTCGTCCAGCGCCGCCAGGTCACGCAGTCGCGTGAGACGGGCATCGATCAGGCCGGCCAGCTCCGGGTCGAGGCCGGCCAGGCGCTGCGCGGGCAGGCCGAGCTCGGCCCCCAGCCGGCCCGCCACCTCGGGGTCTAGCCCGGCCACATCCCGGGCGAAGGCTCGCCCCGCTCGACCTGCGCCCAATCGGCCCGCACCGGGCTGAACGTGTCGACGACCGAGGCCCCGGCCGGGCCGGCGGCCGCCGAGTGCGGCACGCCCCCGGGGATGACGTAGGTCTCGCCGGGTCCGAGGAGTCGTGCCTCGCCCGCCACCCGCATGGTGATCGCGCCTTTCAGCACGAGCCCCACCTGCTCGTTGTCGTGGCTGTGCTCGGGCACCTCCGAGCTCGGGTCCAGATCGACGACGGCAAGGGTGATCCGGCCGCCCTCGACCGCTCGGGCCCGGGCTCCGGTCCAGATGAGGTGGGGGCGGACAGCGGCGAGGGAGTCGAAGGTCGTGCCCATCAGACCGACCGGTCGATGATGGTGGCGGTGCCCAGGCCGCCGCCGCAGCACATGGACTCCAGTCCGTAGCGCAGGTCGCGCCTTTCCAGCTCGTACAGGAGGTGGTTCATAAGCCGCGCCCCGGACGCCCCCAGCGGATGGCCGATGGCGATGGCGCCTCCGTTCACGTTCATCTTCTCGGGGTCAGCGCCAGTCGCCTTGAGCCAGGCCAGCGGCACGGAGGCGAAGGCCTCGTTGATCTCGAAGAGGTCGATGTCCTGCAAATCGAGGCGGGCCGCCTTGAGCACGGCCGCGGTGCCGGGGATCGGCCCCTCCAGCATCAGCACCGGGTCCACCCCGACCACCTTTTGGGCCAGCACTCGGGCGCGAGGCTTGAGGCCCAGCTCCAGTGCCTTCTCTTTGGACATGAGCATCACGGCCGCGGCACCGTCCGTGATCTGGCTGGAGTTGGCCGCGGTGATGGAATGCTGGGGGTCAAACGCCGGCTGCAGCTGCGACACCGCCTCGTAGCTGGCGTTGGCGCGGATGCCCTCGTCCACGGTCAGGGTCTCGCTGTGCCCGTTGACCGGGATCTCGACGGGCATTATCTGGGACTTCAGATAGCCCTTCTCGGTGGCCGCCGCCGCCCGAAGGTGGCTGACGACGCTGAACTCGTCCATCTCCCGGCGCGAGACCCCGTACTTGCGCGCGACGAGCTCGGCCGAGATGCCCTGTGGCACCATCTCATACAACTCGGTCAGCTCCGGCGGAAAGGGCAGGCCGGGGCCCTGCCTGACCGTCGAGCCCATCGGCACGCGGCTCATCGACTCGACCCCGCCGGCGATCGTGATCTCGGCCACGCCGCTCTGAATGAGATTGGCGGCGAAGTGGATCGCCTGCTGGCTGGACCCGCACTGGCGGTCGACGGTCGTGGCCGGGGTCTCGACCGGGAAGCCGGCCGCGAGCCAAGCGTTGCGCGCGATGTTGACTGACTGCTCCCCGGTCTGCATGACGCAGCCGAAGACCACATCTTCGACGGCCCCCGGCTCGATGCCGGCGCGCCGCACGAGTTCCTGCAAGACCAGGGAGCCGAGCACCACCGGGTGATGGTCCTTGAGCTTCCCGTTGCGCCGCCCCATCGGGGTGCGAACTGCCTCGACGATCACCGCCTCGCGCATGAGCCCTCCTTACCTCCCCACCAAATCCGCGACCTCGCGGGGACCCCTGTTACCGTAATCGGTTTCCGAAAATCGAGAGTACTTCAGCCGGAACGGTAGGGCCGATCGGGGTCCTCCCTGTCGCGGCGTAGGGAATGGGGGTCGAGCCCGGAACGATAGACGCCGTTATGAGAATTGCTGTCATCGGCGCAGGGAATATCGGCGGGACGCTGGGAGGAAAGTGGGCCGCGGCCGGCCACGAGGTCGTCTACGGTCTCCGCGACCCCGCGCAGAATCCGGCCGGTCGTCCCTTCGCGGAGGCACTGGAAGGGGCGGACGCCGTGCTGCTGGCGCTGCCCGGAACGGCGGTGGTCGATTTCGTGCGCGCCCAGGCGGGCGGCCTGGACGGCAAGGTCGTTGTGGACGCGACCAACAACATCCGTGCGCCCGAGTTCAACTCGTTGCCCGTGCTGGCGGCGACCATCCCTGCGGCTCACATCTACCGGGCGTTCAACAGCCTCGGCTGGGACGTCCTCGCGGAGCCCGAGGTGGGTGGCGTCCAAGCGGACATGTTCTACGCCGGCCCCGAGGGCCGAGGCCAGCAAGTGGTCGAGAGCCTGATCGCGGACGCCGGCCTGCGCCCGGTCCGAGTCGGCGGAATCGACAAAGCGAACGTGGTCGACGGAGTGCTGGCGCTCTGGTTCACGCTGTCCGGAACGCGGGGGCGCCGCATCGCTTTCAGTCTGGTGCAAGACCCCGCCTGAGCCAAACCCTAGGCGTAGCCGAGCCTACGGGCGATCGCTTCGGCCTGGTCCAGCAGGTTCGCCTCGGCGACCTCGAAGCGCGCCCGCGCCGCCGTCCAGCCAGGACGGTCGCGCTCAGCCGCCCAGTCGGCTCGGAGTCGCTGCGACGCGGCGGCCAGGCGGGTCACTGGCTCCGGGTCCTCGTAGCGGATGAACCGGTACGCGTTTGGTGGGGCCCAGCTCTCGCCCCGAAGATCCCGGTGGAGTGTCGCGTGCTCGAGCACCGTCAGGCTCTCGAGCAGCGGCAGCAGCTCCAGGCGCAAGCGGTCGAAGTCCTGCCTCCGCATCCAGTCGAGGAGGCGATCGCGGCGGCTCAGCCGGGCTGTGCCCTCGGCGCCGGCAGCTGCAGCGGCCGCGGTGACTCGTAGACCGACGGCTTCAGCACGCAGATGAACGGGAGGTTGCGAAAGAGCTCGCGGTAGTCCAGGCCATAGCCGACAACGAACTCGCTGGGGATCTGGAAGCCCGTGTACCGGACCCGGATGGCGGCGATGCGCCGGGACGGACGGTCGAGCAGGGTCACGGTCTCCAGCGAGGCGGGACCCCGGGCGCCGAGCACCCCGACCACGAACTGGAGCGTGAGGCCAGTGTTGACGATGTCTTCGACCAGGATCACGTGTCGGCCCGCGATCGGGTTGTCCAGGTCGCGCTGGATGGAGACCCGGCCCGCCTGCGGGCCAGCGCCAGAATCGCGCGCGTAGCGGGAGATGCCGAGGTAGTCGATCGCCAGGGGCACGGTGATCTGGCGGGCAAGGTCGGCAAGGAAGAAGGTGATGCCCTTGAGCACGCCCACCAGGACGACCGACTGGCCGCGGTAGTCGCGCGATATCCGGCGGGCCAGCGCCCGCACCCGCGTTTCCAGCTCTACAGGCGAGACCAGGATCTGCTCGATCTGATCCCGGCGCAAGTTCTTGAGGTCGGTGACCGCGTAGCCGGCCTGGGCCAGCAACTGCTCGTAGTCGCGACGGTAGAGCAGCCGCACGTTGACGTCCGGATAGAGCTCCCGGACCAGCCGCACCTTGCGGTTCTTGGGCGTCACCAGGCTCTGCTTCATCGTCGTCAGCTCGACGTAGAGGTCGTGCTCAGGCAGGTAGAAATCGGGGGCCAGCATCTCGGTCACCCGCTCGTCCTCCCAGCCGATGGGAAAGGCCACCGGCTCGTAGACCCAGCGGATGCGGTAGTAGTCGAGGAAGCGCGCGAACTCGAGTTCGGAGGGATGGACGAAGACCACCCGCGTGTGGGGCGGACCGGAGCGGCGGATCAGCCGCGAGCGGAGCTTTTGCGGCCGCCGCAGCTTTTTGGGGACGCTCTCCGCCAGAGGTGGGGTCAGGGGCGGCGCACCATTCTCAACGTGACGGAGAGGCGCGTGGGGACGCTCGCGGCGAGGCCGTCGCAGCCGGGCTCGCGGCCGCGCCGGGGCTCGCGCCCTCCAACTGCTGGATCTGCTGCAGGAGCTGGCCGACCTTCTGCAGGTTCTGGGCGTAGGTCGCGAGGTCGCCCTGCCGCAGGGCCGTCTGGGCGGCGGTGTAGAGCGTGTTCGCCTGGCTTACGAGGGCGGCGATCTGGGCTTGGTTGCCGGTGCTCGGCGGACCGGTCGACGGCCCAGACGGAGTCGTCCCGGGGGGACCGTTCGGGCCCGGCACCTGCGCCCCGACAAGCTGCGTGAGCGCCTCCTGCAGTGACGGCGCGTAGGCAATCGGCGAGGTCCCGCTGGCGTCGGTCAGGATCACGCGCTTCAGCTCCGGCAGGCTCGTAGAGCTGGTGTTGGAGCGCAGATAGATGGGTTCGAAGTAGAGGAACGAGTTCCCGATCGGAACAGCCAGCAGCTGGCCTTCGATGAAGGACGAGCCCTGCTGGTTGAGCAGCGTCTTGTCGCTGGAGAAGCCGGGCGTTTGGTTGATGCGGCTGGCGACCTGCTGCGGCCCCAGCACCACCTTGTCCTTGGGCAGGACGAAGGACACGAGCTGCCCGTAGTGCTGGGGGTCGTTGCGCACCGCCAGCCAGGCCACCAGGTTCTGCTTGCCGCGGGGGGCGAAGGGGATGATCTGCAGGTACTCCGCCTGGGCCTCGCCGGGCAGCCGCAGGAGCACGTAGTAGGGGCTCGGCAGGGCCAGCTGCCACACGTCCTCGCGCTGGTAGAAGACCGTCGTGTCGGAGACGTGGTAGGTGCCGTACACGTCGGCCTGAACCGTGAACATGGTGGGCGGCAGGCGCAGGTGCCGGCGCAGGTCCAGCGACATGTCACTAAGGGGGTGGAAGAGCGTCGGGAAGGTGGCTGCGTACGCCTTCGTCATCGGGTCATGGGAGTCGGCCACGTAGAAGGTCGGCTGCCCACCGTAGGCGTCCACCACGACCTTGACCGAGTTGCGGAGGTAGTTCGTGGATGGGTCGACGCCGGCCGGCACGGTGAGGTCGCCGGGCAGAGGCTGCGAGTACGGATACTCGGGGCTGCTCACGTACGCGTCCTGGACCCAGTAGAGATGGCCGCCCGAAACGACGATGTAGGGGGAGTCGAGGAGTTGCAGGAAGGGCGCGATGGCGCTGATTCGCTGCTGGATGTTGCGCCGGTAGAGGATCTCCGTCTGGGCCGTGATCTGGCTGGAGATCAGCAGGTTGAAGTCGCCGGTCTTGAGCGACCAGAGCATGCGGTTGGCGCCGTCCAGCTTCACCCCGTGGCCCACGGCGTGGGCGTTGCTCGCGTTCTGGTCGCCCTTGGGGTAGTCGAACTCAGGCTGTACCGAGGGCGCCAGCACGTAGTTCGAAGTGAGCTGACCGTAGTAGATCTCCGGCCGCGTCACCGGCAGCCTGCCGGTGGGCGGGACGTCGCCGACGACGTAATCCGGCAGGCCCTCACCGCCGACCACGCTGACCGGGCTGGCGGCCACACCGTAACCGTGCGTGTACGCCAGCCGCTGGTTGACCCAGTTCTGGGCCTGTGGCGGCAGGCGGCCCTGATCCAGCTCCCGGCCGCTGATCTGGACCTGTTGCAGCTTGCCGCCGATGGTGTAGCGGTCGAGGTCGATCTGCGGGAACGTGTAATAGGTGCGGATCGACTGCAGCTGCTGATACGTCTCCTGGATCTGGGTGTCGTCCCAGAGGCGGAGGTTGTCGATGGTCGCCGAGTCGGCGGCCACCTCGTCCGCAGTGACCGGCGAGTCGCCGCCGAAGCTGTCGACGTGCGCCTGGTCGAGCCCGTAGGCGCTGCGCGTGAACTGAATCTCGCGCTTGATGTAGGGCGATTCCTGGGACAGCTCCGACGGCTGCACGCTGAAGCGCTGGACGACCGCCGGATAGATGCCGGTGACCAGCGAGCCGGCGATCCAGACCACGATGGTCAGGACCATCACCGCTCCCCGCCGGAGGAACGTGTTGACGAAGAGGGCGAGGCCGAGCAGAACAGCGAGGACCGCCTGCGCCAGCGCCAGCCCGGTGCGCGCGTTGACGTCCGAGTAGCCGGCGCCGTAAACGGCTCCGTTGTGCGCCGTCAGGAGATCGTAGCGGCCCAGGAAGGCGCCGGCGCCCAGCACCAGCGCCAGGATCCCCAGCAGGCCCGACAGGTGGGCGAGTGCTCGCGGCGGCAGCCGCAGGTCGAAGGTGTCGCCGCGCCAGACGTGGAGGCCCGCGGCCAGGAGCAGGTTCAGCACGGTCAGCCCCATGAGCCAGCCCACGACGTCGTGCAGGAAGGGCAGTTGGAGCAGGTAGAAGCCCACATCGAGGTGGTAGAGCGGCTCCACCGTGCCGGTGCCCTGGGGGTGCAGGAACAAGGCCAGGTTCGGCCACGCGGAACCGATGGCACCGGCCTGGATGAGGGCGATCAGGGCCGCCACGGCGATGGTCACATAGCCGGCCCGAGAGCGCAGCGTCGCCCTCCGCACGCCCAGCGCGCGGAGGGACGCGCCGCTCCGCAGGCGAAGGCCGATAAAGCCGTTCAGAAGGCTGAGTCCCAGCCCGAGGACGAGTCCGACGATGAAGAGCCAGAACTGGAGGAGGACCCGGGTCCGGTATACCGGGCCCAGGCCGAGGGCCCCGAACCACTGGTTCTCGGTGATCAGGCCGACGATCGGAGCCGTCACGAAGACGATCACGACCGCGGCGGCGATGAACGCCAGCCCGATCCAGACCCGGCGCGGCGGCCGGGGCAGCCGGATCTCGCCCAAGCCCTCGAAGGGCCGGCCTTCGAACGGGTCGAACGGGCCACGACCGTAGCGGCGGGACATGCGGTGCCTGAAGCTTAGGGACCGAGGCCACCCCGGTGGCCCGTGTGAACCCGGCTGGACCCCGGCGGGGCTGCGCCGGCGGGCGCCGGGCTACGCTCTCGGCCAGTGGCTTGGGCCGCCTTCGCCCAGACGTTCGTGACCCTGCTGGTGATCATGGACCCGGTCGGCACCGCCCCGATCTTCATGGCCCTGACAGCCGGCCGGACGAACCGCAGCCGGCGCCTGCTGGCTATCCAGGCGGCGGCGGCGGCGGGGCTCATTATCGCCGGGTTCGCGCTCTTCGGGCGCTTGGTCCTGACCTATCTGGGGGTGACGGTCCAGGCGCTCAGCATTGCCGGTGGCCTGCTTCTGCTCCTCGTGGCGCTGCAGATGTTCCGAGGGGAGTCGATGGAGCCCCGGAACACGCGTAACGTCGCCCTGGTGCCGCTGGCCAGCCCCCTCCTCGCCGGCCCGGGCGCGATTGCAGCGGTGATGGTGCTGGCCGGGCGCCACGACACCCTTGTCGGCCGGCTGGCGATCATCGGTGCGGTGCTGGCGGTGGTCGTCGTGGTGGCCCTGGGCCTGCTGCTGGCCGAGCGCATCGGCCGCTTGGTGCGTCCCGCCGCCATCGGGCTCATCACCAACGTGCTCGCGCTCCTGCTCTCTGCGATCGCGGTCCAGCTCATCCTCAGCGCGGTCCAAAGCCTCCGCGCCTGAGCCGGCGACCTACCCTCACGGGCGGAGACGGCTCCGGTTACGTAATGCTGTAGATACAACGTCGATCAGCCGGCGATCGAACGCATGAGTCTGTCTGAAAGCGCACATTCGCCGGCGACTGAACCTGTCCCCGGGCGTGGGCTCAGCCTGCCGCCTTCTCCACGATCCCGTCGATCAGGCCCCACCCCTTCGCCTCCTCGGAGGTCATGAAGAAGTCCCTCTCGATGTCACGCTCCACCTGCTCCTTCGGCCGCCCGCAGTGGCGGGAGTAGATCTCCACTAGCTCGGCTCGCTGGCGCAGGATCTCGCGGGCGTGGATCTCGATGTCCGTGGCCTGGCCCTGGATGCCGCCCGACCAAGGTTGGTGGACCACGATCTGAGCGTGCGGCAGCGCGTACCGCTTGCCGGCGGCGCCGGCGGCCAGCAGCAGGGAGCCCCCTGACGCCGCCATGCCAGTGCACATCGTGCCGACATCCGGCTGCACGTACTGCATCGCGTCGTAGATGGAAAGAGAAGCCGTCAGCGAGCCGCCGGGGCTGTTGACGTAGATCGCGATGTCCTTCTCCGGGTCCTCGCTGGTCAGGAACAGAAGCTGGGCCACGACCAGGTTGGCGGTGTCGTCTGTGATCTCGCCGCCGACGAAGATGATCCGGTCCTTCAGCAAGCGGGAGTAGATGTCGTAGGCGCGCTCGCCGCGCGCCGTGCTCTCGAGGACGGTGGGGATCAGCATGGACTCACCTCAGAAAGCCGATCGGGCGCCGCTTGGGCGCCTCGTCGGTCAGGGCCAGGAAGGTCGTGAAGCGGGCCACGGTGCGCAGCGCGTCGTGGTCCAGGTTGGCGCTCATCGCTCGCAGCTGGGCTCGGGGGTCGGCGTCCCACGCCGCCGCCAGAGGATCGCGCGCCCCCAGCTCCCGGGCCAGCTCCAGGTAGATGTCTGCGACGGTCGTCTCCAGAGCGCCGGCCAGGGCCAGGAGGCGATCGGTCGAGATGTCCTTGAGCCCCCGCTCCACCTCCGAGAGGAACCCGCAGGACATCCGGGCCGGCGTGGCCACATCGGCCAGTGACCACTCGTGGGCCTCGCGCCGCCGTCGTAGCACGGCCCCCAGCGTGCTGCGCACATGCTCCGGAGTTTCGCTGTTAGCAAACGCCATACGCTCTGGGCAGATCCTACCAAACCGAGAAGGTCACAGTGCCTCCCGCATGGTAGGTATCAGCGCAGGCGGCGGACCACGAGCGGGCGCACCTCGGCGATGCGCTCGAAATCTCCATCGACGTGCACCACCCCGAGCCCGTGATGGAGCGCCGACTCGGCGATCAGGAGATCGGGGATCGGGACGCGGTGCCACAAGCCGTGGCGATGCGCGAGGTCCCGTTGCAGGCTCAGAGCCCGATCGAAGAGGTCGGGCGGCGCGGCCACAACCTCGAGGTTCGCGCGAAGGTCGGCCTTTAGCTCCTCGTAGTCCGCCGCCGAGCGAGCGGAGTAGAGCTGCTCGAGCTCACCGACCGGACAAAGGACCAGTGATCCGGCCAGGTCCGCCAGCTGCGAGCCCACCTTCGGATCATCGGCGCGTGCCGCGGCGCTCTTGTCGAGCAGCCATCGTTCTACCGCCACATCTCCTCCGATTCGAGAACGGACACGTCGATCCTGGCCGCCAGCCGGCGGAGGTACCCCTGCTGCCTGGCGACGCGATCGGCCTGCTCTCCCTCGGCCGTGTTCGCCGCTTGTCTGAGGGCCTCTTCGACCGTCGCCCGAGTGGTCCTCGCGCCCAGCGCTCGCTTGGCCCGCTCCAGCAGCGCCTCATCGATCTCAATCGTGGTTCGCTTCGCCATGCGTACAGCATAATTCGCAACGCTGTACACATTCACGTAGGTCACCACAAGTTGCGGCGGCCGGGGCCGCGCTCGCGGGCTGCCCTGTTCAGCCGGCCAGGTTGGCCGGGTCGAGCATCTCCTCGCGAGGCTGGGTGATCACCTGCCGCGAGCGCATGATCTCGATCAGCTTCTTCCGGCCCTTGGGCGGCCCGATCATGATCGCGCCCACCAGCCGGTCGTCCAGGAAGAAGAGCTTGCGATAAAAGCCCTCCTCGAACGAGAAGGTCCGCACCGACTCCAGGCCGGGCTGGACGTCGGGCGTGACGCCCATCACAGCCAGGGTGGAGCCGAACATCGTCGTCGTGTAGGTGGGCACGTCGAAGTATTCCTCGGCCTCGCCCGCCATGTTGTGCGCGGCCGTCTTGCCGTGGGCGCCCGCGTTGTCCCACGTGCCCATCTGGTTGTGCTTGCCGATCATGTGGTCGAAGAAGACCGCCACGTCGCCGGCCGCGTAGACGTCCGGGGCGGCCGTGCGCAGCCGGCCGTCCGTCACGATGCCACGGCGGACCTCGACCTCCGTCTGGCGGACCGGCTCGACGTAATAGTCGAGGCCGACCCCGTAGCTGAGCATGTCGAACTCGATCGTCAGTCCCTTCTCGGTCTCGGCCCGGAAGTAGCCGTTGCAGCGGCTGAAGCGTAGGACCTCATCCTCGGTCACGAACTGCACGCCCGCCGCCTCGCCCAGCTGGTGGCAGAGGCGCCCGCCCTCGGCGTCGAGGATGTAGCGCAAGAACCACGGCCCGCGCATGATCCACGTGACCTCGGAGCGGCCGCGATGGACGATGCCCTCGGCCAGCTCGTAGCCGATGAAGCTGCCGCCCATGACCAGCGAGCGGGCCGAGGCGTCCGACTTGGCGATGATGGCGTCGGTGTCGTCGAGGGTCTGGAAGCCGTAGATCTCGGAGACCTCGCCGGCGCCCGTCCAGGGCGGCGGCTTGGGCCGGCCGCCGGTAGCGATGAGCAGGGCGTCATAGGGAAACGCCTGGTCGCGGTTGGTCTGCACCACCTTGCCGGCGGTGTCGATCTCGGTGGCCCAGGTCGAGAAGTGGATCTCGAGGTTCCTGGCCGCATAGTCCTCGACCGTCCGCATCAGCACCTTCTCGCGCCGGACCTGACCCCGCAGGTAACGGGGCAGGGCCACCCGGTTGTAGAGCGGGTGCGGCTCCGCGGCAATGATCACGATCGTGCAGTCCCCGTCCTGGCGGCGCAGCTCTTCGGCGCAGGTCTG
This sequence comes from Candidatus Dormiibacterota bacterium, assembly GCA_030948965.1. Lineage (GTDB taxonomy): Bacteria > Chloroflexota > Dormibacteria > Dormibacterales > Dormibacteraceae > JALYZG01. Next base: position 5,300 of record JALYZG010000047.1, on the reverse strand, counting down.
GCCCGCGATGCCGTTGCCGATGACCACGTAGCGGCGGCTCATCCCGCAGCCCGATTGGGTCTTTCAGAGGGCGCGGACATGCACCGAGCGGAGGTCCTCATCCAGGCCCCGATGGTAGCCGGTCTCCTCCAGGGCCCCGACCTGAGGATGGTCCGGTGGCGCCAGCAACGCAACAGAATCGAGTCCGAGTGCGTCGGCTTCGAAGCGCAGGCCGAGTAGGAGACCCGAGAGCCCGCCGTCGCCGGCGACGAACGTGACCGGCAGCCGGCGCCGAGACTCGGACTGCCGGAGGAGGGCCACCGAGCGTCCGCCCGCGCCCAGCCGCACCCGCCCCTCACCCGCCAGCGCCGCGAGTAGGGGCGAGCCCAGGTCCAGGAGCGCATCGGGGCTGGGGTTGATCCCGCCATAGGCGCGCCACGCCGGGTCATTCTCCAGCCAGGCTGCCAGCGCCGCGACTTCGGCCGCGGCGGCCAGCCGGGGAAGGTCCGGGCCCTCCAGGCGGGAGGCGGTCCAGACCGCGCATTCGCAGCGTCTCTCGAAGCCGGCGCCCGCGGCGAGGCGCCGCATCGCCTCGCCCGCAGCCAGTAGGCGCATCTCTCGAAAGCCCTGCGTCCCAGCTTCGATCAGCGCCCGCCGCAGCATCTCCCGGCCGGCACCGCGGCCGCGGTGTTCCGGGCCAACCCACAGCGCCTCCAGGCTGGCCACGCCCGGAGCGACCGGCCGGAACCGTTCCCAGCCGACGACCTCGCCGTCCAACTCGGCGGCCAGGAAGGTCGCGCCGGGGTCGGCGACCCAGGCGTCGAACTCGCCGGCCGCGCGTGCCCCATCCGGGCTGCCCGCGGTCAGCTCCAGCGCCCGCCGCCGGTCGGTGGGACGAACCGGGCGCAGGCTCAGGTCCGCCCCGATCAGCTCATCATCTCGGTCACGCGCTCGGGCTCCAGTGCACGACGCCGGTGGTCGCCTCGCCGGCGTCGAAGAGGAAGTTGCCACCGGGCTCGGGCCGCAGCCGCTCCACCAACCATTGCCGGCCTCCGCGCTGCTCGAAGAGCGCGCCGAGCCGGGTCTCGCAATCGGCCACGGCGGCCTCCACGGACTCGAAGCGGAAGAAGGCCGGTCGCCGGAAGAGCGCGAGGTCCGGCGCCACGCCCAGCTGGCGAAGGAGGAGGAACAGGTCGCGGAGATGAGGCGAGCGCGGGCCTCCCGGGCCCTTCATCACCTCGGCCGGGTGTCGCGACGCGCCATCGCGCAGGACCACGAACAGACGGCGCCGCGCGGCCGTCTCCAGCTTGCGTAGGAATGGGACCACGTCCTCCACGGTGTACAGCACGTGGACGCAGATGACCAAGTCGGCCGGGGCCGTGTCCGCGTCCATCCAGCCGCTGGCGACGACCGTCATGTTGTCCGCCACCGCGAGGCGATCGCGCATGCCGGCCGAGGGCTCGACCGCGGTCACCCAGTCCAGCCGTCGGGCCAGCGGCTGAGCGTGGCGGCCGACGCCGGCGCCCACGTCGATCAGCGTCAGCGAGGGCTCGAGCCACGGCTCGATGAAATCGAGGAACGGGTCCGGCTCCCCTCTCGTGGAGAGGGCGAACGTGGGCGCGCGGCGGTCCCAGAAGGCGGCCTCCCGCGCCGGCACCTCGGCCTCGCGCCGCGCCACCAGGTCCCGCCAGTGGGTGATCCAGTCGGTGTCGAGCAGGGCGTCCATCCGGGCTCGATTATCCGGCCCTGGGTGCCCGGCGCCGGCGGCGGCTGGGTTACCGTTGACGCCTGACGATGGCCGAGAAGACCCGCAAGCCGGCCCGCTCCCCGGCCCCCGCCCTCAGCCGGCTGCAGAAGGGAGCAGAGGCGCTGGAGGACGCCCGAAACCTGGAGGAGGCAAGCCGAGTGGCCACCGCCGAGGGCGCGGCCCTGATCACCGAGAGCAGCAGCCTGGTCGCGGCCGCGGGCGGCCTGTCCGACCTCGGCGATGCGGTCCAGGCCCTCGGCCGGCGCGAGCTGGCCGAGGCGGAGACGCTGACTGAGCTGTCGGGCGAGATCGAGCGGCTGGGCGCGGAGGCGGCCGCCCTGGGTGGGGACGACGTCGGCCGGGCCCTGGAGCTGGCCGCGATCTCCGGCCAGGTCGGACTGGCGCGCGATACGGCCGTGGCCCTCGGTCTCCAGACGTTGGCCGGGATGCTGGGCGGCATCGCCGAGCGCCTGCGCGAGCTGGCCGTCTCGGACCTCACCGCCTCGACCAGCACCGGCGATCTGGCCGCGAGCCTCCGCCAGGCAGGAGACGAGGCGCTGCGCCTGGGCCACGCTGAGGAAGCTGAGGGCGGCGTCGAGCTCGCCGCCGCGGAGGGCATGCGCGACGTGGCGGCGGACCTCACCGCCAGGGCTGCAGCCGAGCGGCGGCTCGCCCTGGAGGAGATCGGAACCTCGAACATGCTGGCCGAGGCCGCCCGCCAGGCCGCCCGCGAGGGCGTCCGCGATGTGGCCGAGGGCGCCGCCCGCCTGCCGCGGAACCGACCGCGTGCGGCGAAGAACAAGGCGCCCGCGCCTTGATGCGGGCAAGCTGACGAGGCGGGTGACCGCCGCCGGCGAGCTCACTTCCCGGGAGGCGGCGCTGGTGGGGCGCTACTGCACCAACGTCGAGGGGCGTGTCTTCGCCCTCCGCGATCTCCCGGAGGTGGTGAAGGGCGCCCTCTTCTCGCGCTACTCGCGGACCGAGAAGAGCCTGCGCCGGGTCCTGCTCGACGAATTCCTGGACGCGCCCGAGCTGGGCCTCGAGCCGGCCTCGCCGGCGGCGCCGGACCCCGTGGCCGCGGAGCGGGCCGAGGCCTTCTATCAGCGCGTGCTGGTCGGCTACGGCGACGACTCGGTGGCCGAGCTGGCCGCCGCCCACCTGGCCGTGGAACGGGTTTCGATGCTGGCCGCCAAGGCGCTGGAGGAGCCGCGCGTCGGCATATCGCCGCTGGAGAAGTCCACCCGCTACGTGCGCTTCGACCGCCCGGGGCCGGACGGGCGGCACCTTTTCCACCGTGCCCCCGAACTGGCGCATCCCGCCTACGAGCCGGCTCTGGACTCCCTCTTTCGCACGTACTCGGAGCTGCTCCCGCCCCTGACCGAGCGCATCCGCTCCGCCTACCCGCGCGAGGACGGAGAGACCGAGCGCGCCTGGGGCTCCGCCACGCGAGCCAAGGCTCTCGACCTGCTCCGCGGTCTGTTGCCTGCCGCTGCCCTGACCAACCTCGGCCTGCATGGCAACGGGCGGGCCTTCGAGTACCTGATCACGCGCTGCGCCGGCTCGGAGCTGCCCGAGGTCAGAGCCCTGGCCGCGGAGATGCACGCCGAGCTGTCGCAGGTGATCCCCGCCTTCGTGCGCCGAGCCCTGGACGAACGCCACGGGCTGCCGGCGGCCGAGCGCCAGGCCGAAATCGGCCGCCGACTCGCCACCCTCGCCCCGGCCCGCACCGGCTCGCCGGCCGGCGTCGGCGTACGACTGGTGGAGCACGACCCGCTGGCCGAGCGGCGGGTGGCCGCGGCGGCGCTGTTCCCCCACGCCGACCTACCGCTGGCGGCATTGCTGGACCGGGACCTCGACACCGGCCCGGTCCTGGAGGCGATGCTCGCCGGCCGCGCCAATCGCCGCCAGCGCCCGCCACGGGCGCTGGAGCATGCCACCTACACGTTCGAGATCACGGCCAACTTCGCCGCCTACCGCGACCTCCAGCGGCACCGGATGCTGACCCAGGACCGGCAGCTGCTCGGCACCTCGCTCGGCTACGACCTGGCCCCCGACCTGGAGGACATGACTGGCCGCTTCCAGCGCGCCCTGGAGCAGGCGGCGGAGGTCCACGTCCTCCTCGAGCGCTCGCTCGGCCCGCAACTCGCCCAGTACGCGGTGCCTCTCGCCTTCCGCTTGCGCTGGTACATGCGTGCGAACCTGCGCGAGGTCTATCACCTGTGCGAGCTGCGGACCACACCGCAGGGCCACGCCGACTACCGGCACGTGGCCCAGGAGATGTTCCGACGCGTCCAGGAGGTGCATCCGCGCCTCGCCGCCTACGCCACGTTCGTGGACCTCTCGCCGGGCGACATGCTGGAGCGGCGGGCTTCGGAGCGGCGCCTCGACCGTCGCCTCGCCGAGCTGCCTCAGCCGGGCGCCTGAGGCGCCGGGCAGCGCGGCCCCGCGTTCATCCGCCGTCGAACGCACGTTTCCATAGCCGAATTTACGTTCAGCCGCCGGCGAATGCACGGTGCTCCCGACATCGAGACCGCTACCCTTCAGCTTCGAAATGCCGACTCTGATGGTGCATGGCGGTGCCGCCGACCCGCCCGAGGCAGAGCGATCCGAGCGCCAGGCGGCGGTGGAGCGGGCGCTGGGGGCCGGCTGGGCCGCGATCGGCGGCGGCGCGCTGGAGGCGGTCCTGGCGGCGGTCAGGCTCATGGAGGACGAGCCCTGCCTCAACGCCGGAGTCGGCGCGGTACCGAACCTGGACGGCGAGTTCGAGCTTGACGCCGGTCTCATGCTCGGCACCGGCTTGCGCGTCGGGGCGGTGGGCGCGGTCCGCGACGTCCGCCACCCGATCGACCTCGCGCGGGCGGTGCTGGAGGACGGCCGACACGTCCTCCTCGTGGCGGATGGAGCCTCGCGCTTCGCGAGCGAGCACGGCCTGCAGCCGGCCCGGCAGGCAGACTTCGCAACACCCAACGCGTTCCGTGAGCGAGGCCTCGAGATGGACACCGTGGGCGCCGTTGCCCGCGACGATCAGGGCGGCCTCGCGGTCGCCGTGTCGACCGGCGGGATGCGGGGCAAGCTGCCCGGCCGGCTCGGCGATACGCCCGTTCCCGGCGCTGGCTTCTTCGCCGACGACCGTTTCGGCGCGGCCTGCGGTACGGGTCAGGGCGAGGGCTTTCTGCGCCTCTCGCTCAGCCACCTGGCCGTGCTGATGCTGACCAAGGGCACGCCCGCGGCGGCGGCCGCCCAGCGCGCTGTGGACGAGCTGCGAACCCACACCGGGGCGACCGGGGGCATCCTCCTGATCGACGCCGAGGGCCGCCCCGCGGCCGCCCACAACACCCCCTTCATGGCCTGGGCGCAGCGGCTTGGCTGAGTCGGCGGCCACGGGTGAGCTGATCGCCCGCGCGCTCCGGCAGGCCGGCGCGGGACCGATCTTCACCCTCAACGGCGCCCACATCTGGGGCCTTTACCTGGGCGCCTCGGAGCTGGGACTGCAGATGGTGGACGTGCGCCACGAGCAGACCGCCGGCTTCGCCGCCGAGGGGTGGGCGAAGGTCACACGCTCCCCCGGCGTGGG
>JALYZG010000275.1 GCA_030948965.1 Candidatus Dormiibacterota bacterium | reverse complement strand
CCCCAATTCGAGGGCGGCGCTCACGACCACCGGCGGGTTCGAGATGCCGCTGGTTCGCACGCCCGGGCGCAGGCAGCGAGTGGCGGCGCGCGGCCAGCGTTCCGGGCCCGGGAAGTACCCTTCGAGCCGCGCCGGGTCGTAGCGGACGTGGGGCACCATGCCGTCTTGCCACTGGCCCTCGAGCAGGCTCTCCACCTCGCGCGTGGCGCGCGTCCAGTCGATGTGCGACCATCCGAGTGAGACGAACGCTGTGTCCCAGTTCCACTCGTGCGGATACTGGCGCGGGGACGGCCGTGTCCAACCGCCGGCATGGTTGCCGACCAAGACGGCGGCCGCGGCCTTCCGCAAGCGCTCGGAATCGAGGGGCGGGCTGGCGTCCAAAGTTATCTGGTGATATGGTAACTTGCGCCTGTACGGGGAGCGGTCCGGGCTCGCGGCTGTGGACGAAGCGGGTTAGGAGGAGGGCGTCATGACGCGGGTTTCAGCGCTGGGCCTCGGCGCCGTGTTACTGGTGGCGGCGTGCGGCAGTACGCCGGCGCCGAGCACCGGAAGCTCGACCGCCGGTTCCGGCACCCTCAGCGTGGGCAACGTCGAGTTTCTCTCCAGCCAGGCGCAACCGATCGACGAAGCGCAGGGGATGCGCAACCTGATCACTGGCGGGGTCAAGGGCACCGTTGACTTCAACGTGTCGATCACGGGTTCTCAGATCGTCTCGAAGATCCTGGCCGAGCACCAGGCCGGCAAGTTGGACGTCGACCTAATCGGCGACATTCACGGCAACTCGGTCGCGCTCCAGAACGCGGGCGCTCTCCAGGACCTGACTCCGCTCCTGCAGCGGCTGCAGAAGGACCGGAAATTCGACTCACAACTGGTCACCTACGGCAAGCTGGGCACCAGCAAGCAGTACTACATCCCCTGGCTGCAGGCCACCTACATGATGGCGGTCAACAAGAAAGCCCTCCCCTACCTGCCCAAGGGGGCGGACGTGAACAACCTCACTTACGACCAGCTGATCACCTGGGGCCAGAACATGGAGAAGGCGACCGGCGAGAAAAAGATAGGCCTGCCGGCGGCGGGTGGCGTGCGCGGTGGTCTGCTCAACCGCTTCATCCAGGCCTACCTTCTACCGTCCTACACCGGCGGCACCGTCGCCGGGTTCAAGTCCTCAGAGGCCGTGCAGGCGTGGCAGGAGATGAAGCGGCTGTGGGCCGTCAGCAATCCGCAGTCGACCACATACGGCTTCATGCAGGAGCCACTTCAGTCGGGCGAGGTCTGGGTGGCCTGGGATCACCAGGCGCGCCTGATCGACGCGTTCAAGAACCTGCCCGGCCAGGTCGTCGCCGCGCCCTCGCCGTCAGGTCCCAAGGGCCTTGGCTTCGCCTCGGTCGTGGCGGGACTGGCGATCCCGGTCGGCGCCCCGAACCAGAAGGGGGCGGAGGCCATGATCGACTTTCTGACCCGGCCCGACACGCAGAGGAAGACGAGCGGCGTGACCGGCTTCTTCCCGGTGCTGAGTGACGCCAACGTGAGCGCCGGCAGCGCACCGGCCCAGATCGTGACGGAGGCGGGTGCGGCCGCGAAGCAGGCGGCCAATCACAAGGCGATCGCGGTGCTGCTCCCCGTCGGGCTGGGGGCGAAGGACGCCGAGTTCAACAAGGCTTTCGTCGACACCTTCACCCGCATCATCCTCAACAACGAGAACATCCAAAGCGTGCTCAACGACGAGGCGGGCAAGGCGCAGGCGCTGCTCGACACGGCCAAGGCGCCATGCTGGCCGCCCGACCCACCGAGCACCGGCACGTGTCAGATCAAGTAGTCCCCGTCCGGGCGGGGCAGGCCGCGCGCCGGCCGCGGCGGGCGGCCCGGGTGAGCTGGCGCGAGATGGAGCCGTATCTGCTGCTCGCCCCGGCCGCCATTTTCATGCTGGTGTTCTTCGCGTGGCCGGCCATCCAGGCGCTGCTCATCGCCTTTCGCACGAGCGACGGCGTCTTCACCCTGGCCAACTTCCAGGCGATGGTGAACGACACCGACTTCGGCAAGGCGCTGCGCTCCACGCTGGTCCTGATCGCCCTCATCATCCCCATCGAGACGGTGATCGCGCTCTGCATGGCCGTGCTGGCCCAGAGCCGCCTGCGCTTCCGCAACCTCATGCTCTACTTCTGGAGCATCCCGCTCGCCGTTTCGGACCTCGCGGCCGGGCTGGTCTGGTTCTCCGTCTTCACCTCTCATGGCTATCTGAACTCGGTCCTCCAGGACCTGCACCTGATCCAGCACCCGGTCGGCTTCCTGGACTTCAACAATCTGGGCGGCCTGGTGGGGGCGATCGTGATCGCCGAGGTGTGGCGCAGCATCTCGCTGGTGATGGTCGTCATCATGTCCGGGATCCAGGCCATCCCGGCCGAGCTGGGCGAGGCGGCCGAGATCATGGGCGCGAGCGCCTGGCGACGCTTCACGCGTGTGACGCTGCCGCTCCTCAAGCCGACGCTGCAGGTGGCCCTCATCCTGCGTACCACCGCCGCCTTCCAGATCTTCGCGGTGGTCGCGGCGTTGGCGGGCAGCGCCCTGCCGGTGCTGGCGGTCAAGAGCGAGAGCTGGGTCAGTGAGTTCCGCAACTTTCAGCTCGCGGCCACGTACGCGGTCCTCATCCTGGTCCTCTCCTCGCTCGGCACAGTGCTCTGGCTGGGCGTGCTGCGGACGCCGCGTGAGGTCTTCCAGCGATGATCGGAACGGCAGCTCAGCCACCGCGGCGGCCGGCGTCGTCCGGTCGGGCGCTGAAGTACGCGGCGGCGGGGCTGATCACGGCGTTCATGCTCTTCCCGCTGTATCTGATCTCGGTCGCCGCCCTGTCGCCGGCCGGCTCGGTCTTCGACTATCCCCGCCGCCTCTTCCCCACCTCGATCTCGTTCGAGTCGATGAGCTTCTTCCTGAACTTCGCCGGCATCCTGCCCGCCCTCGGCCGGAGCCTGATCGTGGGCGTTCTGACGGTCATCTTTGCGCTCGCCCTGGGCTGCCCGGCCGGCTACGCCATCGCCCGCTATAAGTTCTTCGGCCGGGACCTGATCCAGCTCTTGATCGTCAGCGTGCGCGCGTTCCCGGTGCTGATCCTGGCCATACCGCTGGCGGTGACGTTCATCAACTGGAACATCTACGACACGATCTTCTCGGTGGCCATCGTGCACACGGTGATGGCGCTGCCGCTGACGATCCTGCTCGCCGCCAGCGTCTTCGTGCGGATCCCGAACGAGCTCGAGGAAGCGGCCATGAGCCTCGGTACGGGGCGGCTGGGGGCCGTCTGGCGGATCGTGCTCCCGCTCAGCCGCCCGGGCCTCGGTGCGGCCGCTCTCTTCGCGTTCGTGCTGTCGTGGAACGAGGTCTTCGCGGCCGCCGTGCTGACCACTCGCAACCCCACGCTGCCGGCGCAGATCGTGACCTCCTTGGGCCAGTCACCGCTGCCCTTCAGATTCGCCGGCGGCCTGGCCCTCACGGCGCCCGCGTTCGTCTTCATCTTCTTCATGCGGCCGTACCTTTTCAGTGCCTTCGGGCAAGGGGGTCACTGACCCGATGGCCGAGATTTGTATCGAGCGCGTCACGAAGACCTTCGCCGGTGCCACCGCCGTGAACGACGTTTCGCTGACGATCGAAGATGGTGAGTTCATGGTCCTGCTGGGCCCGAGTGGCTGCGGCAAGACCACCCTCCTTCGCCTCATAGCCGGCTTCGAGTTGGCCGACAGCGGCGCCGTCTCGATCGGCGGGCGGGACGTGAGCACGCTGTCGCCCGGCCGGCGCGACATCGCCATGGTCTTTCAGAGCTACGCGCTGTTCCCCCACCTGCGCGTCTACGACAACGTTGCTTTCGGCCTCCGTATGCACCACGTGGCCAAGGCCGACATCGGCCCCAGGGTGCGGGAGGCGGCGGAGCTGATGGGTATAGAGCCCTTCCTGCAGCGCTACCCGACCCAGCTCAGCGGCGGCCAGCGGCAGCGCGTGGCCGTCGCTCGGGCGCTGGTGATGAGGCCGTCGGTGATCCTCATGGACGAGCCGCTGAGCAACCTGGACGCGTTGCTGCGCCTCCAGATGCGGGCCGAGTTGAAGCGCCTACTCCATGAGATCAAGACGACGACGGTCTACGTCACGCACGACCAGGTCGAGGCGCTGAGCATGGGCGATCGGACCGCGGTCATGCGCGACGGTGGGGTGCTGCAGTGCGCCTCACCGATGGAGGTCTACGATCGTCCGGCCGACGTTTTCGTGGCCCAGTTCATCGGCAACCCGCCCATGAACGTGCTCCATGCGATGGTGGTCGATGGCGGCGTCGAGCTCGAGGGCAACCGGCTGCCGGTCGGCACCCTGGACGGGGCCCGGCCGGGGCAGGAGGCGGAGGTGGGGATCCGCGCCGAGAACATCGAGGTGAGCTCATCCCAAGCGGATGGCGACGTCGAGGCGACGGTGCGCGTGATAGAGCCCCTCGGTTCACACTTGCTGATGACGCTTTCTCTGGGCAGTCAGACCCTGAAGGCGAACACACGCACCGACTTCCAGGCCCACCCCGGCTCCACCGTGTGGCTGCGCCTGGAACCGGGCAGCCTGCGCCTGCTAGGGAGCACGCAGGCCGCGGAGGCCGCCTCCATACCGGCCTGACGGTCGTCTCACTGCGCGTGCGGGGTGTCCTGCGTCTCGCAGTCAGGGGACGAGCCGCCGCCGGGCGTCAAGCCTGAATGCACGCGGCGTCCGCCCGAACCTTTCCCGAAACCGCCGGTGGAAGTAGGAGATGTTGTCGAAGCCGGATTCAAGCGCGACCTCGCCGACGGGCGTGCGCGTGATCTCCAGCAGCAGCGCAGCCCTCCTGAGCCTCAGCTGGGTGATGAACTGGGCCGGCGTCAGGCCGCGATGGCGCCTGAGTGCCCTTGCCAAGTGACCTCGGCTGACGCCGCTGAGGCTAACGAAGCGGTCGTATCCCGCCTGCAGGTTCTCCGGCTCTCGAATCGCGCGGCAGGCTTGGCTCAGCCATCCCGGCTCGTCGCTTCGATCACCCTCGGAGGGCTGTGTCGATTCCGGGACCAGCTGCCGAACAACCGCCCCCAGGAATTGCAAGAGCGCGAGTTGGCTGCCAGTGCTGCCGGATTGGCCGCCGGGGCTGTCGTGCGCTCGGCTCTTGTCGTGCGCCTGGAGCACCTGGTCGACGTCTGCCGTGAAGCGGCTGCGCTCGGGTTCGTCGAGGTGGACGATCGGCGTCGTCTCAGATTCGTCCCAGGCGCGCGCCGCCGACGCGTTGCGAGCGAGAGCGGTGAATGCCCACCAAAGCTCTGATCGAAAGGCGACATTGACGAAGTCCAGCTTCCCGTGAGTCGCCACCTCGATACGGTGCCGATCGCGAGGCCGCACCAGCACCAGGTCTCCTTCTCGCAGCGGGAGCGCTCCTTCCGCCACGACGTGCGTTCCGCTCCCGGCCACCACCCACATCACCTCGTGGAAGTCGTGGTCATGCAGAGTGACGCTGCGGCCTCGAGCTCGCAGGCTCGTGAAAGCCGCCCGGAAGTCGCCACCCGGAGCGACCTCGGCGATTCGCAGGCTCAGCATCGAGGTCACTACAGTACAGAAATTGGCCACGCACGTACACGACATGTGGCCGATGGCGTGCAAGTATTGGCTCATGAGCACCGTGACTCCAGCCGACGCCCAGCTGACTCGCGCCCGCTACCAGACGGACGGGTACGTGATATTCCGCAACGTGCTCGATGCTGAGTTGGTCGACGAGGCTAGGCGACACATCGACTGGCTGCAGCGCCGGCACCCAGACCGGCGCCCGGAGAACCTGGGCACCGATCTCGTGGCGGACGATCCGTTTTGGCTGCGCCTCGTCGGCGACGACCGGCTCCTCGACCTGGCCGGAGGGTTCGTGGGACCCGACATCGCGCTTTTCGCGTCGCACTACATTGCCAAGCCACCGCAGTCAGGCCGAGCCGTGCTGTGGCATCAGGACGGCGCTTTCTGGCCCCTGGAGCCGATGGCGGTGGTGTCGCTGTGGCTGGCCCTGGATGACACCGACCCGTCGAACGGATGCCTGAGAGTGGTGCCCGGAACCCATCTCTGGGACCTCAAGCCCAACCGCAGGCGCACAGATGTCGCGAACGTCCTCAACGCCGAGATCGACGTCGACCCAGCCCTGATCGAGGAGGACAAGGCGGTCGACATCGTGCTTCGCGCCGGCGACGTGGAGATCCATCACCCGAACGTCATTCACGGATCCCATGCCAACACCTCGCCTCGCTGGCGGCGCGGGCTCACCATTCGCTACATCCCGACGACCACGCGGATTGTGAGCGCCGAACCGTGGCCATCGGCGTTCCTGCTGCGCGGTGAGGCTGTGCCCCAGATCAACAACTACCGATCGCGGCCGCCTTACGAGGAGGGCCGGCACATGCCGTTTCGGGGCTCGGACGCATGGGCTGCGCGCCGCAGCGCGGCCCGTCTGTGAGAATTGTCGACCGGGCGCCATAGCCGCACTGGCCTCTGGCAGGCGTTAGCTCCGCGCGACCGCCTCGGGCAGGCCCGCGGCGGAGCGGTAACGCTGGGCAAAGAGGTCCCGGCAGGTCACTGCATTGGCCTCGAGGCTGACCCTGGTGATCCTGGCCCGCCGCAGATGCAACGGCAGCGCCTCGACGCCGATCGCCCCACCGGTGGTGGGGTCGATCAGCAACGGGGCGTCGTCCCCGGCCGGCAGCCCGAGGTCGCGTCGCCGCGCCCGCAACCGATCCAGGTCCGCGGATGGAGCCACCTCGCCCAGCGCCATCCTGGCGAGATCTTCCGCCGCTGCACCGGCTGCGAGCAGCGGGCGGCAGACCCGGTCGGTGCCCGCCAGCACCGCCTTGCGCAGGAAGTCCGCCCGCAGCCGGCCCAGGTCGCTCGTGGCCTCGCCGTCGAAGACCTGAGTGAACCGGGCCCGGGCCGCCACGCCTCCGTTGATCTGGTCCGACGCGAAGTGGTCTTCGAGCACCACATCCGCGCGCAACACGCAGTCAAGCGCCGACACCGCGTCGTAGGCGTCGGCAACCATCAGAAAGGCAAAGTTCGGGGCGCAGAAGTAGGTCGGCAACCGCAGCCGCACCTCGGCCACCCCGTCGTCGGACAGTGTGGCCGAGGCTACGAAGCCGAGCGCCGCGATCGACTCGTCCAGTTCCGGGTCGCGCACCGTGTCCAACGCAGCGAGGACACGGGAGGCGTCCGTCACGCCGGCGCTCCAACCTCCGTCTTGAGCTGATATTCGGCAGGGACCTCGAGGTCGTAGAGCTTGGCCGCGTTCAGGCCGAGGATCTTCTTCTTGGTCGCGGTCGTGACCCTCGGGTAGTCAGAGAATTCGTCACTCGGGTAGTCCCAGTCGACGAAGCCCTCGATCTGCCACTTCGGCTCCCAGATGGCGTAGTCGCTGCCGAAGGTCATCTTGTCCTCACCGACCCAGAACAGCAGCTCGCCCATCACCTTGGCGAAAAACT
>JALYZG010000270.1 GCA_030948965.1 Candidatus Dormiibacterota bacterium | reverse complement strand
GCTCCGGGGGGCCCGGGACAGTGGGCGCCGGACGGGCGGCCCGAGCACCTGCGCCAGGTCTTGGAAGGCAGCCTGCAGCGACTCGGCCTGGATCGCATCGATCTCTATCAGCTGCACCGGCCCGACCCCAAGGTGCCATTCGAGGAGTCGGTGGCAGCCCTGGTCTCGTTTCGGGACGAGGGCAAGGTTCGGCTGATCGGTCTGTCGAACGTCTCCCTGGCACAGCTCGAGGCGGCGCTCTCGTTGACGCCGGTGGCGTCGGTGCAGAACCGTTACAGCCTCGGTGGCCGCGAATCCGAGGCCGTACTCCGGCTATGCGAGGAGCGGGGCATCGCCTTCATTCCCTGGCGGCCGCTGGGCGAGGGTCCGGCGCCGGCCGCGCTCACCCAGGTGGCGACGGAGATGGGCCTGACGCCGACGCAGGTGGCCCTGGCCTGGCTCCTGGCCCACTCGCCGCAGATGCTGCCCATCCCCGGCACGTCGTCGGTGGCCCACCTGGAGGAAAACGTAGCGGCGGCGGGAGTACAGCTGCCGCCTGAGGCGCTGCAGCGGCTGGAGGGCTGAGCCCGGGAGACGAGGTTGTTGGGCCGGCCCGGCTCAAGCGGCCGGGTCGACGATGGCAAAACCCAGCGCCGTGGCGGCCGCCCGTTGAGCCTGGTCACGGCTGGCGAAGGCGACCTGCTCGCTGCCGCGGATCAACGCCGCGGCATGGGCATGGCCGATTTCGTCAGGCAGATAGGCGCTGGCGACGCTGCCTGCTGGGGTCATCCGAGCGGCGCGGTCAGCTCGACCTGGATGTTGTCGGGATCGCGGAAGGGCAGGACCGCGATCCCGAAGGCGGCCAGCTCTCTGATCTCGCCATGCGGCACCCCTTGCGAGTCGAACAGCCGCGCGGCCGCATCGAGCTCGGCGCGGCTGCCGACGCTGAAGCTGAGATGGTCGAGGCCGACCCGGTCCTCGTCGAACCGGTCGCCGGCCGGGGCCACTGGCCTCAGACCCATCAGCAGGTCGCCTCGGGCCATGACCACGCCGCCCCAGAGGACCGGATACATGGCCGCGGCGGAGGGGTCGTCGTCGGGTGGCGACTCTGCGGCCACGTCGAATCCAAGCAGGCCCGTGTAGAAGGCGCGGCTCCGCTCCAGGTTGGTGACGGTCAGACGCAGGTGGTGGATGGCGCCGGTCGCGATCTGCTCGGCCACGTCGGTCCTCCTTTCAGCTGTGCGTGGGTGTGCGCCCAATTCAAAGGCGTTCAGTCCTGTTCTTATGAGCGTAACCACCGCGCTCGATCCTGGTGGGATGGATGGCGCGAGCCGCTCGGCGGCACTGGCCCGGGCCGGGCAGGGAGCTGTTGTCGGGGCCGTCGCGGGCGCGGAGGCGAGCGAGCGACGACGGCCACGGGCGGACACACGTGATGCTCGCGGACCTCGATGCACTGGTGGCCTCAGGCTGTGTGACCGGCTACACGCTGGAGGACGACACGGCTTATCTGCGCGCGCGCGCCGACACTCACCTACCGCATGTGTGCGGACGGCCCGGAGTCTCACCGCAACCTGGGTGAGCTGGCGGCGGCGATCTTCTATCTCGCTTCGCCGGAGGTTCGACTCTCCCACGTCGAGGGCGCCGTCGCCGAGTCCGGGCGCATCGGTGCACGCGCCAGGTCTGCCTGACCGCAACGTTCGCTACTGGCGCCGCGCTCGAGAGCTCGCTGGACCTGGTCCGCCGGCGATTCGTGGCGGCGCCGGCGGCGGCACCGGGTTCCTGGCGCTTCGCGGACGTCCGGGTGGCCGGCGGGTCGGCGCCGGGCACAGCCCCCGTTCACGCCCATCGCTGGCCCGTCGGCGGACGGTGCGCGGTCGTTCTCACTCTCGATCCGGAGCCGCCGCTGACCGGGGCGACCTCGCACCGGCTCCAGGTGCTGCCCTCCTGGGTGGAGATCCTGGCCGGGATCCAACGGTCCCCGACGACCCAGGCGTCGTAGCGGCGCTCAGCTGACGCCGAGCATGCGCGCGGCGCGGGTCAGCGCCGCCACGGTCGCCGCGTGCTCCAGATCGCCCCGCAGCGCCGCGTCGAGCGCCTCCCGGAAGGGCAGCTCGCGGACGATAAGGTCGCGCTCCGAAGCGTCGGGCATGCGCTGCACCCGCGAAAGGCGGCGGGCCAGGAACAGGTGCTGACGGCCCGTCAGGAGGGCCGTGCCGCGGGTCACCCCCAATGCCGTCCAGTCGGCGGCCATGAGGCCGGCCTCCTCGACCAGCTCGCGCTGGGCGCAGGCCTGCGGCTCCTCACCCGGCTCCATGGTCCCCGCCGGCACCTCCCAGGCCGTCTCGCCCCAGGCGTGCCGCCATTGCCGCACCAGCACCGTGGTCAGGTCCTCGTGGACTGGGACGATCCAGACCGCGCTGGGGCTCTCGACATAGCGATGCCAGGTCTCAGTCCCGTCCGGCCAGCGCACGCCATCCCGGCGCAGGACGACGTCCCCCGCCCGGCCCAGCTCTTCCGAACCGGTGATCTCGTAGGGCGGAAGGGGATCCTTCTCGAGGGCCAACGTCAACT
>JALYZG010000346.1 GCA_030948965.1 Candidatus Dormiibacterota bacterium | reverse complement strand
GCCGGAAAGCGGGCCTCGTCGCCGGCCAGATCGAAGCCGACGACACCGCGGCCGGCGAAGGCGGCCGCCTCTCGTGCCAGCCGCACGTTGGCCTCGACCGGGTGCGAACGCATCGCACAGACGATGGCCATGGCTCGCAGCGGCGCCGCCTCCAGGCCGCGGAGGACCGCCGCAATCACCGCGGAGACGGTGAGGCCTCTCTCCAGGTGCAGGCGCGGCGCCCAGCGGACCTCCAGGTAGTCCACGCCCTCGGCGGCGCCGTCCTCGCCCAACTCGCGGGCCGCGCGCTCCAGCCCGGCCTCGGTCTGCAGGACCCGGATGGCGTCCGCGAAGTAGCCGATGTACTCCGCCTGAGACGCGCATGAGGCCGGGGCCGTCATCCTCAGGGGCCGCGGCAGGTCGAGCCCGAGCTCGTCCGCCAACTGCTCCGCCGTCGCCGGCCGGAGGGCGCCGTCCAGGTGGCTGTGGAGCTCGGCCTTGGCCCAGGCCTGAAAGTTGGGGGCGCCGATCACCGTCTGACCCCTCGGCGTGTGCTGGCGCTACTCGTGGAGGGCTTGGTAATCACGTCCGACGACGAAATGCCAGTGCTGGAGGTTCACGGAGCTGGCGCTCGGATGGCCCGCTTCCACGATCCGCTCCAGGACATCGTTCGGAATCGGCTTGACCTCGCACTCGCGCACGGCCAGGACCGTCCGAACGGCGGCGAAGACGGGGTTCGACATGAAAGACCTCCGGGGCCTTCACTGGCTGATGGCGGATTCGGTGGATACCCTCCCTACGCGGCCATTCTCGCGCGGGCCGAGGGCGCTGCGGACGGTCGGGGCATACTTGGTGGCAGTCGCCAATGGCCTCCTCACCCGAGCCTTCCTCAGGGCCCTCACCGGACAGTCCCCAGCGCAAGCCGCCGAGTCTCCTGTCAGCCCTGACGAGCTGGCGCTTCTGGCTCAGCCTGGGGGCGCTGCTGCTGATCAACTACCTGATCGTGAACGTGATCTTCGCCCCGCCCCAGCCCAAGACGGTTAGCCTCTCCTACACACAGTTCAAGTCGCAGGTCGCCGCGGACAACGTGAAGAGCATCGTCGGCACCGGCTCGGCCATCGCCGGCGTGTCCAAGCAGGCCATCTCCCAGGGCGGCGTGAGCTCGACTCACTTCACCACCTACCTGCCGGTGTTCAGCGACAACACGCTGCAGCCCCTGCTGGACCAGCACCAGGTCGATACGAGCGCCAAGTCGAGCGCGCCGGATACCCCGTTTTGGGAGAACCTCCTTTTCACGTTCGGGCCCACGATCCTGATCGTGCTCGGCTTCCTCTACATCAGCCGCCGGCTTTCGGGCATGGCCGGGGGCGCGTTCGGCTTCGGCCAGAGCCGGGCCCGCCTCTACGACGCGGAGCAGCCGGCCACGACCTTCGCCGACGTGGCCGGGATCGACGAGGCGGAGCAGGAGCTGACCGAGGTAGTCGACTTCCTCCGCAACCCCAAGCGCTACCAGCGCCTCGGAGGCATGATCCCGAAGGGCGTCCTGCTGGTCGGACCCCCGGGCACCGGCAAAACGCTCCTGGCGCGGGCCGTGGCGGGTGAAGCCAAGGTGCCGTTCTTCAGCGTCTCCGCCTCGGAGTTCGTGGAGATGATCGTGGGGGTCGGGGCCTCGCGAGTGCGAGATCTCTTCACGAAGGCCAGGGCGGCGGCGCCCGCCATCATCTTCATCGACGAGCTCGACGCGATCGGCCGCAGCCGTGCGGGCGCGACTCGGATCGGGGGCCACGACGAGCAGGAGCAGACGCTCAACCAGATCCTGACCGAGATGGACGGGTTCGACCCCCACGTGGGGGTCATCGTCCTCGCCTCCACCAACCGCGCCGACGTGCTCGACGCCGCCCTGCTTCGACCCGGCCGGTTCGACCGCCGGGTCGTGGTCCAGCCCCCCGATCGGGCGGGCCGGGAGGCGATCCTGCGCATCCACACCCGCACCGTGCCCCTCGACGCCAACGTGGACCTGGCCCGGCTCGCGTCCCAGACCTCGGGCCTGGTCGGCGCCGAGCTGCGCAACCTGGTCAACGAAGCGGCCCTGCTCGCCGCCCGTCGCGACCGCGACGCCGTGGCCATGGCGGACTTCGAGGACTCGATCGAGAAGGTGCTGCTCGGCGCCGAGCGCAAGCTCGGCATGACGCAGCTGGACAAGGAACGGGTCGCTTATCACGAGGGCGGCCACGCCCTGCTGGGGCTGCTGGTGCCGGGCGCGGACCCGGTGCGCCGGGTGACCATCGTGCCCCGCGGCCTGGCGCTCGGCGTCACCGTCCAGAGCCCCACGACCGACCGCTTCAACTACGGCGAGGACTACCTGCGGGCGCGGATCATCGGCGCCCTGGGCGGCCGGGCCGCCGAGAAGCTCATCTACGGCGTGGTCAGCACCGGCGCGGAGAGCGACCTCCACCAGGTCACCTCCATCGCCCGGCAGATGGTCGTGCGCTGGGGCATGAGCCCCAAGATCGGCCCGCTCCAATACCTGGACGAGGGCCAATTCGTGCAGCGCCCGTTCAGCGACGAGACCGCGGCCGTCATCGACCAGGAGGTCAAGCGGATCGCCGACGAATGCCTGGCCGAGGCCACGGCGCTGCTCGGGGCCAACCGGCCCAAGCTGGACGCGCTGGCCGAGGCCCTGCTGCGCGAGGAGTCGCTGGACGAGGACCAGATCCTGGAAGTCACCGGCATGCCGCGGCCGCCCGAAGAGGGCCGCGCTCGGCTCCCAGCGGCCGTCACCGCGACCTCGCAGCCCGACTAAGCGGCCCGGCCGGCCGGGGCCGCCCTCGGCCACGCGTTCATGCGCCGGCAAAAGTACGTGTGGAGACGCCCCGAGGCGATCATCCTCCGGCACATGAACCGAATGGACGGGGTGGCCAGTCGCGCCCTGAGGGCGCTGCCGGACCGCTAGCGGCAGCTCCACTGGCCGGGGCCGGCGGTCTCATAGAGCCAGGCTGCCGCGCGGGCGTTGGTGTCGGGGTCGAACACCGGCTGGCCGCCGTAGGGCGAGCGCGCCCAGGTCGAGGGCAGGAATTGGAACAGGCCGGAGGCGCCGGACGAGCCGTTGACCGCCTGCGGGTTGTAGGTGGATTCGCAGTGAGCCACGCGCAGAGCCCAGGTCACGGCCCCCGGGCCGAGCGGGCTGAAGGCGTCCACGATGATCTGCGGCACCGGGCGGGCG
>JALYZG010000222.1 GCA_030948965.1 Candidatus Dormiibacterota bacterium | reverse complement strand
ATCAAGTCGATCGTGGCCGAGGCGCACGCGCTGGCGCGGCGGATCCTGACCGAGCAGAGGCCGAAGATGGACCTGGTGGTGGAGCGGCTGAAGCAGGTGGAGACGCTCGACGGCCCCGAGCTGGACCACCTCCTCGAAGGCGCGGTTCCGGCCGGCGCCCAGGAGGTCAGCTAGCAGGCGCTCAAATTCAGGCGCCCGCTGGTATCATGGGCCTTCGTTTTGGCGAGGCTCCGCGTATCGAGCCCATCGAACTGACGACCAAGACACACCAATAACTACAAGGAGCACCAAGAAGACTTGTCCGAAGATACAGGCGCGGTCATGACCGAGGAGATGGACACCTCGATGATGACCATGGAGGACTTCCTCCGCGATGATCAAGACGCGTTCGGCACACCCAAGCACGGAGACATCGTCGACGGCGTCATCGTCCGCATAGACGCCGACGAGGTTCTAGTCGACATCGGAGCGAAGGCAGAGGGGGTCATCTCCGGCAAGGAGCTCGGCTTCCGCGGCGACCCCGACCAGGAGCTGACTCCCGGCGAGCGCATCAAGGTCTACGTCCTCCAGCCCGAGAACGACGAGGGCAACGTCGTCCTCTCCCTACGCCGCGCCCGCGCCGAGACCACCTGGCTGGTTGCCGCCGAAAAGCAGGAGTCCGGTGAGGTCATGGAGGCGGAGGTTCGCGAGCAGAACAAGGGCGGCCTCATCGTGAACCTCCTCGGCCTCCGCGGCTTTTTGCCCAGCAGCCAGGTCGGGCGTGCCCACTCCGGAAACCTGGAGCAGCTGGTCGGCCAGCAGATCCCGGTCAAGGTGCTCGAGGTCAACCGCAAGCGCAACCGCCTGATCGTTAGCCAGAAGGCGGCGGAGGACGAAGATCGCGCCCGTCGCCGTGAGGATCTCTTCACCCGCGTCCATGTCGGGGACAGCGTGACGGGACAAGTGAGCGGCCTGACCAGCTACGGGGCCTTTGTCGACATCGGTGGCGCCGACGGCCTGATCCACATCTCGGAGCTCAGCTGGGACCGCGTCAGCCGCGTCACGGACGTGCTGCAGCAGGGCGAGACCGTGGAGGTCAAGGTGATCAAGCTCGATCCGGACCAGAACCGGATCAGCCTCAGCCTGCGCCAGCTCCAGGAAGACCCCTGGGAGCGGCTGGTTCGCAGCGTGCCGGTCGGGACCATCGTCACCGGCGCGGTGACCAAGACCAAGAAGTACGGCGCCTTCCTCCCGATCATGCCCGGGATCGAGGGCCTGCTCCATATCTCCGAGCTCAGCTGGGACCATGTGGACAAGACCGAGGACGTGCTCAAGGTGGGTGAGGACGTGTAGGTCAAGGTGATCGGCATCGACACCGCCCGGCGCCGCGTCAGCCTTAGCCTGAAGCAGCTCACCGCCGCGCCCTCCAACTACCGCGGCAGCACCGGTCCCGGCACCTGGTCGTTCGGAGACGACGACTAACTGATCGACTGACCAGCTGACCCGTCAGGGCCCGCGCGCGAGCCTCCGGCGCGCAGCCCGGTCGTAGGGAAAGACGGCCAGAGCCTCCTCCCACGCGGCGCGCGCCGGAGCCGAATGGCCCGATCGCTGCAACAGGTCCCCCAGCGCCACATAGGTGGCCGGATCAGGGTCGCGAAGGTCGGTCGCGCGCCGCAGTCCGGCCAATGAACCGGTGGCCGCCGCGTAGCGTGGCTGGAGCGGGTTGAGCCGCGCCCCCAGCGTCGCGTTCCCACCACGGTAGGCGGCGTCCGCGGCCAGAGCCGCGAGCACACCGACGAGGAGCATCGCCACACCAGCCACAGCGCCCCTCCGCAGGGCCGCGCTCGGCGCCGCGCCCGGGAGCGTGCGGCGCGCGGGCGCCACCGCCGACCATGCGGTCCCCGCCAAGAGCCAGAAGGCGCCGGTGGCCGGCGCCCAATCGAAGTTGAGCAGTGACCAGACCAGGTAAGCGGCGCACGCACCCGCGAGGCCGCCCAACTCCGGCTGGCGCCAGATCCCGCGCCAGAACGTGATGAAGAACCAGGCGCAGGCCCCGACACCGAGGAGGCCCTGGCCGGCCGCCAGGTCGAGGGGCATCGAGTGGGCGCGCGCGAACGGCTGGCCCTGTGCCCAGTCACCCGTCTGGTAGCGGCCGAACACGGTGCCGAACGTATCCTCGCCCCAGCCTGTGAGGGGCCGCGCCGCGATCATCGGCAAGGCATCGCGCCAGACCGCCGGGCGCCCGCTGCCGGTGTCTCCGTTGAGCTCGCGCAGAGGGCGCAGCAGCAGCCCCAAGACCGCCGCCAACCCGATAGTGCCCAGGGTCGCCCCGAGCGCCAAGACGGGCCGGCGGCGAACGCGGAAGACGAGGAGGATGCCGGCGCCGGCCAGCGCGGCCAGCCAGCCCGAACGTGAGCCGGACGCCAGCAAACCGAGGCCGATCGGCGCGAGCGCGAGCAGCCACCGGGGGCGCCGTGCCCCGAGCTCGAGTGCCAGGGGCAGCGCCATCGCCAGCAGCGCGCCCAGCAGGCCCGCCTGGCCCAGGTTGCCGTCGGGGCGGGCGAGGTGGAGTGGCCCCGGCGGCCACTCGAGAAGCGCCTCCAGGCCGGCCAGGGCGCAGCCGACGACGAAGAATTCAGCCACAAGGCGCCGCGAGCCCAGCCACGCGGCGCCGATGAAGAGGCCGAGGTAGGCGAGGCGAACCGGCATGGAGTCGTACCAGGAGTAGTCGCCGGCCAGCGAGAGGGCGGGCGCGACCGAGAAGGCGCAAGCCAGGATCGCCGCCGTCGCCACGGCCAGGGCCGGCAGGCCCAGCGGGCCGAGCGCAAATCGCCCGCGAAGGAGGCCCAGCGCGAAGAGTGTTCCGCCCGCTAAGACGGTCAGCAGAGTCCGGGGCAGGACGAAGGCGTCGACCAGGAAGGGCAGGAAGAGGACAGGCAGCAGCAGCGCGTAGGCTGCCGGTAGGAGCGCCACCAAGCCCGCCGGCGAAGGTGCCTGCGAGTTCGCGCGGCGTGAAATCGGGGGCAAAGTCCGGGGGTTATAGTAGGTGGCGGCGGGGCGTCGGCCAGGCGCCCGGCCCGGATTGAAAAACCAACAGGAGGTGCCCGCCACACCTTAGCCGGCGAGCCGGAGCCCAGAGGAGGACGAGGCAACCTTGTATCCACCATTCGAGCGTTTCACCGAAAGGGCGAAGAGGGTGCTGACCCTCGCCCAGGAAGAGGCCGAGCGCTCCCACCACAGCTACATCGGCACCGAGCACCTGCTTTTGGGGCTGCTGCGCGAGGGTGAGGGCCTGGCGGCCAAGGTACTGAACAACCTGGGCGTCGAGATCGGCAAGGTGCGCCAGACCATCGAGTCGGTGCTCGGCCGCAACGAGCGCATCATCATCCAGCAGATCATCCCCACCTCGCGGGTGAAGAAGGTCATCGAGATCTCCTTCGAAGAGGCGCGGCGGATGGGCCACAACTACGTCGGCACCGAGCATTTGCTGCTCGGTCTGCTGATCGAGGGCGAGGGCATCGCGGCGCACGTCCTCGACGACCTCGGCGCCAACCTGGAGAAGGTGCGCGCCGAGATCGACCGCCTGCTCCACGACTCCACCCAGGAGGAGTCCGAGCCGGCGCCGAAGCGGCCGACGAAAACACCGCTATTGGACCAGTTCGGGCGGGACCTGACGGAGCTGGCGCGGAAGAACGCGCTGGACCCGGTGATCGGGCGCGAGCTGGAGATCGAGCGCGTGATCCAGATCCTCAGCCGGCGGACGAAGAACAACCCGGC
>JALYZG010000220.1 GCA_030948965.1 Candidatus Dormiibacterota bacterium | reverse complement strand
CTCCTACGCCAACGCCGACCCCCACCCCGACGCCGACCCCCGCCAATCCGGGGACGATCACCGAGACCGTGACGGACGCGGCCACGGGGGCGCCGATCGTTGGCGCCCAAGTGGCGACCGTACCGGCGTCCGCGTCCGGCACAACCGACCAGAACGGCCAGGTATCGATGAGCGTGCAGCCGGGCACCTACATGGTCACAGCCGCCGCAACCGGCTATAACGGCGACTTCCTGAGCAGCGTGAGTGTCACGTCCGGGGGCACGACGGCAGCCACCGACGCCCTCCTAGTCGTGCCGCCGCTGACCAGCGAGGACCTTTTCAGCCGGCCGGACGACCCCGGACCGAGCCTGGGCACGGCCTCTGACGGACACGTCTGGGCGAATGACCTCAACGTCTATCCCAACGGTGTGGCCTCCATCGCGAGCCGCCAGGCGTTCGTACAGACGGCTTCAGCGTGGACTGACCATGACACTTGGATGGGCAACGGCTACGCGAACGCTGAGATCACCGTCGACCTGAACATGACCAACGTGGCGTTCGACCCGAACTACCAGCACGGCGCGCGGATCCTGGCTCGCGTCCAGGGTAACGACAACTGGATCGTGGTCACCATCAACCCGACCAGCCAAACGCTCACCCTCTGGACCGACAGGAACGCCAACTGGACTCAATTCGGCGCAGCGTCCGCGCCGCTCTCGCAGGGCGCTTGGTATCACGCCAAGGTGGACGTGGTCGGCACCTCGGTCCGCGGGAAGGTCTGGCTGGTGGGCACCCCGGAGCCGGGCTGGCAGATCCAGGGCACGCAGTCGGTGATCAACGGCCCCGGCCAGGCGGGCCTGCGCACCACCGTGGCCGACACCCACTATCAGAACTTCCAGGCGATGTCGATCTGATGCGCCGGGTCCACCAAGCAGAGGAGAAGCGATGATCGACGCAGGTTCGAACCGCGCCGTCCAGGACGGCATTCGCCGGGTCTACGACGAGGCCTCCGACTACTATCGCCAGCTGCGCTGGGAGAAGAACCGACTGGCGAGGTTCGAGTACGACCTGACCCGGCAGACGATCGAGGAGGAGCTCGGCGCCAGCGTTGGCGAGCGCGGCCTCGAGCTGGGTTGCGGACCCGGCACCTGGACGCCGCTGCTCGTCTCGCGGACTCGCGGCGTCACCGCCGTGGACATATCCGGCGGGATGCTGGAGCAGGCCCGCAAGGCGCTGGCCTCAGAGCCGGTCACCTTTGTCCAGGGCGACGCCGCCGCGGCGCCCATCGAGGGTGAATTCGACCGGGCGATGAGCATCCGGATGCTCGAGTACACGCCGGAATGGGCCAAGATCGTGGCCCGCCTCGGCGACCTCGTGGTCCCGGGCGGCCGCGCGGTCGTCATAACCAAGACCAAGGTGTCGGTGTGGCGTGGGACCGGTCGCGAGCGCTGGTTCGTCACCTACCCGCGGCGCCTCGCCCGGTTCCTGATCAAAGGCCCGCGCCGGCGTGACTTCTGGCAGCGGCACATCCCCGTTCGGGCCATGATCGCCGCCCTCAGAGACGCCGGCTTCACCGAAATCCGGGTGCGCCCCGTCATCTTCGGGCTGCCCATCTTCATGCGCGGCACGAAGCAATACCCGATCGTGCCGGAGTTCCTCGAGATGCCCGTCCTCCGCGCCGAGGGCGCCGTCTGGAGATGGGTCTCGAAGCGCGGGCCGGCCCTTCGCTGGGCGTCGCTGCTCTTCTCCGAGAGCTACGCGGTGTCCGCGCGCAAGGTCTGACCGAAGCCGCTCCGAGGCGGGGGCGCTAAACGGCCTGGTTGTGGCGTACCAGGTCGCGCTCGCCGAGCAGCCGGGCATACCTGGCGACGACGGCCGGGGGCACGTTGACCATCTGGCCGGAGTCCCCTCCGCCGGCCATCCAGGAACACATCCGGCGCAGATCGGCGCCGCGGTCCCATCGCGGCCCGCTGAACGCCCAAAGACACGAGTCGATGGTGCCGAGGAGCCAGCCGGGCCGGCCGCCTCGCAGCAGACGCCGTTCGGCGCCCTGTAGGTCGGCCAGCGAGTTGACGGTGGCGAAGGGCGTCCAGCCGTCCCAGCGGCCGGCCGTGTAGTTGAGGATCGTCAGTCCATCCACGCCTTCGGTCACCGCCGGTGGCCCGGCGAAGCCCGACTTCGTCAGCGCGTAGTCGAAGCCCGCGGCACGCACACTCTCCAGCACGCTGAGCCCGGGGGGGCCCGGGGCGAAGCCGTCGAATGGCCGCCACGCCTCCAGCATCGAGGTCAGCGGACTGGTCCGCACCAGTCCTCGGAGACCGCTTCGGGTGAGCGCGGGGATCGCACCCGCGTGCGGGGCGCCCCCGAGGTCGGGCGCCGGGGCGGCCGGCTGGGGCCCGCGGCCCTGGTAGCGAAGTTGGACGTAAGGTGGCTCGGGCAGCCGGGAGACTCGGGGCGGCCGAACCGGGACGAACGGCGCGTCCATCACTCCCCACCAGCCGGTGATGGCGCGACTCCCCTCGCCGAGTAGCGCCCGCAGCCGCCTCATGCTCCCGGTCAGGAGGCCGGCGAAGCGGTCTGGCGGCGCCTCTGACTCCAGCAGAGCGCCGTTGCCGGTGCTGGCCAGCAGCGCCTCGACCCTCGGGGCGAGGCCGCCGATGGCCGCAGGCACCCCGACCAGGCTGAGCGGCGGGTGAGGCATGTACTCGAAGCTGTCGACGGTCAGCGCCAGGCCCGCCGCGAGGCCCGTGAGGCTGAGCACGTCGGCCAGGGCATAGAGGTTCTCCACCTCGCGGATCATGCCGGTCCAGAAGACCAGGCTCGAAAGCACCCGGCCGTCCGCTGCCCAGCGTTCCAATTGGGGGTCGGAGGGCCCGCCGGGTTCGGTCGGTGACGCGGGCGCGGCGAGGGGCGCGGCTCGGGGCAGTTCCTTGACCACCGGCAGCGGGGGGCGCCCGGGATCGATGAGCTGGAACGCCACACCGGCCCGCGACAGCGCCAGGAAGTCCACGTCATCCTGCTGGCGCCCCAGCACGACCGGCTGGCCTCTGAGCTCGGCTCCGGCCAGGTCGATGACCTTCGATTGGGGCACACCGAACAGCGGCAGCCGCCGCTCGCGGACCAGGGACGGCGTCCACCGACCGACCAGCTCCGGGTCCCCCAAGGCGTAGCCACGGCCCCAGTCGCGCCAGCGGGCGGCCATCGCGAGCGTCCTCCCGGCGATCTCCAGGCCGCGGCCCGGGTCGAGACTCTCGATTCCTGGCCCGGCCGGCAGGCGAGACCAGAGGGTGCTCAGAACGAGGCCCTGGCCGAGGGCCGCCACCGCCCCGGGATCCTGGTCCGCGACCGCCACGAGGCGCCGGTTGACGATCTCGGGATAGGCATAGGCCGCGAGGCCGACGCCCTGCGGGGAGCCGCCGTCGCCGACCGCCAGCAGGCCTTGCGGAGACCCGCCGCCGAAGGCAGCCAGGACCTGGCGATAGAAGCCGGCCACGTCGTCCGCGACGGCGAGGAGGGGCACGCCAGCCTCGGCCAGGACTTGGCCGAAGGGATTTGGCCCGAGCACGGCGGCATGGCAATCGAAACCGAGCAGGACGCGGTAGAGCTGCTCCAGGTGGTGGCCGCCGGTGAGCAGGCCGCCGCGGAGCTCGGTCAGGCTGGAGCTCGCCGGGTGGCCGCCTCCGAAATGCGTGCCGGCGGCAGCTGCCGCGTAGTAGCACTCGAAAAGCCAGCCTGCGTCCTCCGCCAGCCAGGCCAGCGTGGCGCACACCGGGTCCCTATGCGGGTGATCGGCCGCGGTGAGGTAGAGGAGAAGCGGTCTTCGGCCGGCCTGGACGCCAGGCTCCTTCACCGCCGGCCAGGGCGGAGACGGCGTCTGAGCCCGACGCCGGCGACCCCGAGCAGCACGACGAAACCCAGGACCCCTCCCACCTTCCACGACCTGGGCACCGCGGCCAGCCTGGAGGTAGGCGCCGGCGCCGCGCCGGTGGCCGGGATGGCAGCCGGCACGCCGGCTGGCAGGCTCGGGCTGCCGGGATCGGCCACCGGCTGGATGGGATTCTTGGCCAGCGCCATCAGGTGGTCGCGGAAGTACGTCCCGTACCCGGCGGTCGGCGTCCCCTGATAGTCCTTGATCAGGATGTTGGAGCAGTCGGACCACGTGTTCCACGTCCATCCCATGTAGCTGAGGCCGTGCGAATCCGCCCACGGCACGAAACCGGGCACGTAGCCCGGGCTCTTGCACACTTGGTCACCTGTCTCGCCGACGATGACCGGGTATCTCGCCGCCGCCGGGGCCACCGACTTCTCCCAGCACGAGCGGGGCGAGCAGCTCTGGCCGGGGTAGCTGTGCCAGGACATGGCCAGGTTGCTGGCAGGGTCCCGGGGCGCATGCGACTGCCAGCCGGACATGTCGTTGGCCCAGTCGAGGCCGCCCGCCATGATCAGGTTTCGGGCGCCGGTCTGGCGCACGGTTGTGACCAGGGTCTGCATACCGGCCGCACGCCATTGTCCCGGCAGTGTGTACGGGTTGCCGGATCCCGACAGGTGCTGGGTCAGGGAGCACCCGTCGCGCCAGCACTGCCACGGGTCCCCGCTGGGGTCGGCCATGTAGCTGCCATAGATAAACGGCTCGTTGTAGAGGTCGAACACCACCGACTGGTTGTCGCGGAAGGTTTCGGCCACTGAACGCCAGAGCTGGACTGAGTGGTCCGCATCCGGCATCGGCTGCTGCGACAGGGCGGGAAAGCCGCCGGGCGCATTCCAGTGCAGGTCGAGGACGACGAACAACCCCGCGGCGTTGAGCGTGCGCACCAGGGCCGCCACCTGGCGCTGGTACGTCTCACCGCCCCAACTCGGGTTGACTCCGTTGATGCCGAGCCAGCAATCCTCGTTGAGGGGAATGCGGACCACGTTCGCGTGCCAGCTCGCGATGGCGTCGGCGGCCGTCGCGTCGATGGGTCCATCGAAGAGGCCCCAGCCCCGATTTGTGGGGCTGCCGCCCTGGATGCATTTGAACTCGGTGCCCGAACGGTTGACACCCAGCAGCCGGATCACCTGGCCGGACCCGTCGACCAGGCGGTTGCCGGCGGCGCGGACCGACAAGGGGGGCGCGGCCGCAACTCCTGCCGCCGGGACGAGGGTGGCGAGGAGCATCGCCCCGGCGAGTGCGGCCAGGACCAGCCTGGCGGCGCGCCTCACCGAGCCGCCTCGGCCCGGGCTTCGAGAAGCCGGCCGTGAAACGACTCGAGGACCTGCGCCGCGGCGGGCCAGCCGTAGGCGGACTCAACCAGGCGCCGGCCCGCGCTCCCGAGTAGCCGGCCGGCCGCAGGCTCGTCGAGAAGCCTCAGCACGTGGCGCGCGAACCCCTCCGGTTCGTCCGCGACCAGCAGGTCGCGTCCAGCCTCGACGTCGAGACCCTCGCAGCCGAGGCTGGTGGACACGATCGGCCGGGCCATGGCCAATGCCTCCAGCACCTTGAGCCTGGTGCCGCTGCCCGCCCGGAGCGGCACCACGACCACGGCCGCGCGGGCCAGGTACGGCCGCACGTCGGGGACGCGGCCCGCGACCTGGACCCCATCGCCGGCGAGACGCGCCACGGCGCCTGGGGCACCCTGGCCTACCACTGTGAACCTGGTCAGGGGGCGCCGGCGCCGGATCAGAGGCAGGATCGACTCCGCGAAGTACACGGCACCATCGGCATTGGGGCGGTAGTTCATCGTCCCCGTGAACACGATCTCGTCGGCCTCCCGGGACGTTTCAAGAGCGCCGGGGGGTCGGAAGTAGTCGAGGTCGACCGCGTTGGGCACGACGCAGCCAGGCTCGCCGGTGAACGCCCCGAAGACGGCGCGATCCACGTCGGAAGTGAACACGCAGCCATCGAACCGGGACCAGGCAGCCTTCTCCTGGCGCCGCATCTTGGCCGCCTCGAGCGACTTGAAGAGCCGGCGTGCTGGCGATCCTTCGAGCCTGGCCGACCGCCGCAGAAGCTCGAACTCGACGTTGTGCTCGTCGAGGACCAGAACGGCTCCGGTGCGGTAGCGGTGTCCGGCCATCATGCTCGACTCGACCTGGACGACGTCGAACTTATCGGTGCTGAGGTGCCGATCCAGCGCCTCCTGCATGACGGTCGAGGTCCGGCTGGCGACCTCGTGCGAGCCAGGCGAGACGACCGATCGGAGCTGGGCTCCGCGCTTGCCGCCGGCCGGTCGCGGCGGCGGGACCAGGTGTACGGCCTGGAAAGCCGAGCGAAGCCTTGGGTCAGCGCCGTCGCGGCCAGGCTCCTCGTAAGCGAGCAGAGACACGTGGTGGCGCCGCGACAGCTCCCGGGCGAGGTTGTAGACGCGGATGCCGAACCCCCAGTCGGGCGGCACCGGGCTGGAGGGGCTGACCATGAGTATCCGGCGGGTCTCGGCCCGCAGATCCCGGCCCGCCGCAGCGCTGGTCAGAGCTCGGCCCAGATCCCGCACATCCGCTCCCCGACTGCCTCGGCGCCGAATCGCTGGTCGGCCACGCAGCTGATCAGCTCGCGTTCGTGGCTCTCTTGCAATGCGGTGTCGATGGCCTCCGCGAGGCCAAGGTCGGTCATGGTTTCGGCGCGTGCCCCGAGTGGTCGGCTGAGCATCTCGGCGAACGGGTATACGGGCAGGGACGCCACCTGCGTGCCGGCCAGCAGCGCTTCGACGGCGACGTAGCCCCACTCCTCGAACAAGCTGGGCAAGACGAGCACATCGGCGGCGCGAAACCGCTCCCGGACCTGGGTCGCCGAGAGCCGGCCGGTCCTGGTCACGCGGAGCGAGCGGGGCGCCCGGGCCAGGTCCCGCTCGAATGCACCACCGCCGCCGATGAGCTCCAGCTCCAGCGGCCGATGCGCCGCGAGCAGGGCCGCGGCTCGGATGGCTGCGCCCACATTCTTGCGCGGGTGGTCGAGGTCGGCCGCGCAGACGACCAGCCGGCCCGTGCCGTTGCCGCCACCGCCGCCGGGGCTCGCCGGCCGGGCCGCGGCGCTGACCGGGGGAGGGCAGCGGACAGCGGCGATGCCGCGACGGCGGAGGTCGGCCGCCAGCTGCTCGGTCGGCGCCAGCACCCGGTCGCAGGCGGGATAGCCGCGACGGTCGTTGAGATGGTGGGAGATCGACTTCGCCGCCAGGGCGGCACGCCGTGGCCCGGGGCCGCCGGTGTGCCGCCAGGTCTCGACCAGCCGGCCGCCAAGGGCGTGGGGATGGAACCATGCACCCGCGCTGACCCTTCGCGCGAAGCGCCGTGCGGATGGCGCCAGGGCGGGGTGGTTGAGGTGGGCAACGTCGAATCCGCCGCGGGCCAGCGGGGCGGCGCGCAAGCCGTTCGCCAGGCGCCGCATGGCCAGGCCGGGCCACGTTCGGGCGGCCAGCTCGGCCGTCCCGCTCAGGGGTTGGAGACCGAGGCCGACGACCTCGATGCCCAGCGCCTCCAAGGCGTCGCGCTGCTCGCGCGCCGCCTCTCTCTCGGCCGCGAGGAACGTGACCTGCTGGCCGGAGCGGGCGGCGGCGATGGCCACCTCGATCGCGTACGTGCTGATCCCGCTCCGGCCTCCGTCGTGGACTCCCACCAGGACTTTCATGCGCCGGTCGGCTTCGCGGGAACGATCGCCTTCATGGTCTCGTAACCCAGCTTCGGGGTCAGGCTGTGACGCTGCACCAAGCCCCAGTAGGCGACCACGATGGGCCTGGCCGGGCAGCAGTCCATCGCGTCGTCGTCCCGCAGTGAGTACCACTCCGCGGCCGCCAGTGGGCCGTTGCCGGTGAGCACCGAGGTCATCAGCCCGCGCTGGTTCAAGTCGTGGATCATGTTCTCCTGGGCTCCGTATTCGCCCAGCCAGACCGGCATGGTGGAGTCGCCTTCGGCCGCCAGCGTGGCCTGGACGGTGGCGGCATCCTTGAGGATCTGCGGGCCGCCCGTGTAGTCGTGGAAGGCCATGATGTCGAAGAGTCCCTTCGCCCCAAACGAATAGAGAAACCGGATCCAGTTGACGTTGGGGCTGGCCGGCCCGCCCGCGATCACCCGGGCGTCCGGGCTGGCGGCGCGGACAGCCCGGGCGCCGGGGATGAGGATGCGAGTCACGTAGACGTTCTCCGTGGCTTTGAAGTACTTCGTGTCGTCGGGCTCGTTCCACATCTCCCAGTACGAGACCTGGCCTTTGTAGCGACCGGCCACGGCCGTCACGAACGCGCCGAAGTCAGCGGCGGTGGGCGCCGCCGAGGCCGTCGGCGTGGCCCCGCCCGCGGCCCAGGCCGGCGTGTGCACCAGCACCGGCTGGAGCTCCACGCCGTTTGCCCGCGCCGAGTTGACTATGTAGTCCGCGCGCGACCAGTCGTAGACGCCGCGCTCGGGCTCGATCAGCGCCCAGGGGAACTCCAGGCGGAGCATCGTCGCCCCGAGGTCGCGGATCAGCGGCATCTCCGAGTCCACGAACCGCGTGCCGTTGGCGACGTCGGCGCACTGGCCGGGCGGGCACCACCAGCCGTCGGGGTTGGCGCCGTCGTAGCGCCAGGGGCGCATCGCGGGCTCCACGTTCATGCCCTTGATCCGCTTACCGTCAGAGAGGATGGCCGGGGCCGTCGAAGGGCTGGCCCGGACGGAGGCGTGGGCGGCCGGCTGTCCGGTCCCCCCGCAGGCGGTGACGAGCGTCAGAAGTGAGGTCGTGAGCCAAAGCGCGGCGACGCCCCTCCGTCGAGAGGACACCGCGCCAGCATAGCGACGCGTCCGTCGACCGGCCATGGGCCAGGTGTCCCATGAAAGACGCGTTCGCCCAGGTACGCGCTATCCACTCTTAAGCCCGCGCCGGCTCGAATGGCGCTCAGTCTTCGATGCCCGATCCAGGCCACCGGCCGGGCGGCCCAGTGGATCCGGGACTGGCGCCCAGCACCCCGTTGGGCGCGGGCCCGCCCGGGCGGGAACACCCATTCAACCCTTGGCTCGCGGCTCCTAGATTGCTTGCACATGGTTGAGACGACGGCGTCCGCGGGCGTGCAGGCTCGGTCGGGCAGCGCCCTGGTCAGGAACCTGACCGTGCTCGCGGGCAGCCAGTTGGTGACCTGGGTCGTGACCTTCGTCTGGACCCTGTTCGTGCCTCGCGCGGTCGGACCCTACGGCACCGGGCTGCTGACCCTTGCCGCCTCGGGCACCGGCCTGATCGCCGCGGTCGTCGGCCTTGGCATCCGGCCTCTGCTGGTTCGGGAGATCGCGGAAGACAGATCGCGGACGGAGCAGCTCGTCAGTCTGTCGATCGTCTTCCGCCTCGCCCTGGCCCTGCCGACGCTCCTGGCGGTGCTGGCCTTCGCGAATCTCGGCAGCTTCGACGAGAAGCAGAGGCTGGCGCTGTACCTGGGCTACGGGGTGGCCATGATCTGCCTCCTCTACGAGCCCATCCAGGCCGCTCTCCAGGGCATCGAGGAGATGCGCTACCTGGCTTATTCGGACGTGCTGACGCGAAGCGGGGTCAGCGCGGCCGGCATCGTCCTGGTGCTCCTCGGTTTTCACGCCATCGGCCTGCTCTGGGCATCGGTGGGCACCGTGGTCCTGGTCCTGGCCCTCAACCTCTACTGGTACCGGCGCGTGTTCGCGCCCTCGTGGCGCGTGCGGCTGGCCGGCCTGAACCGGATCGTGCGGGCCAGCCTGCCCTATTGGGGCTTCGCGCTCTTCTTCACGATCTACCTCTGGATCGACTCGTTGATGCTGGCGGCCATGACGTCGAGCACGGTGCTCGGCTGGTACGGGATGCCGACCCGGCTCTTTCAGACCCTGATGTTCATTCCCGTGATCCTCTCCACGGCTTACCTGCCGCGCCTCGTGGTGGCCTTCAAGTCGGGTCACGACGAGCTGGCGCGGGCGGCGCAGACGCCGCTTCGGATCACCCTCATCCTCTCCTTGCCCGTGGCGGCCGGGATGGCGCTGGTGGCGGATCCGCTGGTGGAGCTGCTCTACGGCCCCCAGTTCATCGGCTCGGTCCCCGTCCTGGGCATCCTGGCGCTGACGGTGCCGCCGATGTACCTGAACATCATGGCCAACCAGGTGCTGGTGGCGGCCGGCCGGCAGAGCGCATGGACCAAGGTGATGATCCTGGCCACGGCCGTCAACCCGATCTTGAACCTGTTCTTGATCAGGTACTTCCAGGCCACCCACCACAACGGGGCCATCGGCGCCGCCCTGAGTCTCCTGCTGACCGAGGTCCTCATCGCCGGGATCGCGGTCGCCTTCGTCCGCACGTCGTTCCGGCCCGAGCTGCTGGGGCGCCTGGCCAGGGCGGCCGTGGCCACAGGCGGGATGGTCGCGGCGGTCCTCCTGGTGCGGCACATGGGCCTCTTCGTCGACGTGGCGGTGGGCGCGGGCGTGTTCGTCCCCCTGGCCCTGCTCCTGGGAGTCCTCTCCCGGGCGGAGATGAGGGAGTTGCGCGAGCAGGCCCGGCCCGTACTGAGGCGGCTCCGGCCGCGTCGCGGATGAGAACAGCCTTCGTGGTCCGGCACCTGCCGCCGGTGGGGGGCGGTATCGGCTCCTACGTCGAGAAGACCACGCGCCGGCTCGCCGCCCGAGGGCACGACGTGCACGTGTTTGCCGAATCCGCCGCGGCCGAGCCGTGGACCGAGATCGTGGAGCGGGTGACGATCCACCATCTGGCGCCAAGTCGGGTGCGGCCCAATGTGTTGGGCCGGGCCCTGGCCGTGGATTCGGCCCTGCGCCGGCATGGCCGCTTCGACCTGGTCCAGGCCTGCGAGTGGGGCGGCGAGGCGAGCGTCTACGCCCTGCGCCGTTCGGCGCCGCTGGTCACCCGCCTGGCGACGCCCCACTACCTGGTCGAGGCTCTCAACGACGTGGCCCCGCGGCAGCGGCGAAAGCAAGCCGCGAGCCGCTGGCTGGAGCGCGTGCAGACACGTCACAGTGACCTCGTCATCTCGCCTTCCCGCGTGCTCGCGGACGACGTGACACGCGCGTGGAGGCTTCGCCGCCCCGTCCGCGTCGTCCCGACCGGGATCACCATCCCGGAGGCGGACGCGACGAACCTGCCCCCTGAGCTGGCCGGGCGAGCCTACGTCCTCTACTTCGGCCGGCTGGAGACGCGCAAGGGCGTTGACCTCTGGATCGACGCCCTGCCCGAGGTCCTGACCCGGCATCCCGACCTGCTGGCGGTTCTGGTGGGCGAGGACCTCGGCTTCCGAGGCCGGCCGTTCGGCGAATACGCGCGCGAGCGCTGCGGTGACCTCGCCGACCGCGTTCTCTATCTGCCGCAGATGGACCAGCGCCGCTTGTTCCCCATCATCGCCGGCTCCCAGCTGGTCGTGATGCCATCCCGCTGGGAGAGCCTGGCCAACGCCTGTCTCGAGGCCATGGCTCTGGGCCGCCCGGTGCTGGCCTGCTCGGGCTCGGGTTTTGACGAGGTGATCACGAACGGCGTGGACGGCTTCACCGTCCCCTCCGGCGACGCCGGCCTGTTGGGTCAGGCTGCGCACGCGGCGCTGTCGGACCCGGAGCGGCTGCGGCGCGTCGGGCGGGCCGCGCTGGAGCGGGTGCGAAGCTACGACCTCGACCTCATGACCGACCGCCTCCTCGAGGCCTACCGCCTGCTCCCCGGCCTGGCCGCCGCGTGAGATTCAGCGTCGGCATCGCCTCCATCCGCGGCGCCACGCTGGGCGCGGCCGTGCGCTCGGTAGTGGCGCAGACCTTCACCGACTTCGAGGTCATCGTCGTGGGCCAGGGCGATCACACGACCCTGCGGGCCACGGTCGCAGCCGCTGCCGGCGACGATCCCCGGGTGCGCTATGAGTCGCTGCCGGCGCGCGGCCTGAGCCTGGCCCGGAACCGAATCCTGGGTCTGGCCCGAGGCGAGGTGGTCGCGTTCACCGATGACGACTGTGAGGCTCCGGCCGGTTGGCTGGCGGCGCTCGCCACGGGCTTCGACGCCCACCCCGACGTGGGCCTGGTGGCGGGTCCGGTGGCGGCCCCGCGGCTCCCTGCCTTCAGGATCGCGACCTGCCCGTCGCTGACCGTAGCCGACGCACTCTACGATCCCGTTGCGTCGGACCGCACGGCACCGGCCGGCTGGGATTGGATCGGCGCCAACTTCGCCCTTCGTGCGCAGGTCGCGGCCCGGATCGGGGCTTTCGATCCCAACCTGGGCGCGGGCACCCGGTTCGGGGCCGGGGAGGACACTGATTACAAGCTGCGGCTGGAGGCCGCGGGTGTGCGGATGCTGACGTCGACCGCCGCGCTGGTCCGCCACTCCGGAGGGGTTCGGCACGGTCTCCGGGCAGCCCTCGCCAGCCAGCGGGCCTACGCGAGTGGCAATGGGGCGCTGGCGGCCAAGCAGACGCTGGGCGGCGACCCCCGGGGCGCGGCGTGGCTGGCGGCGACTCGGGCCGAGTGCCTCGCCGTCTGGTCCCGGCGGCCGCCGCGCGCCGTCTCCGCCCTGCGCCGCTATCGCCTGTTCCGCCGCGCCTACGAGAGCTGCCTCGACGGCTACGAGCTGGCCGACGGGATCCTATCGCAGCGTCCGGCGCCTGCGGCGCGGGTTTCGACGCCACCCGAAATGGCCTGACGCCGGCGACTGGCGGCAACCGCGGGCGACCGAAATCGTCGGCGGGCGCCACCCTCGGCACCCCCTCCGCAGACCGGCCAGGCGACTTGTCCCTGGCAATCTGAGGCTGCGCCATGGCTTAATAGGCCCACACATTTGATTTCCGGCGGGTTACCCGCGGGTTTTCCCCGGCCGTGCTTTCGGGATGGATCCGGTTTTGGGACCCACTGGAATGGGGGGTAGACACAAGTGAACGCA
The DNA here is from genome assembly GCA_030948965.1 of Candidatus Dormiibacterota bacterium. Classification (GTDB taxonomy): domain Bacteria; phylum Chloroflexota; class Dormibacteria; order Dormibacterales; family Dormibacteraceae; genus JALYZG01. The sequence continues at coordinate 17,211 of JALYZG010000220.1, read as the reverse complement.
TACCGAATGCCGGAGCTCCGGCAGGAGATCGCCGCCTGGTCGGCGGCCGGCGGCCCACCGGGGGCCCCGGCCGGACACCCGCAGGGAACCGCGACCGGACGCCCCTGGAAGGGCCTGTCCGTCTTCGCCGCCGTGCTGCTGGCGATTGTCGCATTGCCGCTCGTCTCCGGCCGGGCGGCAACCTCGCCGCCGGCGCCGCTATCCGTCAAGGGCGCCCAAGTCCTGGCGGGCGGCCAGCCGATCCAGCTGCGCGGCGCCAACCTCAGCGGGACCGAGTTCGTGTGCGCGCAGGGCTGGGGCATCTACGGCGGACAGCCGATCGACCAGGCCTCGACCTACGCCGCGATGCGGACCTGGGCCGTCAACGCCGTCCGCGTGCCTCTCAACGAGGATTGCTGGCTCGGCATCAATGGCGTGCCGGCGGCAGACTCGGGGGCCGCCTACCAGCAGGCGATCCAGACCGAGGTCAGCTTGATCCATGCCGCGGGCATGTACGCGATCCTCGACCTGCACTGGTCGGCGCCCGGCACCGCGCTGGCGCTCTCCCAGAACCCGGCGCCCGACGCCGACCATTCGCCGCTCTTCTGGCAGCAGGTCGCCACCGCGTACAAGTCGGACCCGGCCGTGATCTTCGAGCTCTACAACGAGCCCTACGACTACTGGGGCCAGAACCCGGACCACTGGGCCGGCTGGCTGAACGGCGACGTCCAGACCCAGTACGTCACGGGCGCGCAACCCTACACCAAGACCGTCAATTGGCAGACGGCCGGTATGCAGCAGCTGATCGACGTGGTGCGGGGCACCGGCGCCACCGAGCCGATCATGGCGAACGGCCTCGATTGGGCCAACGACATGTCCGGCTGGCTGAGCCACGCGCCTTCCGATCCGCTCAACTCGCTCATCGCCGGCTGGCACAGCTATCCCGGTGAAGGCTGCTCGACGACGGCTTGCTGGGACCAGAACGTGGCCCCGATCACGCAGCAGTTCCCCGTGGTGGTCACGGAAACCGGCGACCACACGACCTCCCCGGTGACCTTCCTGCCTGGCTTCCTGAGCTGGGCCGACGCCCACAACCTGGGCTATCTGGCCTGGACCTGGAACCCCTGGATCGGATACACGGACGACGTTCTCATCAATGACTGGGCGGGCACTCCGAATGCCGGCGAAGGCACCACCTGGAAGGCCCATCTCCTCGCTCGAGCCGGGAGCACGCCGACCCCGCTGCCCCCGCCCACCGCGACCCCGACGGGCGGCCCCACACCGACTCCCCAGTCGACCCCGACGCCGACCCCGACTCCCACTTCCACTCCTACTCCGTCTCCGACCGCGACCCCGTCCCCGTCCCCGAGCAGCGGACCGCCGGCGGTGCGCCAGGGTGGCGTCAACATCGAACCTTCCATGCGGCCGTGGCGGTACCTGGGCCCGAACCCGGATGGCTGGTTCGACCCGGCGGGCGGCGCCTCGTTGGTGGCCAAGGAGGCCGGCCTGGCCTCGCGGCTGGGAGCGAAGGTGGTCCGGGTGGAGTTTCCCTGGTCCTTCATCGAACCGCAGCGCGGCGTGTTCGACTGGAGCCGCACCGATCTCATCGTCAACACCGCGGTCCAAGACCACCTGCAGCTCCAGCCGGTCATCATCTACTCCCCCGGCTGGGCGGCTTCGTCCCCGTCGAACGCGCCGTCGGCCGCCGACTTTTCCGCCTTTGTACAAGCCCTTGTCGGCCGCTACCACGGTTCCGTGCACTACTGGGAGATGTGGAACGAGCCCGACCTGGCCAAGTATTGGAACGACAGCGAGAACAACTACGTCAGCCGCATCCTGGTGCCAGGTTTCCAAGCCGCCAAGGCCGCCGACTCCACGGCCAAAGTGATCGCGGGCGGTCCGAGCTCGGCCAGCGCCGGCTGGCTGAACGGGATCTTCGCTGCGGGCGGCGGTTCCAGCTTCGACATTGCCGCTTTCCATGACTACGGCGGAGGGGGCGGGATCCTGAACGACGGGGTCCTCGTCGAGAACGCGCTGGCCGCCCATGGCCAGGCCTCCAAGCCCGTCTGGCTGGGTGAGTACGGCCAGCAGGAGAACACCGTCTCAGACACCGGGCAGCAAGCCCTGATGACGGCGGTGATGACCGGGACGAGCCCGATCGCGATGGCCATCTGGTACAACCTGCGCGACGACTACTCGATGACCGGTCCCGGCCAGATCGCGGTGTTCGGGTACTGGGGCTTGGTCCAGCACGACGACGTGACACTGAAGGCCGGGTTCACTGTGATGCAGGCCCTTGACTCCGGCAAGGGGGTGCCTCCGCCGGGCAGCACACCCACGCCGGGCCCGCCTGGACCGACACCCACCGGCGGACCGACACCCGGCTCCGAGCCAACCCCCACCGCGGGGCCAACGCCCGGAAGCGGAGATCAGAGCCCGTCGCCTGTGGGCGAACCCACGCCTACGGCGGGTCCGACCCCGTGCGACTGCGTGGCGACGCCCACCCCCACGGGGCGGCCATAGTCTGAGCAGCTGCGGCCGGCCGCTCCCGTGTGAGCGGCCGGCCGCGGGCATGGCCCGGGCCGCGGTGGGACAAGTGGGCCATCAGTCTGGGCATCGGCTGCCGGCGCCCCACCCCGCCTATTCATCTTCGTGGGTGCCGAGCCTACGCTCGGGCTGCAAGGCATGGTGTTCGAGTCCGAGTGTTCCACCGAGAGCGTGGCGACCCGCGGTCGGCCGTTCGCCACGAACCGGTCGCGGCCGTTTTGAGCCTCGTCGGCACCGTCCGCTCCGGGGGCTCCCGCCTCGCGGGCGTGGACGGTTTGCGCGCGGCCGCGGCGCTCTGGGTCGTGCTGTTCCACATGCGTGCCTTCAGCGGCGTGACCATCCGCGGCATCCCCGGGCTGGACCTCCTGATCCGCAGCGGTTCGACGGGTGTCAGCCTCTTCCTCGTCATCAGCGGCTTCTGCCTCTACCGGCCCTTCGCAGCCGGGCGCTCGGATCGATTCCAGGTCTGGGCCTTCCTGAAGCGGCGCAGCCGTCGCCTCATGCCCGCCTACTACGCCTCCCTGCTTGGCGCCCTGGTCCTCGTGGTGGTCGGCGGCACTGCCCTGGGCTTCCCCGCCCTGACTCCCCTCCAGGTCTTGGGCCAGGCCGTGATGCACGCCCTGATGCTCCAGACACTGCTGCCCAGCACGTTCTACGCGCTCAACGGCGCGTACTGGTCGTTGGGCCTCGAGTGGCAGCTGTACCTGACCCTGCCAGTGCTGATCTGGATCGCGAGGCGACGCGGCATCGCCTTCACGGTCCTGCTCGCAGTCGGGGTCAACGTCGTCTACCGCCTGGGGCTCTGGCTGGCCGTCCGGCACGGGTCCGTCGCGGCCGGCTCTCTGCTGGCGACGGCCGTCCTACCCAACCTGCTCTTCGGCCGGTGGGCTGAGTTCGCCTATGGCATGCTCGCGGCCGAACTGTCTGCGTCGGGCCGGCTGACTTCTTCGGCGCCCTGGTACAGGTGGCTGCGCTGGTCGCTGCTGCTCCTTGTGCCGCTGGGCTTCCTGCTGGTCAATTCGCCGCTCAGCCACCTGGTCTTCGGAGCCGTGTTCTTCGTCCTTCTGCTGATCGTCCTGGCCGGGTCCAACCCGATCGCCGCCGTGTTCTCCTGGCGTCCGCTCGTGGGGCTGGGCGTGATGTCGTACAGCCTTTACCTGGTGCACCAGCCTGTGATCCAGGCGCTGGCCCACGTGCTCCGCGCCTACGCCCAGCTCTCGACCGGCCGCACCTTCGCCGTTCTCGTACTGTTGCTGCCGGCCATCATCGGCCTGGCCTGGATCCTCTTTGTCACGGTCGAGCGCCGCACATTGAATGCTCCCGAGCGGCGTCCGGCCTCCCCGGTGGCGGCACCCGCGGCACCACCGGCATCGGCCGCCGCAGGGATCGCTCCGGCCGACTGACTCCGGCGCGGCGGGCGGCCGCCAAGCGGGCGGCCGGCCGAGGGGAGCAGCAGCAGGGCTACTCGAAGAGAGGCATCGTGTCACGAAGCGTGTAGTCGGGCACGATCCGACGCTCGCCGATCTGGCGCGCGGGATTCCCGCCTACGACCGCCTGAGGCGGCACGTCTTTTGTAACCACCGCCCCGGCGGCGACCACTGCCCCCCGGCCGATCGTGACGCCGGGCATGATCAGCGCCCTCGAGCCGATGAAGACGTGGTCCTCGATCGTCACCGGCCGACTCACCAGGCCGAAGTCCGGGTCGTCGATCAGGTGCTGGGTGGTGAGGACCATCACCCCGGGCGAGATGCTGACATCGGAGCCGATGCTCAGCGGAGCTCGCGCATCGAGACAGCAGTCGCGATTGACGACGGTCCTGGCGCCGATCGAGAGACCGCGGCGGCGGAGCTGCCCCGGGCCGTAGAACCACAGGTAGCAGCCCAGGTGGAGGCTGGAGCCGCGGCCGACCGGGACGCCGAGCAGGCGCCTCAACCACCAGCGCCGAAGATGGTGCGAGGGCACGTGGGCGACGACGCGGTTCGTGGCGTAGCTCAGGCAGCGGACGCCCAGGAGCCGGACCGCACCTTCGCCGCCGGCCGCGCCGGCGATGACGAGCCGTGGCGACGCGGCGTCCCGGCTCAACGCTCGACCCGTTCGGCCTGAGCCAGGCCCATCGCCGGCCGGAGACGACGGCTCACACCAACGCGTGCCAGGGCGCGCGCGGGGACAGGCAAGGCGGCCGCTCGCAGACCTTCCAGGGTGCCTATCCAGAGGCCCACGAACAGGGCCATCCGGAACCAGAAGAGACCATAGTCGTACTGCCCTTCGAGCACGTAGCCGGCCAGCACGGCCAGCACCAGGAAAGCCACCAGCGCCCGATCCCGATCGCTGTGACGGGCCAGGCGGGCCGCGCTGATCATGGCCGCGCCGATCAGGAACCAGAACGCGAACATGCCCTCCAGGCCCATCCTCATCCATACATAGAGGACGCCGTCGTGGGTGACGTACTTGATCAGCGCGTCAGTGTTGCTGATGTCGATGATCGGGATGGCGTAGTTGATCGGGACGCCGAAGCCCTTCCCGATCGGAAAGGATTGGCGGATGTTCAACTCCAGGTTGGCGTCTTCGAGCACGCGATACTGGTTGGAGCCGGTGTCGCGCGCGTCAGGTGCGACCACCGAGCGAACCGCGCGCGCCGGCTGGGCCAGGTTGCCCTCCTGGTTCCAGAACGCCGCCGTGTACGCGGCTCCCACAGCCATGAGGACGATCACGGCCTTGGTGATGACCGGCCGGCGCTGCGGTTGCCTCAGCCAGGCCACCACCAAGAGCAGGATGAGGCCGGCGCCGATGATGAGCCACGCCGCCCGGCGGTGGTTGGAAATGTCCGAGAGCAGAACCGTGGGTAGGAGGGCGGTGGCCCAAAAGCGCATGCGGCCCTTCTCTCCCCACACCCACAGGGCGGCGACGAACACAGCGTAGACCCCGAAGAAGAATGCCTCCTCATGGGCGAGGATGGCCTCAGGCCGGTTCACGTTGCCAAACGTGGTGAGAAAGTTGGCCGTTCCCTGGAGGCCCTTGATGCCCGTGCCGATGATGAAGGCCCACAGCATCGCCCGCCGTATGCGCGCGTCCGTTACCAGCATGGCGCCGAAGAAGTACGCCGCCGCGAGATAGACCCACGGCCGGAGCTCCCACAGAGCGAACGTCGATGAGCCGCCCGAGAGTAGGCCATAAACCGTCGCCACCAGCGCGATTAGGAGCATGGCCAGCACGGCGTACGTGACCAGCGAGCGGGGCAGGACCAGCCGGCGGCCAGGCACGACCTTGAGCAGGTACACGATCACAAACAGCGCCAGCAAGAGCTCCATGGGGTTCACGGCCACGTGCGGAATACCCATCCCGTCCTGCAGGCTGGTGAAGAGGCGGATCGAATTCGTGAAGGCGCCCCCGGCTAGGGTTGGGAACTGTTCTACGAGGCACGCCACCAAGAGCAGTGAGACCGGCATCACCTGGGGCCAGCGCCAGATCACGGCCGGAAGCAGGACCAGCACGAGAACGGCGATGAGGATGGAGATGTGGCCACCCGGCGCGACCAGCGCCACTCCGACCGAGGCCGCCAGGGCTATGGCGACGCCGAGAAGTAGCAGTGTTCTGCGATTTTGGCCCTGACGGCGGAGCAGCTGCGGGACGCTGGGGACGGCGGCGGAGATCAGCTCGTCGACCCCCAGCGGGCAAAGTAGATGAGCATCGCCACGGCAATGGCGACCAGGGCCGCGACACTCGCCCGGGAGCTCAGCGGCCGGTTGTCGGGCTCGGACGCCGTCCGCATCACGAGGCCGCCGCCGACGAAGGCAACGAGGAGCAGGGTCACGAACAGCATCAGGCGAACCCGAATGCCCGACGCGATGGTAGCGGCCGCCCGCCGCACGAGATCGGCGTAGCCCTCACCTTCCGAGAGCCTCTAGTCGCCGACGAGGCGCGCGAGCCAGCTGGGCAGCGGTTCGGGTGTGCCGTTGAGCAGCACCTCGGGGGCTGAAGGCAGAGTGGCCACCGCCGCGCGGACCAGGCGCACCGGCGTGACGCGAGCGCGGACCACCATGATCACCTGGCTGAAGGCGCGGGCCAGCGTCGGCCCCGCGACCGACTCCAGGGCGGGAGGCAGGTCGGCAACGACCGAACGCCCCATCGCGGCGAATCGCTCCATGAGCCCCGAGCCTTCGAAGCGCATGGCCAGGTACTGGGGAGAGCGGTCACTGGCGCCACCGGCCGCGAGCAGGCTGAGCCCCGGCTCCAGCTCCTGGAGGACGTCCTCCAGTCGGCAGTCGCCGGCCAGCACGTCGCCGACACCCGGCGCATCAACCGCCCCGTGCCGGCTCGATAGGGTCGGGTCCGCGAAGTCGAGGTCCAGCAGGACTGTCGGCCGATTGAAGTCGCTGACCAGCGTCGAGGCCAGGGCCGAAGCGATCGTCGACCGCCCCTCACCGCGAATCGCGCTTGTCACCCCGAGGCTCGAGCGGCGGTCCTCGTCGATCTGCAGCAGGGCCACGCGGCAAGCGTCGCGAAGAGCGGCACTGGCGCCGACTGAAGCGATGCGGGACTTGACGGCGCGGCTCATCAGGCCCGTCCCTTCTGAGGCACCAGGGGCACTGACCCGATCGGCCTCAGTCCCAGCTCCGGGTCGACCTCGCGCAGCCGGCGAAGGCTGGAGTCGGACCAGGTCAGGCCCGCCACCATCGCCAGCGCGATCAAGATCCCTGCCGCGAGCCCGCCGGCCACCGCCAGCAGGACCTGGCGCGTGACGTTGGCGGGGCCACCGTCGGCCGTTGCCGTGTCCAGGATTCGGAAGCCGGTCGCGCCGGACGACTGCGAGCCGGCGAGCTGGAGGTGGGCCTGGTCCAGCTTGCCCTGCAGACTCTGCAAGCGCTGGACGTCCAGGGTCTGAGTCCCTTGGAGGCCCTTCAGGGCTGCCGTCGGGACCGCAGTCGGCGCCGCCTGGCCCGGGTTCTGAGCGAGGTAGGCGTCGACCGCGGTAGTCGAGGCCTGAAGACGCACCTGCTGGTCGTCGACCTGCTTTTGGTAGAAGTCGACCGCGCCCCGCGCCTGAGTCTGCTGCGACCGGGTGACGAAATCGCCGTAGTCGGCGACCAAGGCCTTCACGGTCTTGGCCGCGACCGCGGGATTGGCCAGTTGCAGGGCGACGACGACGATCTGCGGTCCGTCTGCTCCAACCTGGACTCGAGCGCCAACCAGGCCAGACGCGATCCCGTCGGAATCGGACTCCGTGAGCGGCCGGCCCTTGCCCAGCAGCCGGCGCACGTCACGCGTGGTGCCTCCGACCAGGCCCGAGGCGTCGCGGTAGCCGGCCGGGGTCCGGACGTAGGCGCTGAGCCCGCCGCGGCGCGCGACGTCGAGCGCGAAGGTCTTGGTCTTGACGAGCTGGGAAAGGACCTGCTGCTGCTGCGCCGCGGGTGAGATGTATTGGTTTGGGTTGATGTCGGTGGGTACCGGGACAGAGAGCTGGGCGTCGATCCAGATCCGCTCGGCGGATTGATACTGCACCGGCTGGGCCAGGCCAAGAAACAGGGACAGGCCGACCGCTACCGCCATTGGCACCAGGAACAGAACCCGCCGCTGATAGAACGTATCGATGTATCTGAGCACCGTCACACCACTCTACGAACGGTGGTCGGCGACCGATATAGGCGAGGTTTGTGCCGCCCGGCAAATGTCCCGGGTCCGGTGGGCCCCGGTCCCGGCGCCGGATCGGCTCAGCGGCGGTGCCAAGCCGGGCGCTCGGCCCGCGGCCTGGACAGCTCCACCTCCAGCCAGCGGTCGAGGTCAGAGCCCTCGGGCTGAACCCTAATGCGGGCCAGGTCCAACGACCAGCGTTGCGCGCAGGCCACCGCCACCGGCCGGCTGGTTGCGACCAGGAGGGTCGAGGCGGCCGCTTGCCGCCGTTCGAGCAGGCGGCGCAGGAACGTGACGCGGCCAGGGGGCTCGCCGAGCAGGCTCACAATCTGGTCCCGGCCGCGGAGGAGGCCGGCGGGCCCTCCAGCCAGCGGGGCCACGACCACGTCCGCGCCGGCGCGACGCACGAGCCTGCGCCCGACGAGGGGTCCCGTCTCGGCTGGCAGGTGGATCATGCGCACGGCAGCGCCCACGCCTGGGGTCGGCGGCGAGCTCAGCCGAGCCGCCGCAGCCAGGTCGGGAGGCGGGGCGCGTAGGCGTTGAGAACGACGCCCGCGATGCGTCCGGGCCCCGCGAGCTCGACTGCCTGCTCCAGGTCCGGGGTGGTTGTAACGCCGTACCTGGCCACCAGCAGGATCCGCTCCGCCAGCTTGGCCGCCAGCTGCCCGGACGAGGCACTGAGCATCGGAGGCAGGTCCAGGATCACGTTCTTGAACTGGGCCGCGAGGCCGTCGACGAACTCGGACTGGCCCATCTGGTAGACGACGCGCGTCGAGTCGTCACCGGTACCCCCTCCAGGCACCACGTAGGCGTTGTCGGTGGGCGACATCAGCGCCGCTCTCAGGGGCAGTCCGCCCTCGACCCACTCCGCCAGACCCGGCGAGCCGTCGATGGCGAACATGTGGGCGAACGAGGGCCGCTCGAGATCACACTCCACGAGGATCGTGGGTTCGCCCGTATCGGCGGCTATGGCCAGGGACAGACCCGCGGCGATGGAGGTTTTGCCCTCTCCGGGCCGCGCGCTGGTCACGCCCAGGACCCGGGTCTCGCCCTCGAACCGGACGGAGTGGAACGCTTTGCGGCAGCGGTCCACGAAGATCGGGGGCAGCTTCAAGGTGCGCGTCGTCTCGATCGGTCGGCTGCCGATTGTGAACCTCATGGGTGGATCGGCCGGCGCGATGTGCAGGCCCGATGTGACTTGGGGCACGTTCATGCGGCCGATACCTCCTGGTTCAGGGGCACCTCCGCTACGACATGCACGCCGAGACGGCGCTCGAGGTCGCGCGGGTCGCGAACGGTCCGGTCCAGGCTGCTGGCGACCACCAGGGCCACCGCGGCGACTCCCAGGCAGGCCGCCCAGATGATGAGAAGTGGCTTCCTCGGCAGCGAGCCGAGCAGCCCACCGCCCACCACCGCCGGCGGGTCGATGACGTTGATGACCTTGGAGAGGATGGTCGAGGCCGTGGCCGAACTCAAAGTCGCGTCGTCAAGCTTGGTCTGGAGTCCGGCGACGGTGCTCTGGTCGGCCACGACCTGGCGCGAGAGGGTCGCTCCTCGCGGGTCCAGGGCCACATCGGCCGGCTTCAGAGTGGGGTGGCTGTTGACATACGCATTCAGTGCGTCCTGGTCGGCAAGCTGGGTGTCGTGGGCCTGGCCGACCTGCAGGGAGTAGAAGTCGATCGCCGCGTTCGCCTGCGCCTGATACTGCTTGGTCAGGGTCGCCACATATGTCTTGATAGTCGCGTCCAGGACCTGCGCGCACAACGCAGGGCGCCGGCACGTGTACGTCAACTGGACCAGGTGCGAGCCGCCCGAGGCCACCTGGATCTCGTTCTTGGCGCCGGCGATGAGCTGGCTGCGCTCGCTGGCGGCTCGGAAGTCGCCGGAGGTCTCCAGCCGGTCTGCAACCTGAACGGCAAAGGTGTTGGTCTGAACCAGCTGCCTCAGGCCGTCGGCGACATTCTGGGCCGGCGTCTCATAGACGTTCCAACCGACCACTTTGGTACCCGCGTCGTAGAACGTGGGCGAGTCCACCCAAATGCCCGCCTTGGCGGTGGTCGTGCTGAGGAGCTCGGTGGCCACGGCGCTCACCAGCAGGGGCAGCGCCAGGAGCAGCGCCAGGAAGCGCCACGGGTGCCGAGCGAAAGTCTCTACATATCGGGTCATGGTGACGGCGTCCGGAGGCGTGGCCGTGGCCCGCGTCGGGGCTCGGCGTGAAGTGTGGTGTGCACTTGCAGCATCGTAGGTGGAGCCCGCCGGGAACACATGAGGCAGCGGTCCCGACCTGCGCGGGACAATGTGCCGAGCCCCACTTAAACGTCCGGTGGCCCGGCCTGGCTTCGTCTATTGAGCCGCCATCTGGCCCGCGTCCAGGGCCGGCACCAGCACGCGCATCCGGAATCCGGTGCCGTCCCGCTGGAAGTCGCCGGTGAACAGGAGGACGGGTTCGAAATAGCCCGTGCCACCGGCCGAGACCGCCAGGTAGGAGAGCGTGACCGCTGTCAGCGCCACATCCGGCTCCGGCCCGGTGGCAGGCGCCCCCTGCAGGCGCGTGACCGCCTGCGTGATCGCCGCTGGCGACGCCGCCTTGTGGTCCTGGCGCCGCAGTGGCAGGGGGAAGGGCACGGTCGCCTGCCGCACCGCCCCGTCGGGGCCGACAATCACCGAGGCGCCGGCCTCTGCGCCGTGGGCATCGAGCTGGCCGGCCGGCCCGTAGCCGTCCACCGGGAACTGGCGCAGCATGCTGACCACGCCAAACGCGCCGTAGCTGACCTCTGATCTGCGATAGGTCCACGCTGGAGTCAGGCTCCGATCGGCCAGAAACGTCGCAGCGGCCACTGCCGCGGCATCGGCGGCGGGCGCGTGGCCACTGTCCGACAGCGATCCCGAGGTGATGAAGATCTGCGGTTCGCGGTAGTTCGGCGGACTCGGCAGGACGAGGCTGCCGCCGTGGGCGCGGGCTGTGGCGGCCAGGTGATCCGCGGCAGGCACGGTGAATGCGTAGACGGGCAGGTGGGCGGGAAGGCCGGGGGATGCCACAGCGAGGCGCAGGTGCGCCGGGCCGAAATAGGGGAGAGGCTGTCCGGGGGGCGCGGTTACGGACTCGTCGGGCGGGGCCAGGTGGGGCCTGGGCAGGAGGGCCGAGGCGCTCGATCCCGGCTGGCTGCAGGCAGCGGCCGCCACGGCCGCCAGGCCGGCCAGCGCGGCCAGAAGATGGGTGTGCCCACGCTGGCCGGGCACACGCGACAGCGGCCAGGAGGAGAGATGGAAGCACATCACCGAATTGAGTGGCGACCCATCTTACAGGCGCCTCCCGGGTAGGGCGACCGGCAACGCCCGGAGCGGACCATGGGCCAGAATTGAAGACCGCCCATGCCCGCACGTCGCTCCCTGGTCACCGGCGCGGCCGGATTCGTCGGCTCCCATCTGGCCGAGCGCCTGGTTGCGGACGGCCACACGGTGGTCGGAGTGGACTCCCTGACCGACTACTACGCGGTGGCGCAGAAGCGTCGCAACCTGGCCACCCTGCAACGTGAGCCGCGTTTCAGCCTCGTCAGCGACGACCTGCTGGAGGCCGACCTCGAGCGGCTCCTGGAGGGAGTGGACTACGTCTTCCACCAGGCGGGGCAACCCGGAGTACGGGCCAGCTGGGGCAAGAGCTTTGAAGCGTACGTCAAGCACAACGTGCTCGCCACCCAGGCCCTTCTCGAGGCGGTCCGCGCCGCAGGGCGCCTGCAGCGCTTCATCTACGCGTCTTCGTCCTCCGTCTACGGCGACGCGGAGCAACTGCCGGTACGAGAGGACGCCTTGCCGCGGCCCGTCTCGCCGTACGGCGTCACCAAACTCGCCGCCGAGCATCTGTGCGTGCTGTACGCCAAGCTCGGCGTGCCCACGGTCTCGCTCCGATACTTCACCGTGTACGGCCCGCGACAACGCCCGGACATGGCCTTCCACAAGTTCATCCGCGCCATGCTCGAGGGTCGTGAGATCGACGTCAACGGTGACGGCCGGCAGACGCGCGACTTCACGTTCGTGACCGACATAGTCGAAGCCAACCTCGCCGCCGCGTCCCGACCCGTGGCCGGCCTCACCGGCCGCGTCTACAACCTCGGCGGGGGCACGCGCATCAGCGTCAACGATGTCCTGAGCTTGCTCCGCGACGTGGTCGGCGCGCCCGCGCGCGTCCGGCATCGGCCGGAGCCGCCCGGTGAGGCCCGGCACACCTACGCCGACACGAGCGCCGCCCGCGCGGCCCTGGGCTTTGTTCCCCGGGTCGCCTTGAGGGACGGACTGGCGGCCGAGACCGCCTGGCTCCGCGCCGAGCTGGGCTTGGGCTGAGATCCAGCGAACCCGTGGACCGGCTTCAGTAGGCACCGCGGCCGGACAGGACCGCGGTGAACGTGCCCAGGATGATCCGCAGGTCGGTGACGAGGGAGATTCCCGAGACGTACTCCCGGTCGTACTCCATCCAGGTGTCGAAATCGACATCCGAACGGCCTCGGATCTGCCACCAGCACGTCAGGCCGGGTCTGATCGAGAGACGAATCATGTCGACGGGCCGGTACTTGGCGACCTCGTTGGGCGTCGGCGGCCGGGGACCGACCACGCTCATCTCACCGCGCAGGACGTTGATGAGCTGCGGCAGCTCGTCCAGGCTGGAACGCCGGAGAATGCGCCCGACCCGAGTGACCCGGGGATCGCGTCGAATCTTGAAGACGGGACCACTGACCTGGTTGAGATGCAGCAGTTGTTGGCGTCGCTCCTCCGCGTCCGTGTGCATCGACCGGAACTTGATGAACGGGAAGGGGCTCATGTTGCGGCCGACACGCTTTTGTACGAAGAAGATGGGTCCGCGGGACTCGATCTTGATGGCAATGGCAATGGCGATCCAGAGGGGCAGCGTGGCCGCGATGCCGACGAGGGCCAAGAAAATGTCCAGAGCCCGCTTCAGCCCTGAGGAGTACGAGTACCAGGGCCGCTGGGCGAACTCCAGGCCAAGCCGGTCGTCGGCGACGCTGCGATCGTGGGTGACGGCCAGCTGCATCCTTGGGTCTGCCTCGGGGTTAAAGGCTAGGGCTGAGCCGGGGCGAGTCCAATGGGCGATGCCGAAGCCGGCCGGTCGGGCAATCCCTACCGAGCGGGTGATCTGTCCCGGCCGGTCAGGGCAGGCTCCCAGGTCGCCGTCTCAGTCGCCGCGATCGTCGCCGCCGCCCCGGCTGGCCACGAGAGCCGCCATCAGGAGCACGCCGACCAGCACCCCGGCCAAGAGGCCGACTCCGAGGCCCAGGAGAAATCCCGTCAACTGACGGGAGTGTAAGGCTCGGGTGAACTGCCCTCGGTAAGCTTCAGATGACCCGCCGACGGGTGCGCGCCCGAGTAGCTCAGGGGACAGAGCAACCGCCTCCTAAGCGGTTGGTCGCAGGTTCGAGTCCTGCCTCGGGCACCATTTGCGACGGCTCAGAGCGAGTTCGTCTCGGAGTCCGCTAACCGTCCGCTGTGCACGATGGGATCCTGGCCTTCCTCGTGTCACTCGCACCATATGAGGCGCCTGGCTTTGGTCGTACCATACGACCTCACATGGCCCATGCAGCCAAAACCGACGAGATCCGAGAGCGGCCCCCGGAGCGGGACCTGCGCCAGGTCGTGCGCGAGCTCGAGTTCCTACAGACGCTTTCAGCTTCGGCCGGCTCCACCATGGACGCCGACGAGCTGCTCGACCTCATCATCCGCGAAGCCACCTCGGCCATCGGCACCGACGTCTGCTCGCTCTACCTGCTGGCGCAGGACGGTCGCAGCCTGCGCCTGACGGCCACCAACGGACTCAACGAGCGCATGGTCAATCGCGTCACCATGGCCATCGGCGAGGGCATCACCGGCTGGGTCGCGGCCACGCGGCAGCCGCGCCTCGTCACCGATGTGGCCCAGGACGAGCATTGGAAGTGGGTCCCGGGCCTGGACGAGGACCGATTCCACTCCATGCTGTCGGTGCCGATCGAGTCGGGCCCGCGCCTGATCGGGGTGATCAACGTCCAATCGGTCGAGGAGCGCGAGTTCCAGGAGGACGACATTGCGTTTCTGCGCGCGCTGGCGGGTCAGGTGGCGGGGGTCCTCGAGCGCAGCGAGCTGCAGCGCCGGCTGCAGGCCCAGTTGGCGGAGATCCGGCTCTCGCGCGACGTGCACGATCAGTTCACCCGCCTCTCTTTGGAAGGCGCCGGCATTCCGGCCATCCTGGAGGCGGTGGGGCAGCTGGCGGGCGGCCGGGCGGCTCTATATGCCGCGGACGGCTACCGCTTTCGGGAGGCGGGCGAGTCCGGCGAAGGGCTGCCGGCCCGCATCGTCGTACCCGACTTCGGACCGGGCGTGCGCGAGGTCCGGCTGCCGGTCGGCCGGCCGCCCCGCCTGCTCGACATAGTCCCAGTGCGGGCTGGGCGCGACATGCTGGGCGCGCTGGCCGTGGCCGTGCCCGTCCGTGGTGGCGATGAGGAGGGCCGGCGCCGGGCCCTGGAGCACGGTTCGACCGTCCTCGCCCTGGAGCTCGCCAAGGAGCGTTCGGGCGCCGAGGTGGAGCGGCGCCTCCGCGGCGACCTGATCGACGAGGTGCTGGCGGGTGGGCTCGACACCGAGGAGGCCGAGCGCCTGGCTCGGCAGGCGGAGCGGCTCGGCCACCGCCTCCCGCACCAGGCGTGGGCGCTGGTGTTGGAGCCGGACGACGAGCATTCCGAGGCCGAGATGGCGTCGGGCGCTCGGCTCGACCGGCTCGACACAGTGCTGTCCGACCTGGTGCGCAGGCGCGTGCCCGGGGGCCTGACCGTCGTGCGCTCGGCCAGTGCGGTGCTCCTCGTCCCCGCGGAGGCCGGCCCCGATCTGGCCGCGGTGGAGAAGCTGGCCGAACAGGTCGTGGCGGCCGCCGGCCCGGTCCTCAGACCCGCCACGGCATCAGTCGGGATCGGCAACCTGGCCGGTTCGGTGGCCGAGCTGGCCCGCTCGCACGTGGAAGCCCGCCAGGCGCTCCGCCTCTCGCGCCGCGCCGGCTCGCGCCAGCGCGTCATCTCCTATCGGTCGCTGGGCGCCTTCCGCCTGCTGCTGGAGGTGCAGTCGCCAGATGCGCTGCGGAGCTTTGTGCACGAGGTGTTGGGCCCACTTCTGCGCTACGCCGAGTCGCGAGAGACGCCGCTCCTAGAGACCCTCGAGGCGCTGGCCGCGGCGCGCTGGATCCGGCGCCAGGCAGCCCGGAACCTGGGCATTCACATCAACTCCATGGGCTACCGAATCGAGCGCATAGAATCGCTGACCGGCCTGGGCCTGGACGACCCGGAGACGCGCGTTGCGATCGCGATCGCGTTGCGCGCGCGGGCGATGCTGGGCATGTAGCGCGGTTCTCGGCGCCAGGGCAGGCGATCCTGGAACACTGTGAGTGTGAGCACCCAAGACATGCCTCCGACCACTGGCTCGGCCATGTACCAGACCATGCACCGCCAGCCTGAGGACCTGCGTCGTCTCCTCACCGGCGGCTGGGACGCGGCCGCCCGCGGCGCCGAGCTGCTGGCAGAGGCTCAGCGGATCTTCGTAGTGGGCATCGGCACGAGCTACCACGCCGCGCTCGTGGGCGAGTGGTTGCTTCGAGCCGCCGGGCGCGACGCGCGGGCGGTGATGTCGTTCGATTTCGCCACCTACCCGGACGCTTACCCGCTGGGAGTCCGCGATGCGGTCGTAGTCATGGCCCACAGCGGGGTCAAGACCTTCTCCACCCGGGCGCTGGAGCGGGCCAGGGAGGCGGGCGCAACGGTGATCTCCGTCGGCAGCCTCACCGCCGAGCACCCGGGCTCTCAGCTCGTCCTGCGCACGGTCGAGCGCGAGCGCTCCGCCGCCTTCACCGCCTCGCACACGGCGGCCATGACCGTTCTTGCCCAGGTGGCCACTGAGCTCGGCGAACGGCGTCGCTGGCCTCAGGTGGCCGGCTTCAGGGCGGCGCTGGAGCGGCTGCCCGAGCAGGTGGCGGAGGCGCTCGCACGGGAGGGCGAAATCCTACCGGTGGCGCAGACCTGCCTCGGGCGCCAGACCTACGCGGCCGGCTCCGGGCCCAACGGCCCGACTGCCCTCGAGGCCGTCATCAAGGTCCGAGAGGCAGCCCGCGCCCACATCGACGCCCTGCCCTTGGAGCAGTTCCTGCACGGCCCGCTGGTGGTGGTGAACGCGGGCGACGTGGCGATCCTGGTAAATGTCAGGGGCGCTGAGCCGGCCACGGCCAGCCGTTGCCGAGAGGTCGCCCGGGTGCTGGACCGGATCGGCGCCTCGCTGTGGGTGGTCGGTCAGGGCGTGCC
Source organism: Candidatus Dormiibacterota bacterium (assembly GCA_030948965.1). Taxonomy (GTDB): domain Bacteria; phylum Chloroflexota; class Dormibacteria; order Dormibacterales; family Dormibacteraceae; genus JALYZG01. Next base: position 736 of record JALYZG010000220.1, on the reverse strand, counting down.
CGAACTGCCTGAAGCGGCCGTCTTCGAGCTGCCCGAGGTGGCGGAGACGATCTCGCCGATCCTGGCAGTGGTGCCCATGCAGATCCTGGCCTACCACGTCGCTGTGCTGATGGGCTCCGATCCCGACCGCTTCCGCCGCGACGACCCCCGCTACGCGGACGCGCTCTCGCTGCTCACGCTCTGACCGGCCGAGCAACCTCTCCAGGACCTGGGTGGGAGGCCCAGTGCTCGGGTCCGTGTCACCAGGGGCAAAGCAGGGCGCCGCTGCTACGCGTCGGCTGTCGACGCCGTGGGCGCAACGCGACCGCCGGCGCGCTGGATGGCGCGGTAGACGGTGGAGCGGGTGACCGGGAAGAGCTCCTCAAGCTCGCTGACGGTGTGCTCGCCGGCGCGGTAAAGCGCGACGAGATGCGCCTCCTGCTTGGCGGTGAGTTTAGGGGGTTCCGCTGACGGAACGGCATGCGCTTGCCACATGACCGGCTGCGTGCGACGATGAGGCTCGCTACCCCAGTCGCAGGGAAGAGGCGAAGATGTCCGAGCAGACAGGAGTCCGAGCCGACGATTCGTACGGCGGGCGGCAACCAACCAGTCACGAGCGGCGGGCGGGCCGGCCCTGGGATGCGTCGTACCTCGATGGCCCGGCGCCTTGGGACACTGGAGAACCACAGCCCGCGATACTGCGCCTGGCGGGCGAAGGCGCATTCGTCGGCGCAGTTCTCGATGCAGGATGCGGGAC
>JALYZG010000215.1 GCA_030948965.1 Candidatus Dormiibacterota bacterium | reverse complement strand
GAGCACACACGACAACCCGCGCGAACGTAGACCTGGGGCGCGCCGCGGTCTGGCTGGGCTCGATGGCGTTCTTGCGGACTCCCGACCTCCGGCGCGCCATCGCCGAGGTCGAAGAGATGGGGTTCGGCGCCATCTGGGTCGGAGAGTCCCTCGCCCGCGAGGCGTTTGCGGCCTCGGCCATCATCCTCGCGGCCACCAGCCGCATCAAGGTTGCCACCGGCATCGCCAACATTTGGGCTCGAGACCCGACCGCGATGATGAATGGCGGCCGAGCGCTGGCGGAAGCGTGGCCGAACCGATTCGTGCTCGGTATCGGTGTCAGCCACGCTGGGCTCGTCAACGATCGCGGCCATCAATACGAACGGCCCTTGACGGCAATGCGGGCCTATCTCGACCAGATGGAAAAGGCCCCCTACCGCGCACCTGAGCCGGATCTACCCGTCCCCATCGTGCTGGGCGCCCTCGGACCGAAGATGCTGCAGCTCGCCGGCGAGCGAACGGCCGGCGCGCATCCGTATTTCGTTCCGGTCGAGCACACGCTCGAGGCGCGTCGCATCCTGGGGCCGGACCGCTTGCTGGCTCCGGAGCAGGCCGTCGTGTTCGCCAAGACCCGCGAGGCGGCCCGACTAACGGGCGACATCTATATGCGCACCTACCTGCGGTTACCTAACTACCGCAACAACCTCGTTCGGCTGGGCTGGTCCGACGATGACCTGACCCCGCCTGGTAGCGACCCGCTCTTCGATGCGATCGTGGCCTGGGGCGACGACGAGGAAATCGCTCGCAAGCTGCGGCGGCACCAGGAGGCTGGGGCCAACCAGGTGGCGGTCAGTGTCCTGACGCCGACGACCGACCGAGCTCCTACGGCCGAGCTTCGGCGCCTCGCGCCCCTCCTTCTTTCGTGACCGAGGCGTGTTAGACTCGGGGCCGCGAAACTCTAGCGGGAGGTGAGGTCTACGTGGCTGTGATCATTGTGAGTCGTGCCTGCGTGGCGTCCACCTCCCCGGGGCTGCGTTAGCCAAACCCGTCAATAGCCTCCCCGGCGAAGGGCGCCGACGCCGTTTGCCGTTACCCACATCAGGGAGGTCCTTGGATTGAATTCAGACGACCGCGCCGAGCTGGAAGAGCTCGGCTGGAACGAGCGATTTGCCTCAGCCTTCGACGATCTCGATGACGAGGATGTCCAGCCGGGACGGCTGTCAGCCGACTACGGCACGAAGTTCCTCGTGCAGCTCGCCGGCAGCGCGCCACTGGCGACACTCGGCAGCGCCCTGCGCGATGCCCGTCTGGTGGCAGTCGGTGACTGGGTGGCCGTTCGCCACACCCCGGAAGCGACCGAGATTCGCGCCGTGCTGGCGCGGCAATCCGCCATCACTCGGGAGGCGCCGGGCCGCGAGACGGCCGCGCAGGTCATCGCGGCCAACGTCGACCTTGTCTTCATTGCCACCTCAGCGGACAGCGACTTCAACCTGCGCCGCATCGAGCGACTGTTGACGGTCGTCTACCAGAGCGGGGCGGCACCGGTGATCGTACTGACCAAGGTGGATCTCAACAGCCCGGACCAATTCGAGGCTGAGCTGGAAACGATCGCGGCTGGGGTGCCGGTGGTCGCCGTCAGCAGCCTAAGCGGCGCCGGGATCGAGGCTGTCCGCGGGCATCTTTCCCGCGGAAAGACGGCCGTGCTGGTGGGTTCGTCGGGCGTTGGCAAGTCCACTCTGATCAATCGCCTGCTCGGCGAGGAGGTGCTGCGGACATCCGATGTGCACAGGAGCGGCCAGGGACGCCACACCACCAGTCATCGCGAGCTGCTGAAGGTCCCTGGCGGGGGCCTCGTCATCGATACGCCTGGCTTGCGAGAGATCCAGCTCTGGGCCGGGGCGGAGGCCCTCGCGGAGGTTTTCCTCGACATCGAAGAGTCGGCCCTCCGGTGCCGGTTTACCGATTGCCGGCACGAGACCGAACCGGATTGCGCGGTCGTCGCGGCGCTCGAGGGCGGGACCCTCGACCCGAGCCGCTTTGCAAGTTACCGGAAGCTGCAGCGTGAGCTGCGGGCGATCGAGGTCAAGGCTGACGTGCGGTTGCAGATCGAGGAGCGGCGCAAGTGGAAGCTGATCCACAAGAGTGTGAAACAACACATGCAGGTCAAGCGTCGCTGGGACTAGCTCTCTTTCGCTTGGGGCGCTCCAGTTGGCCGGAGCGGTCAGGACCATGGTACCCGGCCCAGGGGTCATAGTCGACCTCGAGCGCTTCCTGCGCCGGCCGCTCGGACTCGGGAACGTTGCGCAGATTGATCCGGATGCGCGTCCAGGTCGTGTTCCGTCCCCGCATCGAGTCGACGAGGATATCGGAGGGTGCGAGGTGGGACCAGACCTCGGCATGGCGCGCCCGCCAGCGCTGCAGCCCGGCGCGCGCCTCGGCCTCATTGGCGGCGCGGGCGATCTCGATCAGCGGCATGCTGGAGCGACGGCGACCGGTAGGACCCACGGTCTTGCCGGGGGCGGGCGGTGGGACCTGGCCCTTGGGCGCCCCCGGCCGATCTTCGCGCTTGCGTCTCGACAGTTGGACACG
>JALYZG010000212.1 GCA_030948965.1 Candidatus Dormiibacterota bacterium | reverse complement strand
CGGTGGTCAAGTGGTCGGGGCGGGCGATGCGGCCTGACGAGGTGCCGGGGCTCGTAGCCGAGGCCGTGGGCCGGATGAGCGCGGGCCGCCCCCGCCCGGTCGAGATCGAGATCCCGCCCGACGTCCTGGAGGCGTCTTTCGCCCCGGACCCGCCAGGGCGCGTGGCGCCCTGGCCCGCTCAGCCGGCTCCCGACCCGGCCGGACTGGAGGAGATGGCCCCGATCCTGGCCGGCGCGGTGCGGCCGCTGATCCTGGCCGGCGGCGGGATGCTGGCCGCGAGCGCGTGGAACGAGCTGCGGGCGGTAGCGGAGTGCCTGGAAGCCCCGGTGCTGATGACGGCCAACGCCAAGGGTGCGCTCTCGTCCCGCCACCGGCTGGCCTGCGACGGCCTGACCGCGAGGCGTCTGCTGGACGGTGCAGATGTGATCCTGGCCGTGGGCACGCGCTTCACCCGGCTCGGCGGCGGCCCTTGGCGGTTGCGGCCGGAACAGGTTTTGCTGCGCATCGACGCCGACCCGGCCGAGCTCAGCCGCGACGGCCCACCCCGCGTGGCGGTCGAGGCGGACGCCCGGACGGCGCTGGCGGCCCTCGCCTCGCTTCTTCCCGCCGACAACAGCGGCGGCTGGCATGAGCTCGAGGAGATCAGGCGGGAAGCTGAGGCCGCGGCGTCATCTCTGCAGCCCCAGGCGGCCTACGGCGCCGTGCTGCGCGACGAGTTGAGCGACGACACGATCGTCATCCCGGGCATGACCCAGCTCGGCTACTGGAGCCGCGTGGGCTTTCCCGTCTACGAGCCGCGCACCTACCTCACATCGGGCTACCAGGGCACCCTCGGATTCGAGCTGCCGACCGGGCTGGGCGCCCAGGCGGGCCAGCCCGAGCGCCGCGTGGTGATACTGGTCGGGGACGGCGGGTTCCTTTTCAACGTCCAGGAGCTGGCCACGGCCGCCCAGCACGGCCTGCCCGCCATCAGCGTCGTCTTCGATGACGGCGGCTTCGGCAACGTGCGCCGCATCCAGCGGCAGCGCTTCGGCCGCGAGATTGCTTCTGAGCTGCGCAACCCGGACTTCGTGCGCCTGGCCGAATCGTTCGGGGTCTCGGGCATTCCGGCCGACGGCCCGGAGGGCCTCCGGGTAGCGCTGCGGCGGGCCCTCGCCGAGCCCGGGCCGGCCGTCATCGTGGTCAAGGTGGGGGAGATGGCGGATCCCTGGCCGCTCCTTCTGGGCGCCGCCGCCTAGTCCGGCACAAAAGCCTCTGTTCCTATGACGCATTGCGGCGTAGAATTGCAGCGACGGCGGCGGTACGGCAACGTACCGGCGACGTACATCGCGAACGAGGAGCCCCGAACGATCATGGTGTCCTTCGAGCTGACAGACGACCAGCGCGAGATCCGCGACTGGGTCCACGACTTCGCCGAGCGGGAGATCCGCCCGGTGGCCGCGCAATACGACGAGACCGAGGAGTTTCCCTGGGATTTGGTCAAGAAGGCCGCCGAGGCCGGGCTCTACGGGCCCGAGTTCACGCTCCAGTCGTTCGCCGACCCCACTGGGATCATGCCCGCGCTGGTGGCCGAGGAACTCACTTGGGGCTGCGCCGGGATCGCCCTCGCCATCCAGGGCACGGGGCTGCCGGTCGCCGCGCTCGCGGCGCAGGGCACCCCCGAGCAGGTGGCGACGTGGATGCCGCTCTGCTATGGCACCGCGCGCGAGCCCGCCGTCGGCGCCTTCTGCGCCACCGAGGCCGACGCCGGCTCCGATGTGTCCGCCTACAAGACCAAGGCCGTGCGCCGGAACGGTGACTGGATCCTGAACGGCCAGAAGGTCTTCATCACCAACGGCGGCATCGCCGACGTGCACGTGGTCGTGGCCTCGGTCGATCCCGATCTGGGCTCGCGCGGCCACGCCTCCTTCGTAGTGCCCAAGGGCACGCCGGGGCTGCGGCAGGGGAAGAAGGAGAAGAAGATGGGCATCCGCGCCTCGCACACGGCGGAGGTGCTGCTGGACGACGTGGTGGTGCCGAACGACTGCCTGCTCGGCGGCTCGGAGAAGCTGGAGGCGCGGCTGGCGCGGGCGCGGGAGGGCAAGTCCTCGCGGGCGAACGTGGCCATGAAGACGTTCGAGGCCACCCGTCCGGTGGTGGGGGCGCAGGCCCTGGGCATCGCCCGGGCGGCCTACGAGTTCGCGCTCGCCTACGCTCAGCAGCGGCGCCAGTTCGGCCGTCCCATCTTCGATAACCAGGCGATCGCCTTCAAGCTGGTCGATATGGCCATGGAGATCGAGGCCTCGCGCGCGCTGATCTGGCGGGCGCTCTGGGAGTCGAAGAACGGCGGCGAGTTCAAGAGGGCGGAGGGCTCGATGGCCAAGCTCAAGGCCGGCGAGGTCGCGGTCAAGGTCACCGACGAGGCGATCCAGATCTGCGGCGGCTACGGCTATATCCGCGACTTCCCCGTCGAGAAGTGGCACCGGGACGCCAAGATCTACACCCTTTTCGAGGGCACCTCGGAGATCCAGCGGCTGGTGATCAGCCGAGCCATCTCGGCCGCCTAGCGACTCTTAAGGGGCGGGTGACGGCCACGAGCCCGAGGACTAGGTCCGCGTGCAGCTCGGCGTCCAGCCGAGGCGGGAAGAAACCTGAGACGGCGCCCTCGGCGATGGTTTCGGCCAGCAGCCCGCGGACTCCGGCGAGGTGCTGCTGCACCCGGGCGGCGCCAAGGTGCGTGTGATTCACGCCGCACCTCCGGTCGGACCCGTGGATGTGGCCGTTCAAAACGGGGCGACCCTAATCCGCGGACTCGCGTTCACCAAGGGCTCGCGGTACCTGGATGTGGCGCCGGCCACCTATACCGTGTTCGCGGTTGGCGGCGTCGAGGGCAAGCCCGTGGAGCTAGTCCCGGTGCTCGATGCGCGCGGCGTCGAGGGAGGGGTCGGCTAGACCGACTTCAGCCCTCTGGCTCGTTAACGGACGCGGCGCCGGCTCCCCGGCCGGCCCGCGCCCGCCAGCCGGCGGGCACAATCTGAGGGTGCCTTCGCGTGATCTCGGAACGCCCGCACCCGTGTCCCGCCGCCCGCGGACGACCGACACGCCGCGGCAGACCCAGGGCCGGCGCCGGCGACTCGAGGCTGCGGCACTCCGGCTGTTCACCGAGCGCGGTTTTCACGACACCAGCATCGACGACATCGTGGCCGCGGCCCGCACCTCCAAGAGCGCGTTCTACGTTCACTTCCGGTCCAAGGAGGACTGCTTCCGCTCCCTACTCGAACGCGAGGGCGGGGCGCTCATGGCAGCCGCCGACCGCGCGGCGCGGGGGGCGGGGGAAGGGCACCGGGCGCATCTACGCGGCGGCATCCACGGCTTCGTCCGGTGCTGCCTGGATCAGGCCGCGGTGGCCCGCCTGCTGCTCGTCGAATCGGTTGGCCTGTCGCCAGGCATCGAGGCGGTTCGAGCCCGCCTGCACGGCGACTTCGCGCGCAACGTGGAGGCGGAAGTCCGGCGCGGCCAGACTGTGGGCGAGTTCCTCGATGCGGACGCCTCCGTCTTCGGCCGGGCCGTCGTGGGGGCGGTCAACGAGGTCGTGGCGGGGGCGCTGGCCAGTGACGCGGATGAGGCCCCTGAGGCCTTGGCGGCCGAGCTGTGCCGCATCTTCGGCGTCTGAGCAAGGCGACGGCTAGCCGATCGGCTAGCCGCTGTCGTAGGAGCGGCCGATGTCGGGGATTCGGCCCACCTGCAGCCGGTTGAGCACGGCGCCGAGGAGAAGGACCTGGCTGACCAGGTACAGCCAGGTGACTAGCACCAGGAAGAACAGGAGCCCGCGGCCAAAGGCGTTGAAGTTGTGGGTCAGGCGCAGATAGATCGGAAAGCCGAGGTTCAAGACCTGTATCGCGGTGCTGGCCAGCACGGCCCCCGGCCAGGACTCGTGCAAGCCGAGCCTCCGGTTAGGGACCACGTGGTACATCGACAGCAGCAGCGCAGTCAGGATCAACCAGTTGGCCACGAAGCCGAGAACGGAGAGGCCGAGGAGCGTGCCCAGGACCCAGGAGCCAGCCGCACCGACGGCGATCGATGTCGAGAGCGAGCAGATCATGCCCACGCCCATCAGGCGCTGCTTCCAAAAAGACCGGTTGGGCGCCACGTAGATGCGGTTCATCCCCAATTCCAGGTGCGCGAAGTAGCCGGTCCCGCTCCAGAGCAGCCACGCGATCGCGATCAGGCCGTAAGCGGCCGCGCCTTTGCGAAGAGACACGAGAGCGCCCTGCACCTCGAGCTGCACGCCGAGCGGGAAGGTGTCCACGATCTGGGCCTGGAGACGGAGGTCCAAGTCCTCGTTCCGGCTGACCAGGCCGAGCAGGGTGAGGAGTCCGAGGAAGATCGGAAACATGGTCACCAGCGCGTAGAAGGCGAGACTGGCCGCGTAATCGCCGCCGGCACTGTCGCGGTAGATGAGCAGGACACGGATCGGGCCCTGATGACCCAGCCACCGCAACCCCCGGCGCAACCAGTCCAGCACGAGGGCGGCCGGGCGGCTATGACCTCCGAGTCCGAGCGTCCGAAGCCGGCCCGGTTTGGGCAGCACTGTCTCGCACAGCATGGACGTGATGAGGAGCGCTGGCAAGCGCCACTGCTCCTGGCGGGTCGTTCCGGGAGACGGCCCGCGGACCCTTGACTCCTCTTACGAACACGTGTTCGCTATAATGATCGTGCGATGCGCACGCTAACCACCCAATTCCGCTTGATGCGACTCATCCGGCTCGAAGACGAGCTCACCACCCGGTTGACGGCGCCAGAAGCGGATTCGCGACTGCGCCGGGCAACGGCCCGGCGGCTACTGGACGCGATCCGAGATGTGCGCGCCGCCTGGGCCGCCGACCAGGCGGCGGAGCGAACTGAGCTGGGCGCGCTTCGCCGCCACGTCAGCCGCGCGCTCAGCGCACTGGAGGCGTCGGCGGCGGCGCTGGAGCAGCCGGGGCACGACGCCTTGAACCTGAGCGCCGAGTTCAGGGAGACGGCCGTGCCGCTGCTGCTCTTTCTCCGCGGGCTGGACGACACGGCCGAGGCGGCGCTACTGGCCTGGCTGGCGAGGGAGCCGGCAGGTCGCACCGCCGCCTGAACCCGAAGTTCTTCAGCGAGGGGCCATTAAGCTACGGTAAACAGTCATTATCATGAGCAACCAGCTGGGGCCCAGAGAACAAGGCCGCCCGCCCTTCCCACAACTATTTATGGGAGGGCTCGGGTTCGCCTAACGTTCCGGCGGCGAACCCGAGCTTCGTGATCTGATCGACTAAGGCGTGCGCGAGACGATGCGCTCGTTGACGCTCGCCAGCTCGTTCTTGAGTGCCGTACCGACCGGGAACACCGGCTCGTAGGTGAAGGAGTTGCCCGCGGTTGGGCTGAGGTAGCCCGCCTTGGCCACCGTCGCCACCGCGGTCTGTACGAAGGGATCGGTCAGACCCTGGGAGTCACCGTAGACCCAGTTGTCTGCGGGCCTGCGCTTGAGGATGGCTCGGCCGAGCGCGCGATGCTCAGACTCGATCATCGCGATCTGACACGCGATCTGCGACAGCTTCCCGCTGGAATCCAATTGGGCAAACCGTCGGCAGGCAGAGATGAAAGCGGCGTCGAAGACGCCTTCGAGCTGCTGCTGCGTGTCGATGAAGGTCTCCAGGTGCTCGAACGTCCGCTGACCCTGCGGGAAGCTGTAGGTGTTGCCGGGATTCAGCGTCTTGCCCCCGGCGCCTACGAAGAACTGTTCGTGGATCTGCTCTTCGATGAGCGCAGCCTTGATGTAGTCAAGATCCTCGCCTTCGAGCTCTAGCCGTTCCCGATTGATCACGCCGTGGCTGTAGAAGGTGACCGCGAGGCGCTCGGCCGTCACCGCCAGGTTGAGGATGTCTTGAGCGGAGTCGCCGGGCCCGGCCGCCTGGACCTTGACCACGTCGAACAGCTTCCAACTCACGGCCGTCGCGCCCGCGGCCAGGAGGCCGCCTTTCTTGAGCAGCGAGCGACGGTCAATCGCATACGCGGCTAAGCGGTCGCGTGCATCCTGCATCGCTCCCATTTCATCGGCGTCGGACTGCATAAACGGAATCCTCCTTAAGAAAGTCTCGATCAAGGCGGACGATGCGCCCGGCCGGATGGGGCCCCCTGAGCCGGCCACGGATGGCACCTTGCGGCGCCACCTCAGGTTGGACAAACCTGCAAACCCCGATACGGTGGCCCGGGCGGCCTGGATCAATTTCGGGGGCGCGGCGCCGGGCACAGGCGCGATCCTTCGCTCGTGACGGATGCTGGGCCCGAATTCGTTTTAGGAGGGTGCCCGCAGCACCCGAGACAAGACGTCGAGCGCGGCGGGGTAGGCGTGATCCGGCGGGGTGGCGTAGCCGACCACGAGGCCCTGGGGTTGGTCGCCCGGTTCCTGCCAGTGGTCGGCCAAGGCCCCAATCGCCAAGCTCGCCGCCCCGGCGCGCGTCAACACCGCTCGCTCGCCACCCTCTCCGCAAGGCAGGTCGTCTTCGACAACCAGACCGCCGCTCTTGCGGGCCCATTCGACGAGAGCCAGGCGCCGACTTGGGTGCAGGACGACCCCCGTCGGATACTGATGGGCGGGGGTCACGATCACTCCGGCCACCGACTGCCAGGCTGGCTTCACCAGGAGATCGGTCCGGGCCCCCCGTCGACGGGCAGCGCGGCCACCTCCGCCCCACTCCGTCGGACCACGGCGCGGTGAAAGGCCAGGCCGGGGTCCTCCATGGCCAGGGTCGCCGGCCCCGTCGCCGCCAGGACCCGCGTCAGCAACGACAGGGCCTGGACGTAGCCGGAGGTGATCACGGTCTGTTCTGGCGTGGCCAGGACGCCGCGCGTCCGGCCCAGGTGTTCGTAGTCGTCCCTGAGATCCACCTCGCCGTGGACAAGCTCGTACCGCGGCCAGCCGGGCCATGAACTCGCTCGATGCCGCCAGCCGCGAGACGGGGCTGGAATCGTCGCTCCTGGAGCTGGTACGGGCTCGCGCCTCGCAGCTCAACGGCTGCGCCTACTGCGTGGACATGCACAGCCGCGACGCCCGGTTCCCGGGTCAGGCCGAGCGCAAGCTGTTCGCCCTGCCGGTTTGGCGTGAGGCTCCCTACTTCACGGCCCGGGAGCGCGCGGCTCTGGAGCTGGCCGAGGCCGGCACGCGGCTCGTCTCCGGCCCCGTCACGGACGAGGTGT
>JALYZG010000195.1 GCA_030948965.1 Candidatus Dormiibacterota bacterium | reverse complement strand
GCCGTGATCATCGTCACGTAGCGGACGCCGCGGCGGCCGCACTCATCGATGACACCGAGGGCCGCCGCCGTGCCGGTTAGGACGTAGGCGTGATCGATCGCGCCCTTCACCACGTCCAGGCTGGAGTGGCACGGGCGTCCGAACTGCTCGGAACGGCGCGGATTGACCAGGTGGATCTCGCCCTCGTAGCCGAGACCGGTCAGATTGGCAAGCAGGGCGGCCGACCAGGCCGAGCGTTCCGTTGCCCCGATGAGCGCGATGGAGCGGGGGTCGAGAAAGCCGGCCACGGCGAGTGAGGGTACTGGACCTCAGGGCGCCGGCGGCCGCAACTCGAGGCAAGCCTGACCGGGGCTGCAGACCGCGTTCACGCCCGCTGCGGCCGCGTCACCCGGGTTTGTGGCCACCCACTCGACCTCGCCGGCGGAGCCAGGCTGCACGATGACCTCGTTCGGCTGGGGGATCGACGGACGCGGCAGCGCGCGGGCGGAGGGCGCTGACGGCGCGGACGTGACCGCGAAGTGAAAGCCCGCGACCGCGAGCACCGCCAGCGCGACCAGCGGCGTGAGGACGCGGCGTGCGGACCTCAGGTCCAGCAGCCGGATCCGGAAGTCCGGCCCGGGACCTGCGCCATTGGCGCCGACGCGGGCGACGAGTTCTGCTGCGGACGCCCGGCGCACAGCCGTAACTATGCGCCGCCAACAACGGCCCTCATCACCGTGTGCGCTACTTTGGGACCCGTGACCCTGAGCGTGGAGGCGGCGTGACCGGCGCCCTGACGAACCTGATCGCCACCTACGGCCTCCTCGCCATCCTCGTCCTCATGGCCGCCGAGAGTTGCGGCCTGCCCTTCCCCAGCGAGATCATCATGCCGGTAGGCGGTCTGCTGGTGGCGACCGGGCACCTGCAATTCCTGCCGGTGGTCCTGGCCGGTGGGGTTGGCAACCTGGCCGGTTCCCTCGTCGCCTACGTACTGGCCGCCCGCTTCGGCGAACCCCTGATCCTGGGCCCGGGTCGCCGGATCGGGCTTTCTCGCGCGCACCTGGAGATGGCCGATCGCTGGTTCGAGCGCTGGGGTTTGGCGGCGGTCTTCATCGGCCGCCTGCTACCGGTGGTCCGGACCTACATCTCCTTCCCCGCCGGCCTGGCCAGGCTGCGGCCGGTCCCGTTCGCCTTACTCACGCTGGCCGGCGCCCTGCCCTGGTGTGCCGCGCTAACTGGGGTGGGGGTCGCGCTCGGCACCGGCTACCAGCGGGTGTCGGGGCCGATCCAGACGGCGGCGATAGTGATCGCGCTCCTGGCCTTGGCAGCGCTCGCCGTGTGGTTTGTCAGGGGCCGGCGCGAGGCAGCTCGGGAGTCTGCCTCGGAGCACTGCTGACCGGCGGGGCGGAATCGGAAGCCGCCGGTACAATCTGCGCCCAGCGCCCCGCAGGAGCCGGTCCGCCCGCGTAGCTCAGGGGATAGAGCAGCTGCCTTCTAAGCAGTTGGTCGGGGGTTCGAATCCTCCCGCGGGCACCATGACCCATTCTGAACTTGGAGTGACCCGCTAATGTCGTAGCCAACCGTGCCCGAACGGTGGTACGAGATGGCCATAGCGTTAACTCAGATGATACCTGGACGTCGACAACCATGAACCCTGGGGCGCCCGATCGAGTCCATTCCAGGCCGGCTACCGACCGGCGGAGTCCGGCCGCGCTCCCGGAGCGCTGGCAAGCCTGGTGGGACTCGTACGAGCTGAAACTCCTCGGTGACTTCCGCCGCCCGAAGACGCTGACGGCGTACCACGATTCTCTTGCCCAGTTCGCCAGGTTCCTAGCCAGCGATGGCAAAGCGCCCGACCTTGCCGAGACGACGCCCGAGGAATGTCCGCCGCTGGATGCACTGGCTCAGTGATAACCGTTCCACGGGAGTCCCTGGTGACAGTTGAGTTTGGGGATCTCGGCTCACGCACGGAGGTAATCCTCGTGCACGCCAACTTCGACGGACCAGGGCCGCTTGAGCCCTATCAGACGGGGTGGGAGAGCGGGCTGGACAAGCTCCGTGCCCACGTTGAACCACACCGCCCAAAAGGAGGAGAGCCAGTTGCCCCAAGCAAGCAGTGAGACGACGATCGCGCGTCCGCGAGGCGAGGTCTTCGCCTACCTCGCCGACGCGGAGCACGACGGCGAATGGCGGCCGGGCGTCATTGAGGTCACTCGCGTGTCTGGCGACGGCGTCGGTACGCGGTACCGTCAGATCGTCAGCGGCCCGAGGGGACGGAGGATCGACGCCGACATCGAGATCACCGAATACCAGCCCGACCGGCGACTGGCGTTCCGGACGGTCACCGGCCCCGTTCGTCCCTCAGGGAGCTATGACCTCGACGACGTACACGGCCATACGCGGGTGCGCTTCAGACTAACCGCAGAGCTGAATGGTTTAAAGAAGCTCCTGATGCCGATGGTCCGCAAGACAATGGCTACCGAGGTGCGCAACCTCGACAACCTCAAGAAAAGGCTGGAGGCGCAGCAATGAGCCCCGATGCGTGAGTTGACTACCGCAAGGTCGTTGACGAACTGCTCACCTCATCGTGCGGCGTCAGCAAGACCACGATGATGGGCATCCCATCGCTGAAGCGCGCCGGGAAGCTGTTCGCCGGGTTTCAAGACGCAAACGGCGGCGTCCAGCCGGGCTCCTCCGAACGGGGCGGTGCCGTCACGTCGTCCGTGGCGGGTCTTGCGCTACCGAGGGCATCCGGCGAATAGGTGGTCAGACCGGTGGTCAACCGAGGATCCCGGCCAGGGTCGCGATGGCTAATCTGTGAGACAAGTCCCTAAAGTGGGCGCTCCTGCACTTGTGTGGGTCAGCCCGCTCGGCTCGGTAAGTCGGCGTCACGGTCGCCGAAACTGAGCATGTTCAGCCCGATCAACGCGGCGCTCTGTGGAAGCCAAAGGCGCGCCGCGTGTGAATAGG
>JALYZG010000190.1 GCA_030948965.1 Candidatus Dormiibacterota bacterium | reverse complement strand
GTCCCGGTGGCGACCGCCCGCGTCGTGCGCGCCGACGTCAGCCGCCGGGAGAGCTTGAACGGAACGATCACCTTCGGGCCGACCATGACTGTTTTCGCCGCGGCCGGCAGCCCACCCGCGGCAGTCGGTGAGGCCCGCTCCGGGGCCGATGAGGCGGCCGCCCAGCTGCAGGCGGCGCGAGACCAGCTGGGCGCCGCCCAGCAGCACGGCGACACGACCACCGTGGCCGCCGCTCGGCACTCGGTGGCAGCGGCCTCGACGAAGCTGGCCGACGCCCAGCAAGCGCTGGCCCAGGTGCTGGTCACCGCGACGCTGGCGCCCGGTCTGATCACGTGGCTCCCGGTCCCAGGCACCGTGGTCGACCGCGGCCACGTCCTCTACCGCGTGGGCGCGACACCGATCGTGCTGCTGTTCGGCGACGTACCAGCCTGGCGACGGTTGGGCGTCGGCGTGTCCGGCCCGGACGTGCAGCAGCTGGAGCAGAACCTGCTCGCCCTCGGCTTCGGCGATGGGTCGGACCTCGTTGCGGACGGCGATTTCACGGCTGCGGATGCGGCCGCCGTGGAGCGCTGGCAGGCGGCCTTGGCCCTGCCCCAGACCGGCACTATCGACCTCGGCCAGGTCGTGTTCCAGCCGGGCCCTGTGCGGGTCACGACGCTGCACGCAGCCGTCGGGTCGATGCCACAAGGTGGATCGTCGGTTCTCGACCTGAGCCCCACGCGGCGCTACGTGGAGGTTGACCTGGACACCGCGCTTCTCGGCTTCGTCCACCCCAACGACGCTGTGTCGATCACGCTCCCCGACGGCACGACCGCGACTCCAGGCAGGATCGTCAGCGTTGGCGCCGTGGCCACCGTCGCCGCCTCCCAGCAGGGCGCCCCGCCACCGCGGCCGACGGTTCCGGTGACCGTGGACGTGGCCGACCAACACGCGCTTGCCGGCTATGACCAGGCGCCCATCCGGGTCCTGGTCACGGACACGGTGCACCGCGGGGTGCTGGCTGTGCCGGTGACAGCGCTGCTGGCGGAGGGCGACAGCGCTTACGCCGTGCGCCTGGTGCAGGGCGATCAGCGGCGACTCGTGGCGGTCGTCCCCGGCCTCTTCAGCGATAGCGGCATCGTCGAGATCACTGGCCCCGGCCTCCGGGCGGGCGACATCGTCGAGGTGCCCAGGTTGTGATCCCCACCGTCCTGGAGTTGGAGCGGGTGAGCAAGCGATTCCCGGGCGACCCTCCGGTGGAGTCGCTGCACGATATTCACCTCCGCTTCCAGGCCGGCGAGCTGGCCGCTGTGGTCGGTCCGTCGGGTTCCGGCAAGTCCACCCTGCTCCACGTTATGGGCACCCTCGAGCGCCCGTCCTCCGGCTCGGTCCGGGTAGTGGGAGAGGAGGCCGGCCGCCTGTCCGACGGGAAGCTTTCAACTCTGCGGGCTTGGCGGCTCGGTTTCGTCTTTCAACGGTTCCACCTCCAGGACGGCCTCAACGCCCTCGACAACGTCGCGATGGGGCTGCTCTACCGCGGCTTGCCCGGGCGCGAGCGGCGGGCGCTCGCCGGCGCGGCGCTGGCGCGGGTGGGGATGGCCCACCGCGCGGATCACGTCCCGGCCCGGCTCTCCGGCGGTGAGTGTCAGCGGGTGGCCATCGCCCGGGCGGTGGCCGGGCGACCGGCGATTGTGCTTGCGGACGAGCCGACAGGGAACCTCGACAGCGCCGCGGGGCGGGCCGTCGTCGACCTGCTGCTGGAGCTGAACTCCGGCGGGACCACGATCGTGGTCGTCACCCACAACCCCGAGGTGGCGGCGGCACTGCCGCGGCGGGTCGAGATCAGGGACGGCCGGGTCGTGGCGGACAGCGACCCGTGAGCGCTTCCCGTCTACGTCTGGCCGACCTGCCTGGGGTGGCGATCTCCGGCCTTCGCACCCGCCGGCTGCGGGCAGCGCTGGCCGTGTTTGGCATCGCGATAGGTGTGGCTTCGCTGGTGGGCGTGCTCGGCGTCACGGGGTCGAGCCAGGCCGATCTCGTGCAGCGCATCGAAAGGCTCGGCACCAACCTCCTCACGGTGCAGGCCGGAAGCGGCCTGACCGGTCCCGAGAGGGAGCTCCCGGCCACCGCGGCGCCCAGCATCGGGCTCGTCGCCGGGGTGCAACGGGTGTCGGCCACCGCCGCCCTGCCGGGGGTCTCGGTGTATCGCAACGACCTCGTGCCCGCCTACCTGACCGGCGGCCTGGCGGTGAGGGCGACCGACACCGGCCTGCTGGCGGCACTGCAAGGCCACCTCCTGAGGGGCGCCTTCCTGACGCCGGCGACGTCCGTCTACCCGGTGGTTGTGCTCGGCTTCGACGCCGCCGTCCAGCTGGGCTTTGCCGACCTGACCGAGAGCCTCGATGTCTGGATGGGCGGCCGCTGGTTCCACGTGATCGGGATCCTCGACCGAGTCGGCCTTGCCCCCGATGTCGATCGTGACGTGCTGGTCGGATTGCCAGCCGCCGCCGGCCTGCTGCGCTATGACGGCCACCCCACCCGTGTCTACGTGCGCGCGGATCCTGACCGGGTCACGGTCGTGCGCTCGCTGCTTGCGCGCACGGTCGATCCCGAGCGGCCCGACCAAGTCGGCGTTAGCCGGCCGTCGGACGCACTGGCCGCCCAGCTGGCGGTGCAGTCCTCGGGTGTCGAGCTCTTCTTGGGCCTCAGCGCGATCGCCCTGCTGGTGGGAGGGGTCGGGATCGCCAACGTGATGTTCATTTCCGTCTTGGAGCGCCGATCTGAAATCGGGTTGCGGCGCGCCCTCGGCGCCTCCCGAGGCCATGTCGGGGTCCAGTTCCTGGCGGAGTCGGCGCTGCTCTCGGCCCTGGGCGGCGGGCTGGGGGTCGGTCTCGGCGCCGTGGCGACGGCTGGCTGGGCAGCGTATCAGGGCTGGCAGCTGGTGGTGCCGCCGGCGGCGGTCGGAGGCGGCGTGCTGGTGGCTCTGCTGGTTGGTGGGGCGGCGGGCGCCTATCCCGCGTTGCGGGCGGCCCGGCTGGCTCCCACTGAAGCCTTGCGCTCATAACCCATCAACACCCTCGCGCTCTCGACCAGGCGTCCTCAGCTCCCCTCATCGATCCGGCGAGCCTCGTCGGCAGCGATCTCGCCGACCCACCCCAGCTCGCTCTCGGCCTGGCGGCGCTGGAAGTCGAGAAGGCCCTGGGCGTAGGGCTGCTCGCCATCGGCAGCCAGGCCGGCGATCGCGTCGAGGTGGTCGATCCGCCGGCGGAGGGCCTGCCGCCGCCGGCCCAGGATGTCGAGCCGAACCTGGGGATCGACCAGGTGGAAGAACGCCAGCCGGGTGAGGAACTCCTCGTCGCTGTCGGCCAGGTCTTCCGGGAAGTCCTCCAGCAGGCTGCGGAGGAGCTCGTGGCCCGACTCCGTCAGCTGGAAGACTCGACGCGGGGGCACTCCCTGCTGCGGGACCAGCTCGCCCTTGATCGCTCCGGCCTCCTCGAACCGCCTGAGCGCCGGGTAGAGGACGTTGTTGTTCAGCCGTGGCGAGCCGAGCGACTGGTCCACACGCTTTTTGATCTCATAGCCGTGCGCCGGCCGGTGGGCGAGATGCGAGAGCACCAGAATGTCGAGGTACATAGGTCAGCGTATCCTAGATAACGGTAGCCTAGGATTGCAAGACCTATAAGCAGGCGCAGACCTGGACGTCGTCAGACCGTGCCGGACAGCACCCTTGGTCCGCGGTGCAGAGGTATTCCGTCGTCGGGCTCCAGGGTGACCCCGAGGTGCGGGTAGCGGGCCGGGTCGGCGGCCGTCTCCCACCGGACCGTTTGCGGACCCGTGCCGTGGACGACAAAGCTGCCCACGAAGATCCGGTCCTGGTGCTGCAGCGTGTCGCCGTCGGCGACGAGCCAGCAGACGTAGAAGTGGCCGGCCGGCGGCGGCGGCAGGTCGCGCACCGTCAGCTCGATCACGCGCCCGCTCGCCGACGGCTGGATATGGGCCGTGCCTCGAGCCGCACCGCCCGCTGGGGCGGCTAGCTGCACGACCTGGGTGGGGACCGGCGCGGGCCCCGGCTGGCGGCCCGGCGGCAGGACGCGGGCGATCTCGCCCACGGCCAGCACAAGGATCAGCAGCGCCGCGACCGCTGCGACCGCGGCGGCCTGCCACGACGGGCGCCGCAACCAGGACGGCCACTGCCACGAACGCCGCGGCGGGGCCGGTAGGGCCGACGGCCGGTCCGGCTCGCCGGCCAGGGCCGCGAAAACCCGGCTCTCGAGGTTCGCGGGCGGCATCGGGGACTGGGGGGGCGGGGTCGGCAGCAGGAGCCCCGTCCAGCCCCGCAGCTCCTCCAGCTCGTGGGCGCAGGCGGGACAGCTCTTGAGGTGGACGCGGAAGGCCTCGGCCTCTTCGGGGCTCAGCGCGCCCAGCAGATAGCCGGCCACGTCCACGTGCGGGTGGCCGGGATCGATCTCAGCCATGCAGCCCTCTCTCCGTCGCGGCCCGCTTGAACGCGCGCAGCGCGTGGTAGGTGCGCGACTTGACCGTGCCCAAAGAGAGCCCAAGCCGGGCTGCGATCTGGGCCTGCGTCAGGTCCCCTTGGAAGGCCAGCTCCAGCACCTGGCGATGGGCGTCGCTCAGCGATTCCAACGCCTCACGGACCTCGAGTGACAGCAGCAGGCCGTCGAGCGCCGGGTCTGCCTCAGCGCGCTCCTCCGGCTCCGGTTCGAAGGGGCGTGACGACGGGCGCCGCCAGAGGTCGATCGCCAGCCGCCGCGCGATAGCGAAGATGAAGCTGCGCGCCGTCCCGCGCTGGGGGTCAAAGCGATCGGCGGTACGCCAGAGCCGGAGGAACGTTTCCTGGACCAGCTCCTCGGCCAGGCCCGGATCGCCGAGCCGGTAGATGCCGAGGGCGTAGAGGCGCCTCTCGTAGAGGTGATAGAGCTCGCGCAGCGGGCCCTCGCGGTCCCCACGGCCGACGGCCAGGAGCAGCGCCGACTCCGGGTCCGCCTGGGCGGTCGCCGGCTCCGCCTGCCGGGGGCGCAGCATCAGTTGAGATTGTCGCCCGAAGGCTCTCCGCGCGCGCCCCGCCACCGCTCGGCCAGGGCGCCGAGCCGGGCCGCCCATGGCGGCGTGAGAATGCGGACTCTGGGCTGTGCCCGGCGCGTACCCGAGAGCATCCATCCGTCTCTGTACGTGCCCCCGGCGCCTGCCGGTTCAAATCCGGGCGCTTTGAACCGGCACGGGCCGAACGCGCGTAGAGCGGCCCGACCGAATGAGCGGCCGGCAGCGGGAGGCGCGCACTCGCTGGGGCCGGCTCCAACCAACCAAACCGAGGAGGAACCATCGACATGACCCTGTCCCTGCGCCGCCACCGCCTGCTGACGGTGGCCGCCCTTGCCCTCACGGCCGCCCTGCTGGCGCTGGCGTTCAGCGCCGCCAGAGGTGTGAACGCGCACGCTGCGGCGCGTGACGTCGCGCACTTCAACCTCGTCGCCAACCCGAAGTTCGCGGCCTGTCTCGCGCGCAACCCGGGCGACCCGAGCCAGGCCCCGAAAGCCGAGGTGACCGTTACCCGTGGCGAGCTCAACGACCAGCTGACGCTGCGGATCCACAACGTCAAGCCGCACCTCGCCTTCGACCTTTTCACCGTCCAGAACAGCTCGCTGCTGGCGTCCGGAAAAGCCGATCCCGCCTTCAAGAACTTCGGCCTGGCCTGGTACCAGTCGGACGTGCAAGCGGACGCCGACGGTAACGGCACCGTGCACGTCCGCACGATTCTCCTGAATCAGATCTTCGGCTTCGACCCGAACGTGAGCCTCGACCCGACCAACACGTTCCACCTCGGCTTCTGGTTCAACAACCCCAATGATGCCGCCGCCTGTGGCTTCGACCCGAGCCACCCGACTCCGTTCAACGGAGAGCACAAGGCGGGCCCGCTGGCCATGATCAGCGTCCCCGACGCCACGACCACTCTCGGGCCACTCTGCATCAACCCCGACACGTCCGTCTCACCGGTGCGCTGCAACCCGTAGCCGGACTCTCCCCAACACGGCGGCGTGGAACGCCGGGCCGGACTGATGCCGGCCGGCGGCTCCCTCTCAGACGGGCTCAGGAGACGACGAGGCAGGTGATCGTCTTGAAGACCCCGTCCACCTTCTGCACCTTCTCCACGATCAGCGCTCCGATCGCGTTCACATCAGGCGCCTCACACACCGCGATCACGTCGTACTCGCCGGTGATAGCGTCGGCTGCACTGATACCTGACTGACCCTGCATCTTCTGGGCGATCTCGATCGCCCGGCCCGGAGACGCGTTGATCAGCACATAAGCCTTCATCTCGCTCACCCCCTAAAGGCTGACGGTTGGGCGTAGGTTAACCGGGATCAGTGGATCCCGGTTGTACCGGGATCTGGCGTCAGCGGTAGCATCGCGGCTGTGTCGGAGGACCTGGAGAGGATGGCGCCGAGGGAGCAGGCCCGTGTGGGCTCCCGGGAGCGCAAGCGCCGCGGCCCGAAGGTGGTCGTGACCAACGCCGGCCTGCGGCAGGTGACGATCGATCTCGCGCGCCGCCGGCGAGAGCGTCTGGCCCAGTCGCGCAGAGGCATCTCCAAAGACGCCTGACCCCGGCCGTCATCGGCTGCGCAGTGGGAGCACGGCGCGCTTGTGCTCGCCGGTGCCGACCAGCGTCTCGCCTCGGCTACAGGCGACGGCAAATCGCAGCCGGTTGCCCTGCACCGACTCCAGCCGGCTGGTGACGAGGACCATCTCGCCCGGCTCGACCGGGGCCAGGTGGCGGACGTGGACCTCGTAGCCCACGGTGGTGTTGTCGGACCCGATGAACGGCTTCACGGAGTCGTGGGCAGTCTGCTCCATGAGCAGGATCATCATCGGCGTGGCGAAGACACCGGCGCCGCCCACGTGGCGCGTAAGCAGGGACTCGTCCACGACGCGCTCGGTCCGGCCCTCGACACCCACCTGCAGCCCAGCCGCCTCCACCTCGTACATTGTGCCGATGGCTGAAGCCCGGCTCGTCCGCCGCGCTGTCTTTCCCGCCGCCGGCCTCGGCACCCGCTTCCTGCCCGTGACCAAGGCGCAGCCCAAGGAGATGCTGCCGCTCGTGGACAAGCCCACCATCCAGTACGGGGTGGAGGAGGCCATCGCGTCCGGGATCGAGCAGGTGGTGATGGTCACGGCCGCCGGCAAGCGGGCGATCGTCGACCATTTCGACCGCTCTTTCGAGCTCGAGTTCTATCTCCGCCAGCGGGGCAAGACGGACCTGCTCCAAGTCCTCGACAGCGTCGACGGCCTGAGCGACCGGGTCGACCTCAACTATGTGCAGCAGAAGGATCCGCTGGGCCTGGGCCACGCCGTCTGGACCGCGCGCCGCCTGGTCGACGGCGAGGCCTGCGCCGTCCTCCTGGCCGATGACGTGATCCTGGGGGCGGAGCCCTGCCTCGGGCAGTTGATCCGGGTCCACGAGGAGACCGGCGCGACCGTCCTGGCCGCCCGCCGCGTGCCCCGGGACCAGATCGGCCGCTACGGCATCATCGCCCCCGGCGAGAGCCGTGGACGCACTCACGAGGTCACCGACGTGGTGGAGAAGCCGGACCCGGACTCGGCGCCGAGCGACCTCGCCATTCTCGGCCGCTACGTGCTGGCGCCCGACGTCTTCCAGGCCCTCGACCGGACGGCTGCCGGGGCGGGCCAGGAGATCCAGCTCACCGACGCCATCAAGGCCACGATCGCCACCGGCAGGGTGGTAGCCCACGAGTTCGAGGGCGACTATTACGACACGGGTACGGTGCCCGGCTGGCTGCGCGCCAACCTGGCCCTGGCGCTGCGCCGGTCGGACCTTCGGGAGACGATGCTGGAAGTCATCCGCGAACTCGTTGACGGGCCGGGGGCCGGCGCCGGGGCGCCCGTATAATCGGCACACGACTCATGGGTCAACGCCCCCAGCAGGTTGAACAGCTATGGCAGTTACAGGCAGACGACGCTTCGACGACGACCGTGTCGTGCGCTATGAGACCGCGGAGAAGGACTTCGAGGTCGAGGTCGCGCGCACGCTCAACAAATGGTGCGTCACGGTGTATCAGCTGCCCGACCGCACGATCGTGGCCCAGGACTTCTTCCCCGAGCGCTGGAAGGCGCTCGCCCGGGCGCAGGACTTTCTCCGCCTCCTGAACCAGCGCAAGCTGCACGAGGGCGAGGGCGCTCCGGTCGACCCCGACTGACGGCGCGTGAGCTGGGCCTTCCTGAGGCGTGAGTGGGGCGCCGTGACCTTCGTGCTGGCGGTGCTGGTGGGCGCGATCGTGGTGCCCCTCAGCCTCGCCTTCACCACCCATGGCCAGGCCGCGAACGTGAGCCCCGGCGCCGTCCCCGCCGCGACGGCCTCGCCCAGCCCAGCCGTCAGCGGGGCGCGGACGATCAGCCCCAGCCCCAGTCCCTGACCGTCGCCAGGAACCCGTTCCGCGACCGCGACCGCGGCCTGAAGCGTTGATTCAGTTGCCGGATGAGTTACAACGCGACCGTGGACGAGCGGCTGGTGGGTAAGGTCGGACGCGTGACCGGCGCCATCGGACCCGGC
The DNA here is from genome assembly GCA_030948965.1 of Candidatus Dormiibacterota bacterium. GTDB lineage: Bacteria > Chloroflexota > Dormibacteria > Dormibacterales > Dormibacteraceae > JALYZG01. Next base: position 1,562 of record JALYZG010000190.1, on the reverse strand, counting down.
CACATCGGCGAGGTGATGATCGCGGTGCGGGGCGGCAGCGAGGCCTATCACGCCTACGCCGCCGACCCTGAGGAAGCAGTCGCCCGCGGGGCCCGCGTAGTGGTCGTCGAGCACTACCCGCCGCGGACGGTCGTGGTCAACCCAATTTAGGGAGGTCGGTCATGTTGACGACGTTGTTGGGGTCGCTCGCCTTCGCGATAGCGGTCACGGTCGTCCTCGTTCTCATCCTGGTCGTCATCCTCTTCCGGCTCACCTGGCGGGTGGCGGAGCCGAACGAGGCCCTCATCATCTCGGGCCGGCGCCATCGACTGGCCGGGGTCGAGGAGACGATGGGCTTCAAGATCGTCACCGGCCGGGGCACGCTGGTCACGCCCGGCGTGCAGGCTGTGAGGCGGCTCTCACTGGACCTGCGGGAGACCGAGATCCAGATCGACTGCGTCACGCAGCAGGGCATCCCCCTTAAGGTCCGGGGCGTCGTCATCTACAAGGTCGGCGACGACATGGTCTCGATCGCCAACTCCGCCCGCCGCTTCCTCGACCAGCAGAACCAGATGGACCAGAAGGTGCACAACCTCTTCGCCGGGCACCTGCGCGCCATCGTCGGCAACATGACCGTCGAGGAGATGATCCGCGACCGCGAAAAGCTCACGCAGCTGACCCGCGAGCACGCCGGTACCGAGATGGAGAAGCTGGGCCTGATCGTCGACTCGCTGCAGGTACAGGAGATCATCGATCCGACCGGCTACATCGAGAACATCGCCCAGCCCCACGCCTGGGCGGTGGCCCGAGAGGCCCGCATCGCCAAGGCCCAGGCCGATCGCGACGCGACTCAGAAGGAGCAGGAGGCGGAGGCGACCAAGGCCCTGGCCCGCCGCGACGCGCAGATCAAGCAGCAGGGCTACCAGGCCGAGATCGACCAGGCCAGCGCCCAGGCCCAGCAGGCCGGCCCGCTGGCCGACGCCACGGCTCGCCAGCAGGTGGTCGTGGAGGAGACCAAGGTCACCCAGCTGGAGGCCCAGAAGGCCGAGAAGCAGCTGGAGGTCCAGGTGCGCAAGCCGGCCGACGCCAAGGCCTACGAGCAGGTGACCCTGGCCGGGGCCGACCGCTCCGTCCACATCGCCCAGGCCGAGGCACGGGCGCGGGAGGTCGAGCTCGCGGCTGTCGCCGACGCCGGCCGGGTGAAGGTGTCGGCCGCGGCCCAGGCCGAGAGTGTGAAGCTCGCCGCCGACGCGGCGGCCACCCAGACCCGCATGGTCGGCCAGGCGGAGGCCGACGCGGCCCAGGCCAAGGGGCTGGCCGAAGGCGAGGCCATCCGGGCCAAGGGCATGGCCGAGGCCGAGGCAATCAAGGCGCGCGCCGCGGCGCTGGCCGACAACCAGGACGCCGTCATCGGCCAGGAGCTGGCCGAGAACTGGCCCGCGATCGTGGAGGCGGCCGCCAAGCCGTTCGGAAACATCGACCAATTGATAGTTCTCAACGGCGCCGAGGGCATCTCCGAGGCATTGGCCCAGGCCCTGAGCCAGGGCGCGGCGGGGCTGCAGCTGGCGCGCTCGCTCCTGGGC
>JALYZG010000183.1 GCA_030948965.1 Candidatus Dormiibacterota bacterium | reverse complement strand
GTCCTCAACCGAGCGCCGCGGCGGAGGTGTTGAAGAAGGGGAGGGCGAGCCCTCCCCTCGTCCGCAGGCGAAGGCCTGGCTTCGCCAGGCCGTGGGGAGATGGACCTTCCACGCTTACAGCATCAGGCCCGCGCCAGCGTGGAGGGATTTTGGAAGGGGAGGCTTGCCTCCCCTTGCCCCAAGGCCTGCCTCCCCTTGCCAGGCTTCAGGCCGGTACGAGCTTCAGGCCCGACGGCTTGCGGTCGACCTGGACGCGCGGGCCGCCCTCCAGGTTCACGGTGAAGTCCAGCTCGCCGTCCCCAACGCGCATGCCCTCGACGCGCAGGCGGCGGTAGAGGGTCGTGGGCACGGGGTCGATCCGCAGGGTCCCGGCGAGGGCGTCGACCCGGACCCCGGCCAGCGTCTGCAGGAAGTGGAACAGCGCGCCCGCACCCCAGGCCTGGGGGCTGCAGCTGACGAGGTACTCACCGGGTCCGGAGTTGAAGCGGCCGTCGCGGCCGAACCCACAGAAGAGCTCGGGGATGCGGTTATCGGAAAAGCGCATGCAGGCCTCCAGGACGGATCGTGCGACGAGCTCGGCCTCCGATGCGTGGCCGTAGCGGCGCAGGCCGGCGGCGATGATCGAGTTGTCGTGGGGCCAGACGGAGCCGTTGTGGTAGCTCATCGGGTTGTAGCTGACCGACCTCGTCTCCAGGGTTCGCACGCCCCAGCCCGAGAACATGCCCGGGCTCACGAGGCGCCGCGCCACGTGGGCGGCCCGGCCGCGGTCGGCGATGCCCGACCAGAGGCAATGTCCGGGGTTGCTCGTGATCGCCGCCACCTGCTGCTTGTCGCGGTCGAGCGCCTGGGCGTAGAAGTGCTCCCCAGGCATCCAGAAGCGGCGCTCGAAGCACACGCGCAGCGCCTCCGCCTCCTTGGCCAGGCGGGTGCCATGTTCGGTGCGGCCGAGACGGTTGAAGATGCGAGCCAGGCCGGCCTTGGCATGGTAGACGTAGCCCTGGACCTCGACCAGGGCCACAGGCAGTGGCGCCGGGGTGCCGACGCTTTCCAGCAGCGAGTCCCACGAATCCTTCCAGCCCTGGTTGCGGACTCCGAGATGGGAGTGCTGCGTGTACTCCACCAGCCCGTCGCGGTCCAGGTCGCCAAAGCGGTCGATCCACTCCAGGGCGGCGACCAGGTTCGGTGTGAGCTCGCTGAGCAGGTCGACGTCGCCGGTCCAGTCGATCAGCTCCACGAGCAGCACCAGGAAGAGCGGGGTCGCGTCCACGGTGCCGTAGTAGGGCGTGTGCGGCACCTGGTGCAGGTTGGCCAGCTCGCCGAAGCGGATCTCATGCAGGATCTTGCCCGGCTCCTCCTCACGGGCGGCGTCCACCTCGGTGCCCTGGTGCCGGGCCAGGTAGCGCAGACTGCCGCGGGCGAGGTCCGGGTTCAGGGCCAGCGTCTGGAAGGAGGTGATCAGGGCGTCGCGGCCGAAGGGGACCGCGTACCAGGGCACGCCGGCGGTGGGATAGAGGCCCGTGGGGCGGTCGTCGCAGAGCACCCGCAGGTCCTCGAGGTTGCGCCACAGCAGACCGCCGTCGAGGCGCTCGTTGTCCGTGCTGAACCGCGTCGAGGACCGGTTCCAGGCGGCGTAGGTGCGCTCCAGCGAATTCAGGGCGGCGTCGAAGTGAAACTCGTCGGCGAACTCCTCCTCGTTCATGCCCGCCAGGATGTCGATGAGCAGAACGAAGGTCTCGTGGGGCTTCAGGTGCAGGGCCAGAGTGGCCTTCCCGTCCTGGATCACCGGCAACGGCTGAAAGACGACCTCGGTGGTGCGGTGGACATCATCCCGACCGCGGTAGCCGAGCAGCAGCCCGGATTCGGTCGGGTGGGCCGCCTCGCGGACGCCGAGGATGGCGGTGCGGTGGTAGCCGCGGATCTCGAAGATGTCGAGGTAGTCGGCGTCGAACCGGAGCTCCAGCTCCAGGCTGACCGGGAAGCGGTTGCAATTCTGGAGGCCAAGCCGCTCGTGCATCCCCTGGTGGACGAAGCGTGAGCGGCGAATACTGATGCTCTGAGGCGGGATCGAGCTCTCGCCCTCGGACGCCGGCGACTTCGGGTTGACCAGCTGGAAGGTGGCCATGTAGGCGCGATCGACGCTGTTGTTGAGGAGGATAGGGCGCTCCCCGTTGAGGCGCAGCTCGTAGGTGGAGAGGAACCGCGTGTCGGACCGGTAGATGCCGAGACCGCCGATGTTGCCGGCCGGGATGTCGCCGTTTCGGTCGGTGACGACCATGACGTCGTTGTGCTTCAGGATCACCCGGTCTTCGAGCATCGTGCCCGGAATTGTAAGAATGGGGCGCCCATGACCCGGCCGATCGTCGCCCTGGTAGGACGCCCCAACACCGGCAAGTCCACCCTCTTCAACCGTCTCGTCGGGCGCCGCCAGGCCATCGTGGACCGGGAGCCCGGCCTCACCCGCGACCGTCTCTACGGCGTCTGCGAGTGGCGAGGGCGCGAGATCACGGTGGTCGACACGGCCGGCCTCGACCTGGACGAGGACGACGCCGAAGCGCAGACGCGGGTGGCGATCGAGGAAGCCGAGGCGATCGTTTTCCTGCTGGATGTGCGGCAGGGCTTGACTCCAATCGATCGAGATATCGCCCAGCTTCTGCGGCGCGCCCGGACCCCGGTCGTGGTCGCCGCCAACAAGGCGGACGACCCGCGCCGCGAATACTTCCGGTCAGAGGTCCTGGAGTTGGGCTTCACGGAGCCGCTGATGCTCTCGGGCCAGCACGGGATCGGGGTGGACGACCTGATCGACCGGCTCTACGAGGTGCTGCCGCCGCCGGAGCCCGAGGCCGAACCGGACGAGGCGGCGACGGCCCGTCTGGCGATCATGGGCCGGCCCAACGTGGGCAAGTCCTCGCTTCTCAACCGCCTCCTGGGCGACGAGCGCTCCCTGGTCGCCGAGACCCCGGGCACCACGCGCGACCCCGTGGACACGGAGCTGCGCTTCGACGGCCTGCCGGTGGTCTTGGTGGACACCGCCGGCATCCGCCGGCGAGCGGCGGCTCGCGACCGCCTCGAGCACTTCAGCCTGCTGCGCGGCATCGCGGCCATGGAGCGCTCGGACGCGGTCCTGCTCGTAATCGACGCCCGCGCCGGCGTCCTCAGCCAGGACCAGCACGTCGCCAGCTACGCGCTGGAGGCGGGCAGGGGTCTCGTGATCGTGGTCAACAAAGTCGACCTCCTGGAACGCCCGGAGCGGCGGGCGAGCCTCTGGCAGATGAAGCTCGCGGCTGAGTTCAAGTTCGTTGCCCACGCGCCGGTCGTCATGATCTCGGCGGTCACGGGCGAGGGCGTCGGCGAGGTGCTGCCCACGGCCCTAGAGGTGGTCGGCCAGCGCCGCGTCCGCATCCCCACGAGCGAGCTCAACCGGATGCTGCGCGAGGCGTTCCTGGAGCGGCCGCCGCCCTCCTACAAGGGCCGGCGCCTCGCGCTCAAATACGCGACCCAGGCGGCTTCGGAAACACCGACGTTCGTGCTCTTCGTCAACGACACCGGCCTGCTCCACTTCTCATATCGGCGCTACCTGGAAAACCGGCTGCGGCGCAACTACGGTTTCGCCGGCAACCCGCTCCGGATCGTGCTCCGGGCGGGCCACGATCGAGACGCGCCGCGAGGCGGCGCTCGTGGTCGTCGCTGACCTTCCCAAAGCAACCGGAGATTCGCGGACACGGTATTTACAAATGCGTGAAGGCGGGCAAATACGTGCGAGTGAGAATCGGGCCGTGATGGGGCGATGGCGGCCGTGAGCGCGGCCCCGACGGGGCAGCGCGTCCTGGTCGTGGACGACGAGGACCACATCCTGGAGTTGGCCCGCCACTACCTGGCCCGCGAGGGCTACCAGATCGAGACGGTCAGTGACGGCGCCAATGCGCTGGCGCGGTTCGGGCAGGTGAAGCCGGATCTGGTCGTACTGGACGTGATGCTGCCGCACGTCGACGGGCTGACCATCTGCCGAGAGATTCGCAAGCAGAGCCAGGTGCCCATCATCATGCTGACGGCGCGGGACGAGGTCACCGACAAAGTGGTGGGGCTGGAGCTCGGCGCGGACGACTATCTGACCAAGCCCTTCCATCCCCAGGAGTTGGTGGCGCGAGCCAAGGCACTGGTGCGCCGGGCCCGCATCGAGCCGGACCAGCCGAAGGTGGTTCGCGCCGGCCGGCTGGAGGTCGACCTGGAGCGCCACGAGGTGCGGCATGGTGAGGCCCGGGTCCCGCTCCGGCCCAAAGAGTTCGACCTCCTCGCGCTGCTCGCCCGTCATCCGGGCCGCGTCTTCCAGCGCAGTGAGCTGCTGGACCTGGTCTGGGGCTACGACTTCCCAGGGTACACGCGCACGGTCGACGTGCACGTGCAGCAGGTTCGTGAGAAGCTCGCCGCCAAGGGCATCGCCGACCCCGCCATCCAGACCGTTTGGGGGGTCGGCTACAAGCTGGAGATCGAGTCCACCTGACCCTCCGCGCCAAGCTTCTGCTGGCCACGATCGCGATCGTCGCCGTGAGCCTCGCCCTGAGCGGCGGACTCACCGCGCTGCTGGTCGGCCGGCTCGCGACGCAGGCGGCGCAGGACCAGCTGGCCCGAAACGTCGTTCTACTAAAGCCGCAAGTCGCGGCCACTCTCTGCCCGACGAAGGTGGACGGCCGCTGCGTCGTCCCGGACCTGGACACATTCCGCAGCGAGATCGCCGGCTTGCCGGTCAACCTCGAGGGGGAGCGGTTCATCCTTCTCGACCGGCCGCCGAGCCGGGCCGGAGTTGCCCTGCGGTCGCCGCGCGTGCTCTACGACAGTGGTGGCAGCCTGACCAGCGGCCTGGCCGTCCCGGTCGGACGCTCGACCACACTGGCCGGAGTAACCGTCCGGGAGGGCACGGTCAGCCTCGCCGGAGAGCCGTACTACGTGGCCGCCGCCCCGCTGGCCACGCGCTACACCTCCTTCATCGTCCTGGGCCGGTCAAAGGCGGAGGTGCAGGCCGCCGCCTCCCGCCAGCTTGTGGGCCCACTCCTCATCGCGGGCGGCGCCGGCCTGGCCCTGGCCCTCATCGCCACCGTCCTTCTCTACCGCACGTTCTCCCGCCCGCTCCAGGAGCTCCGGGGCGCCGCCGAGGACGTGGCCCGGGGCAACTACGGGCGGCGGGTGCAGGTCCGGGGCCACGACGAGATCGCGGTCGTGGGCGAGTCTTTCAACCGCATGGCCGAGGCGGTCGAGCGGTCGCGAGGCGCCCAGCGCGACTTCCTGGCCAACGTCTCCCACGAGCTGAAGACTCCGTTGACCAGCCTCATCGGCTTCAGCCAGGCGCTGGTGGATGGCAGCTTGACCACAGACGCGGAGCGGCTGCGCGCGGCGACCATCATCAACGAGGAGTCGGAGCGGGTGCTGCGGATGTCGCGCGAGCTGCTGGACCTGGCTCGCGTCGAGTCGGGCCAGGTCCAGATCTCGCTCCAGCCGGTCGACCTCGGCGCGCAGCTTCAGCAGGAATTGGACATGGTCCGCCAGCGGGCCGCTGAGCGCTGCCTGCGACTGCATCTAGTGCTGCCATCGGCTCTGGCGCCGGTGCGCGCCGATCCCGAGCGGCTGCACCAAATCCTCGAGAACCTGCTCGACAATGCGGTCAAGTACGCGCCCCTCGACTCGGAGATCACCCTCAGCGCCTGGGAGCTCGAGGCCGGGCGCACCGTCACCACAGTGGCCAACCGGGTGAGCGGCACGGTGCCGGACCCGGACCGCCTCTTCGAGCGCTTCTACCGCGCCGACCCGGCGCGTCCCTCAACGGCGGGCGGCGTGGGCCTGGGC
>JALYZG010000175.1 GCA_030948965.1 Candidatus Dormiibacterota bacterium | reverse complement strand
CATCAGGATCACCACCCGCTCCCGGGCGACCGCCCGGCCGAGCTGCGCCGAGGCTGCGCGAAGGCCCAGCGCCAGGTCGGTCGTGCCGCGGGGGCGGAGCGAGAGGATGGCGTCGACGAGCTGCTCGGGGGCCTTGCTGCCGCCCTGAGACTGCAGCACCATCGCCTCCCGGTTGAACGCCACCACCGAGCAGTCGGTGCGGCCGGCGGCAAGCGCCGTGCCGGCCGCCGCCACCGCCGCCAGCGCCATGCCCAGACCCCGCATCGAGCCGGAGTGGTCGACTAGGAGGCAGGCGGCCCGATGTGAGCTCTGCCAGTCCCGCACGACCAGGTCGTCGCCTCGCTGTGGCCGCCCCGACGCCCGTTCCAGCGTGCGCTCCAGATCCAGGTCGCCGGGCCGGTAACCGGCTTGGGGCTCGAGTCGGCGCGAGCCGCGTCGGGCGATGCTGCCTTCGCGCGCCAGGCGCACGAACAACCGAGCGGCCAGCGCGCGAGCGCGGCGGCGCAGCTCACGGTCCGTAGCGGCGGCGAGGTCGCACAGAAGCGCCGCAGCGAGGTCGGGATCGCGCTGCCGCAGGCGCTCGAACGCCTCCTCGTCGAGGTTGCCGACGCTGGGTGAGATCTCATCGAGGCTCGGGTGAGCGGCTGCCAGCTCGGTTCGGCTGCGAGTCCGCCGGCTGCCCTCACGCAGGGCTTTTTCGGCGCCCCGACCCTCCAGCGGGCGCCTTCCGGGTGCGATGGACGGAGCGGCGGAGCGAGGTGGCGATCCCACCGGAACTGAAAGCTGGGGTCCATCGTCGTCGTCCGGGTAGAGGGTGGCGAAGATCTCCGCGATCACGTCCTCCGCCCGCCGCTCCGAGCTCTCGTCGACGCGCACCCGGCCGCTGAACGCGGCCAGCGCGGCATCGAGCAACGTCGCCCGGGTGGCTGTGGGCTCGCCCCGCAGTCCCATCAGGCCCAGGGTCAGGTGGACCATGTCGATGGCCCCGCGCACGGAGGCGCCAAGGCGCAGGTCTCGGTGTTCGCGCGTGGCCCGGCCGATGTCCACGGCCAGCCCGGCACACGGCGCCGGACCCGAGTGAACCCGCTCGACGATGAGCACCTCGGCGTCCCGGCCCTGGTAGGGAATGGCGACGCGGCACATGCGGTCGGTGATCGCCTGGCCGATCCGGGCGGTGCCGACGGCGTCGAACGGGTTCATCGTCGCCACCAGCCGGAAGCCTGCGGCCGCCTCCACCCGGCCTACCCGGGGCACATGGATCTCACCTTCGGCCAGCGCCGTGATGACCACGTTCAGCGTCTCCTCTGGGACGCGGTTCAACTCCTCCAGGTAGAGCAGCATGCCGTCGCCCATGGCCCGCAGCAGCGGCCCTTCCACGAACGCCTCGGGCCGGTAGCCGGAGGCGAGGACGAGAGCGGGGTCGTGGTGGCCGACCAGTCGGGCCGGCGTGAGGTCGGCGTTACCCTCCACGAAGACCACGCCCATCCCGGCTTCCGCCGCAACCGTGCGCAGCAGAGTGGACTTACCGGTTCCGGGCGGCCCCTCCAGCACGACGTGCCGAGCCGCCGCGAGCGCCGCGCAGAGGACCTCCGCCTCACGGCGGAGGCCCACCATCTCGCGATCCACGCGCTCCAGCAGCCGCGGCCCGTAGCGGCGTCCAGTTACGCGCCTAGTGCTCGTGGACGATCACGCCCCGGATGTTCTTGCCGTCGAGGAGGTCCTGGTAGCCCTGGTTGATCTCCTCGAGCTTGTACTCCTTTGTCACCAGCTCGTCCAGCTTGATAGTGCCTGCCCGGTACAGGTCGAGCATCTTGGGGATGTCGTAGACCGGGTTGCAGCCGCCGAACAGTAGGCCATGGATGGACTTGTTGAAAAGAGTCAGTACGGCGCCCGAGACCTGGACTGTCTTCTTGGCGGGATCCGCCAGACCGGTGATAACGACCCGGCCGCCCTTGCGGATAACGTTGACCGCCGCGTCGACGACGTCTTCGTTGACGATGTCGACCGTGATGATGGCGCTGTCCGCGCCCACGCCCGGCTCCAGCTGGCCGGTCACGAGGTCGTGCGCCTCCTGGGCGGTGGCCGTGCTGTGAGTGGCTCCCATCTCCTCGGCCTTCTCCCGCTTGAGCGCGAGCGGGTCGACTGCGACGATGTTTTTGGCCCCGGCGTGGCGAGCGCCCTGGACCGCGTTGATGCCGATGCCGCCGATGCCGTAGATCACCACCGTGTCACCGGGGCGCACAGCGGCGCCGTTGACGGACGAGCCCCAGCCAGTGGGCACGCCGCAGCCGACCAGCACCGCCTTCTCGAGGGGCAGGTCGTCCGCCACCTTGACGCAGCTGTACTCGGAGATGGTGCCGTACTGGGAGAAGGTGCCGATCATGCACATGCCACCGAAGTCCTCGCCGTCCTTGTGCCAGCGGTAGCCACCGGAGGGCAGAGCGCCGTCGAGGATGGTGGCGCCGAGGTCGCACAGGTTCTGCTGCCCGGTGGAGCAGAAGCGGCAGTGGCCGCAGGAGGGAATGAACGAGCAGACGACGTGGTCGCCCTTCTTGACGCGCGTCACACCGGGGCCGACATCCTCGATGATGCCGGCGCCCTCGTGACCCCCGACCAATGGGAACCGAGGCACGATGTCGCCGTGGCGCAGGTGCTCGTCCGAATGGCAGAGCCCGGCCGCCACGTAACGGATGAGGACCTCACCGTCTTGAGGTGGGTCGAGCTCGAGCTCGGTCACCTCCCAATCCCTGCCCACCGCGCGCAGCACGGCTGCCGTTGTCTTCATGCGCACCCCTCCTAGCTTCTGGAAACCCACCGGCGGCACCGTCCGGGCCGTGGCAGGATGACATAGGCGACGATACGCTTCGCTCGTTCAGGACAGCTGGTCTCCTGAGACGGACCTCACCGCTGAGGCTCGAGCGGGTCTACGATCACCTCAACCGGTGGGACATAGGCCTCAGTTGAGCGCTGTGGCGCTCGCCGCCTCGCTGGCAGCAGCAAGCTGCGGTGGCAGCCCCTCTTCAGGCACCGCGAACACGCAGTCGACGCCGCCGCCGACCGCTGCGGCGCCGAGCGCCAGCCCCAGCGCTGCGGCCACCGCCGCTCCCGCTGCCGCTGGCCCCGCCACGGTGGCGGTGGGCGATTCTGCTTTGGGCAAGCTCCTGGTCGACGGTCGCGGTCGGACGCTATACCTCTTCGTCCCGGACAAGGGCCCAACCTCGACCTGCTACGGGGCTTGCGCCGTGGCCTGGCCACCGTTCCTGACCACCGGGGCTCCGGTCGCCGGTGCGGGCGCGACCGCCAGCCTGATCGGGACCACGAATCGTACTGACGGCACAGTCGAAGTCACATACCATGGCCACCCGCTCTACTTCTGGCTCGGAGACGCGAAACCCGGCGACGTGTCGGGTCAGGCGCTCGACAACGCCGGCGGCCTCTGGTATGTCCTCAACCCGGCCGGGGACGAGGTCACCACCCCGGCCCCCTGACCCACGGCCTCCTCGTCCCGGACAATAGGTATGGATCGATGAGCAGCGCCTGGTTCGAGACGGTCGCGGAGGCGCAACGCCGAGCGCGCAGGCGGTTGCCCGCTTCGGTGTACGGGGCTCTCCTCGCCGGGTCCGAGAAGGGGCTGACGGCCCTGGACAACGTCGGGGCGTTCAGCGAGCTGGGCTTCGCGCCGCACGTGGCAGGGCTGTCGATGACGCGCGATCTGTCCACCACTGTGATGGCGCAGCCGATCTCGCTGCCGGTGCTGATCTCGCCGACCGGCGTGCAGGCCGTTCACCCGGACGGCGAGGTGGCCGTGGCGCGCGCGGCAGCGGCACGGGGGACGGTGATGGGGCTGAGCTCCTTCGCCAGCAAGCGGGTCGAGGAGGTCGTGGCCGCCAACCCGCAGACGTTCTTCCAGATGTACTGGCTAGGCACGCGCGCACAGCTGATGCAGAGGATGGAACGAGCTCACGCGGCCGGGGCGGCCGGCCTCATTCTCACGCTCGACTGGTCCTTTGCCAACGGCCGCGACTGGGGCAGCCCGGTCATTCCGGAACGCATGGACGTGAAGACGATGCTGCGGCTGGCGCCACAGACTCTGGGGCGTCCGCGCTGGCTGCTGCGGTACGCCAGGACCCGTCACGCACCCGACCTCACAGTGCCGAATCTCACGGCCCCGGGCGAGAGCGCGCCGACCTTCTTCGGGGCCTACGGGGAGTGGATGCACACTCCGCTGGCGACCTGGGAGGACGTGGCGTGGCTGCGGGAGCAATGGGGCGGACCCTTCATGCTCAAAGGCGTGATGCGCGTCGATGACGCCAGACGAGCGGTGGCTGCCGGGGTAACCGCCATTTCCGTGTCGAACCATGGAGGCAACAATCTGGACGGAACGCCGGCGACGATCCGCGCGCTACCCGCTATCGCCGAGGCGGTGGGGGATCAGGTTGAGATCGTCCTCGACGGGGGCGTGCGCCGCGGCAGCGACGTCGTCAAGGCGATCGCGCTGGGCGCGCGCGCGGTCATGATCGGTCGCTCCTACTTGTGGGGCCTGGCCGCCAACGGTCAGGCTGGCGTCGAGAATGTGCTCGACATCCTGCGGGGGGGCATCGATTCAGCGCTGCTCGGGTTGGGACACTCCTCGATCCACCAGCTGACCGCGGACGATCTTGTGATCCCGCCCGGCTTCACGCGCACACTCGGCTCGACCGTTGAGAGGGTGGGCGAAGCCATCCCGCTGAGCCGCTAGCCCCAGCCCCGCCAACCGGTGCTGACCCGAGCGCGCAGCGGTGCTGCCGTCCGCTCGCGCAGGCAGCCGCGCAGCACGCCGGCCTGGTAGGCGGCATCGTCCAGCAGCCGGGCGCCGATGAAGGCGGGTAGGGACAGCCGCGGCCGCAATCGCCACCAATCGGCCATGGCCGGCGCCGCCACAGCGAGGGCCAGTGCCGCCGCTACCACCTTCCGGGAGCGCGGCCAGACCAGTGCCACCAGGAGTGTGGCCGCCCCGTAGTAGCGGACGAGCGCCCGCGCGGCCAGCTCGAGCGCGGTGCCCTCCACGCCCGCCGCCAACGACAACGAGAGGCGCCGACCCAGGCCCGCGGCCTCGAGCCGCGCCGCCGTTCCCCACGTCTCCAAGAAGGGGCCTGCCAGCCCGGCCGCCGCCACGCCCGGCCGGCCGCTCAGAAGCGCGGCCACGGCCGCCAGCAGGCCGAGGCCCAGGCGCAGGCGCCGGGTAGCTCCCGGATGGCGGCGAAGCAGCAACGCCTCCGATGCCGCGTAATCGAGGCGCGTTTGGGCGAAGGCTACGGTGGTGGGCCGGTACAAGTGGCGCACCGTGGCCGCAGGCTGGTATACGGCCCGGCGGCCGGCCGCGACCGCCCGCCAGACGAGGTCCACGTCCTCGCCGAAGCGCAGACCGGCGTCGAAGCCGCCGAGTGCCTGAAAGGCCGCGCGGCGAACCACGAGGTTGGCGGTGACCAGGTACGGGACCATCCGGCCGGCGCCCACGGGACCGTACCGGGGCCCGAGGTCGAGTGACGAGCACGCGGCCTCGTAGCGCTCGGCCCAGCCGCCTCGGCGATCACCCAGCACCCGGCCGCCGGCCAGGTCCACGTCCAGGTCAGCCAGCTCGGGTATCAGCCGTCGCAGCCAATCCTCGGCGGCGCGGCAGTCGCTGTCGAGAAACGCGAGCACTTCTCCCCGTGCGGCCGCGGCCCCTTGGTTGCGCGCCGCGGCGGGGCCGCCCGGGCGCTCCCGGCGCAGGACGCGGACGCCCGAGGCTGCCGCCACCGGCTCCGCCGAGGCGTCGTCCACGACCAGGATCTCGAGCCGGTCAGCCGGATAGTCGAGCGCGCGCAGGGAACGCAGGCAGGCGCCGAGCTCGTGGCCCCGATCGCGGACGGGCACTATCACCGATACGACCGGCGGCGGCTCCCCGGCCACCGGCCGCATCTCCACGAGACCCAGCTCCCGCAGCCGGCGCAGGAACCGCAGCTCGTGGGGCGCGGCCTCCAGCTCGATGCCCGGGGCCGAGCGCCGCAGCAGCCGCCATCCCTCCTCGGTCAGCTCCAGGACGGTCAGGGGCTGGCCCTGGACCGCGAACCGCCGGCCCCGCTCCCGCACCAGCCGCACCCCGGCGACCAGCCGGCAGTACAGGTTCAGCTGGGAGGCGCGGGCGTCCGCAGCCGCTGGGGGTTGAGGGCGAGGGGAATGACGTTCAGCGTCGAGCCGGTCTCGGGCGCGAAGACGCACTCCGGGTCCGGCTCGCCCTGGGCGACGCCGGTGAAGTGCTTGACGGCCATGCACCCTCCGTGGCAGCTGCCGTAGGCGCCGCAGGAACGGCACTGGGCGCCGGCCTCCTCCTCGCCGCGCAGGCGCAGAAAAAGGGGCGACTCCGCCCAGACCCGGGCGAAGCCGGACCTGCGCACGTTTCCGGCCAGGAACTCCGGGGCGAGCACGAAGGGGCAGGCGTAGACGTCGCCGCGCGGGTCCACGCAGCAGACGATGCGACCCGCTCCGCACAGGTTGAGGCCGTCCAGCGGATCGCCCAGCGCCGACAGGTGGAAGAACGAGTCCCCGGTCAGCACGTCCGGGTGGGCCCGCAGCCAGGCGTAGACCTGGCGGCCCTGGGCTTGGGTCAGACGCAGCTGCTCCCAGGTCAGGCGGCCGCGCCCCGACGGCCGGAGACGGGTGACCCGGAGCTGGCCACCGAGGCCTGTGACCATCTCGTGCAGCTCGTCCAGCCTGTCCACGCTGCGCCGCGTGACGACGTGGTTGACCTTGAAGCGGAAGCCTTCGCCGGCAAGCAGCTCCATGGCCCGACGCGCGCCCAAATACGAGCCGTCGCCCCGGATGGCGTCGTTCACGCCCGCGTCGACCCCATCGAGGGAAATCTGGACGTCGAGATAGTCGGCCGCGGCTATCCAGCGCGCCGCCGCGCGGTCCATCAGGGTGCCATTGGTGCTGAACTTGACCCCGATGCGGCGGCTCAGAGCGTATTCGGTCAGCTCGAAGAAGTCAGGCCGGACCATCGGCTCGCCGCCGCCGACGTTGATGTAGAAGACGCGCATCTCCGCCCACTCGTCGAGGAGTCGTTTGGCTTCCGCAGTGGTCAGCTCGTCCGGCGCCCTGGTGCCGGACGACGAGAGGCAGTGGACGCAGCGCAGGTTGCACGCATAAGTCATCTCCCAGGTCAGGCAGATCGGCGCCGCGAGGCCCTGGCGAAGGACCTCAGCCTGCACGCAGGATCCCCTTGCGCTTGAGGGCTTCCAGGACCAGGAGGATGCGCTCCAACTGGGTGCCGCCCAGGCTATCCTCGTCCGCGATCTCGCCCACCGTGCGCACTCCACCCGACTCCACGAACGGCAGCAGCGCCCGGTCGATGAAGAGGAGGCGACGGTCGTTGTAGCTGTAGGCCAGGGCACCGAACCGCTCCGGTCGGAGCGCCACCGCCTCGTCCAGCTTGACCCTGTCGGTCAGCCTCATCTGGAGTGGGGGGAGCTCAGTAGACGCCGCACATGCCGTCGATCGTTACCTCGCGGACCAAGAGCCGGCCCAGCTCCTCGTCGCTGAGATCGGCGCCGACGTCTTCGCCCTGATCCGCGGCGATGGCGTCAACCGGCGGGGCCTGGGGGCTGGCGGTGGGTTCCATGCGGTCAGTCTAGACGCGGCTGTCGAGGCGCGCCCGAGCCGCGCTCACCGCGCTGGCCAGACCGCTCGCGGCCTCGTCCAAGAGTTCCTCTCCGTGCGTGGCGGTGGCGCCTGTCGGGTCGCCGAGCACCCCGTTGGCCGCCAGCGCCCGAACGCCGTCGCGGCGCAGCAGCTCCCAGCTGGCCGCACCCATGGGCGCGCTCCGGCCGGGTGCGGCAGCCTCCATGTGCACCGCCGACGGGGCCACAGCCAGGAGCATCGAGGTCTCGGCTTTGCCGGCATGAAGACCCCCATCCGCGCCGGCCGGGGCGTGCCGACTGAGAATCGTCACCCCGCGGCCGGCCTGCCCTTCCGCCCTCGCCATCGCCTCGACGTTGCCGCCGTGAGCCGAGAAAACGGCGACGTGGGCAAAACCCCGCTCCACCAGGCGTGAGGCGATGCCGATGATCGTGTCGGCCAGGGTGGCGTGATCGAGGCTCAGCGTGCCGGCGAAGTGGCGGTGCTCGTCGGAGGCTCCGACCGGCAGCACGGGGGCGGCAAAGGTGCGGCCCAGGAGGCGGCAGGCCCTTCGCGCCAACTCCTCCGCAATCAGCGTGTCGGTGCCCAGCGGAAGATGCGGTCCATGCTGCTCGGTGGCGCCCAGCGGCAGCAGCACGGTGTCCCAGCCGGACCGGCGCCGGGCGGCGATCTCGGGCCAGGTGAGGCGGTCGAGGCGGCTCTCCCTGCTATCTTGGCCGGGCATTGGCGGAGGCCCTCAGCGGCAGGGTGGCGCTTGTGACCGGGGCCGCCAGGGGCCAGGGCCGTGCCCACGCGCTGGCCCTGGCCGAAGCGGGCGCCGACCTGGTGCTCTGCGATCTCGGGCGGGACCTCGACACTGTCCCCTATCCGCTCGGCACGCCCGAGGAGTTGGAGGCGGTGGCCAGGTCGGTAAGGGCGACCGGTCGGCGCTGCCTGGCGCGCACCGTCGACGTTCGCGACATCGCGGCGATGGCGGCGCTGGTGGCCGACGCGGAGGTTGAGTTCGGCGGTCCCGACCTGGTCGTGGCCAACGCGGGGATCATCAGCTACGGCCCATCGTGGCAGCTCACCGAAGCTGAGTGGGACGACGTAGTGGGCACGGTGCTCAAGGGCTGCTGGGCCACCTGCCGAGCAGCCATCCCGGGCCTGATCGCCCGCGGGCACGGGGGCGCGATCGT
>JALYZG010000337.1 GCA_030948965.1 Candidatus Dormiibacterota bacterium | reverse complement strand
GCCACCGCCTGGGTGGCGGACCGCGCCCGCGACGTCCGGCCGGGCGAGCTGGGCCCGGCGCTCGACGCCCTGGCCGCAGCGCCGGTGCCGGCCTGGGACCGGGCCCACCACTACTCCGGTCCGCGGGAGCGAACAGTCCTCTACCTGCTCGTCCTGGACACGATCAACTTCTCGTTCTGGGGCGGCCCGGTGGGCTACGTCGAGGTGGCAGCGGCGCTGCGCGGGATCTTCGAAGCCGGCGACGAGCTGGCCCAGCTCGAGCGCCTGGCCACCATCGACGCCGACCACTTGGGCCGGCTGCTAGGCCCGCTGCCGCTCCTGCCCGACAGGGCCGAGGCGCTGCGCGAGCTCGGCCGGAGGGGCGTCACCGGCCTCCTCCGCCCGACAGCCGTGGAGACGGCCCGCACCTTGGCCGACAGCCTGCCCAGCTTCCGCGACGTGGCGTCGTACGAGGGCCGGGAGGTGCCGCTCCTGAAGCGGGCCCAGATCCTGCCCGCGGACCTGCACGGCGCCGGCGTGGCGGACGTCGGCGACCTGGAGGACCTGACCTGCTTTGCCGACTACAAGCTGCCGCAGGTGCTCCGCCACTTGGGCACCATCGTCTACTCGGAGCGGCTCGCCGAGCGCATCGACGGGAGGCGCGAGCTGGCGGCCGGAGAGGCGGCCGAGGTCGAGATCCGGGCGGCCACGGTGCAGGCGGTGGAACGGCTGCGCGACGCGCTCCAGGCCGGCGGCCGCCCGCTCCGCGCGTTCGAGATCGATTGGATGCTGTGGCACCTGGCCCAAGGACAGCACCCGACGCACCCGTACCATCGGGTGCGATCCGTCTTCTATTGACCGGCCCCTATCACAAGCGGTGCCCACGGTGTCACAACCGGCCCCGTCGGCGGTGCTGCCCAGGAGAGTGAAAGCGAAGAGCACGATGTCCGACCCGGACGACCCGGAAGCGGCCGCCGTACCCGAGGCGGCTCCCGCCGACTCTTTCGACAGGCTCTTCATGGCCGAGTACGGAAAGGTGGTCGCCGTGGCCAACCGGGTCCTGGCCGACAGGGCGGAGGCCGAGGACGTGGCCCAAGAGGTCTTCCTCGACTACCACCGCCGGCATCGCGCCGACGCTGGTTACGCCGCCGCGTGGCTGCGCCGGGCAGCGGTGCACACGGCCCTGAACCGCATTCGCGGCCGCAAGCGGCGCGAGCGCCGAGAGGTTAAGGACCACGTCAGCACGCCGCCGTCTCAGCCGGATCCGGGAGAGATGGTGATCGCGATGGAGGAGAAGGAGCAGGTCCGCGAGGCGCTCGGCCGGCTGCCGCGCAAGGCCGCATCGGTCCTGGCTCTTCGCTACAGCGGACTCAGTTACATCGAGGTCGGCGAGGCGCTCGGCGTCGGCGCCGGCCAGATCGGCACGCTTCTGAGGCGGGCCGAGCACGCCCTGCGCAAGGAGATGACACATGGCACACCTGTCTGACGGCACGCTGCGGCGTCTCTATGACGAGCCGCTCGCCCTCGGCGAGCGCGATCGCGAACACTACGGCACCTGCGCCGCCTGCCAGGCGCGCTTCCACGCCGTCGCGGCCGAGGCGCGGGAGGCGATGGCGCTGCTCACCGTCCCGGCGGCGACGGTGGATGCCGGCACGGCCCTGACCCGGGTGCGTAATCGCATCGGGGCCGAGGCGGCGCCGGCCGGACCGATGGCACGCCTGCGCGGCCTCTTCAGCCCGGCCCCGGTGGGCATCGGCTGGCGGCGGCCGGCGGCGGTCGGCGTAGCGGCAGCCGGCTTGGTGGCGGCCATGGCCTTCACCCCCGTGCTGGGCGCTGTGGTCCAGGTCTTCCAGCCCACGCAGGTCTCGACGGTGACCGTGACCCAACCCACCCAGAGCGACATGGCCTCGCTCCAGCAGTTCTCCAAATGGGGCGACGTCAAGACCGTGAGCCAGCCGCAGCTGACCCAAGAGGACAGCGCCGCAGCCGCGGCCCGGGCCAGCGGCCTGCCCCAGATCAAGATCGACAAGGCGGCGCTGCCGGCCTCGCTGCGTGGGGCGCCGGTGTCCTACGCCGCCACCAGCAAGGGCGTGGTCACCGTGACCTTCAACGCCAACGCGCCGGCCCAGATTCGCGGCAGCACCTTGACTCTGACCGTCGAGCCGGCCGAGATGGCGATCTTTGGCGACGTGAGCAAGGCCTACGCGAGCGCGACCGGACAGAAGCCCGGAGCGGCGGCACCAGGCGACAGCGCCACGGCGGCCGCGGGTTCTGACCAGACTCAGACGACCCACGGCGCGGCGGCCGCCCGGCAGCAGCTGCAGCAGGCGCTCAGCCAGGTCGGCCCGCTCATGGGTGTGGCCGTCATGCCCGCGCCCAAGGTGACGTCGACCGGTGTCTCTGTGGCGGAAATCCGGACGGCGCTGCTCAACACCCATCCCAGCTCGGCTCTGAGGGACCTGATCAAGAACTTCGACAACCCGACCGGCAACCTCCCCATCCCCATCCCGGCGGGCTCCAAC
Organism: Candidatus Dormiibacterota bacterium; assembly: GCA_030948965.1. Taxonomy (GTDB): domain Bacteria; phylum Chloroflexota; class Dormibacteria; order Dormibacterales; family Dormibacteraceae; genus JALYZG01. The sequence continues at coordinate 11,049 of JALYZG010000337.1, read as the reverse complement.
CTGACCACCGAGTCCGTGACGATCCATGACCGCACGAATAGTCACGACCCCGTGAATGGCACGGAGATCGGCGACAACACCGGTCTTGGCGGCGGCGTGATATGGGTCCAGGACGGCCGGGTCTATGGCGTGGCCGGCACCGTGGCGGCGGACGAGGCGCTCACGGCCGGCAAGGCGCTCAAGTAGTACAAAGTACCGGTTGGTAGATCTACAGGAAAGGCAGGCGGCGGCCGCGACGGCCGCCGCCGCGCCGGCCATCCACTGCGTCGAGCTAACCCGCCGCTTCGGCAAGACCGTGGCCCTGGCGGGGCTGACGATGACCGTCCCGCGCGGCGAGGTCTTCGGCTTCCTGGGCCCCAACGGCGCCGGCAAGACCACCGCCGTCAAGCTCCTCCTGGGCCTGCTCCGACCCTCCTCCGGCGAAGGCTTCGTGCTCGGCCGGCCCCTCAGCGACCTCACCACCCGCACCCGCATCGGCTACCTGCCCGAGCTCTTCCGCTACCAGCCCTGGCTGTCCGGCCGGGAGGTGCTGGGGGTGCACTGCGAGCTCGGCCGCCTGCCCCGGGCGCGGTGGCGCGAGGAGGTCGACAGCGTTCTGGCCACGGTCGGGCTGGCCGACCGCGGCGGCGACCGGGTCGGGAACTACTCCAAGGGCATGCAGCAGCGCCTGGGCCTCGGCGTGGCCCTGCTCGGCTCGCCTGAGCTCGTCTTCCTGGACGAGCCGACGAGCGCGCTCGACCCGGTCGGCCGCCACGACGTGCGGCAGATCATCCACCGCCTCCGCGAGCGGGGCACCGCGGTCTTCCTCAACTCCCACCTGCTGACCGAGGTGGAGATGGTCTGCGACCGCGTGGCCATGGTCGACCACGGCCGCGTGATCGCCACCGGCACGCTGGACGAGCTGCTGAGCGGGACGTCCTGTCGCCTGCGGCTGACGGGTCTCGACCTGCGCCAGCGCGCCTCGTTGCGGAGATTCGGAGCGATCGACGATGACGGCGAGTGGCTGACCGTCCACGGCCTCGAGCCGGACCGGGTGCCAGAGCTCGTGGCCGAGGCGGTGGCGCTGGGCGCCAGCGTCCACGCTGTGGAGCCGCGCCACCAGTCACTCGAGGATCGCTTCCTGGAGCTCCTCGGACACAGCTCGGAAGGCGGTCGGGCGCGCTGATGCCGCCGGCGCTCACCATCGCCCGCCTCACCATCTGGGAGGCCTCGCGCCGAAAGGTGCTCCTGGCTCTCGTGATCCTGACGGTGCTCGTGATCGCGGCCACCGGTTGGGGCTTCACCAAGCTCTGGGACACACAGTCGGGGGCGCGCGCATCGGAGACAGAAGTGCGGCTCATCGCCTCGCAGCTCTTGATCGTGATCACATTCATGTTCGCCGGCGTCCTGGCCCTGAGCTCTGTGTTTGTGGCCGCGCCCAGCATCTCCGCCGACCTGGAGTCGGGCCTGCTCCTGGCAATGTTGGCGCGGCCGGTACGGCGCCTCGACCTCCTGCTCGGGCGATGGCTGGGCCTGGCGGTCCTCATCATCTGCTACGCCGCCTTCGCCGGGGCGTTGGAGCTGCTGGTGCTCTGGGCGACGACGGGCTACGTGCCCCCGCACCCGGTCACGCTCGTCGTCTTCGTGGCCGGCCAGGGCCTGATCCTGGTCTCGCTCGCCCTGGCCCTGTCCACCCGGTTGGCGGGCATGGCCGGCGGCATCATCGCCCTGGTCGGCTACTTCGTGGCCTGGATCGGCGGCATCGTCGGCGGCTTCGGCCAGGCACTCGGCAACGAGAGCCTGAAGGCCGCGGGGACCATCATCAACCTCCTCCTGCCCACCGACGGGCTCTGGCGGGGCGCGGTCTATGCCATGGAACCGGCCAGCGTGCTCGCCGCCATCCAAACCGCCGGGGCGGCCGGGGCCGCGAACCCGTTCGGCGCCGCGCACCCGCCTCCGGTCACGTTTCTGGCCTGGTCGGTGTTCTGGGTGGTGGCGGTGCTGGGTCTGGCCTACTGGAGCCTCCGCCACCGCCAGATCTAGCCCCGCCCTGCGCGGTAGGCTGGGCGACGGAGATGAGCGCGACCGAAACCGGCGTCGCTGCCGCGGATACAAGGGTCGGCGTCAGCTGGTCCGGCGCCCCGATGCGATTCGAAGCCACGACCGACCACGCGTCGATGCGCCTCGAGGGCGGCGGGGAGCGCACCGCGTTCAGCCCCATGGAAGCGCTGCTCGGGAGCGTCGCCGGGTGCATGGCCATCGACGTCGTAGACATCCTGGCCAAGATGCGGTCGGAGGTTCGGTCGTACGCTGCCGAGATCGAGGGCTGGCGCGCGCCCGACAACCCGCGCCGCTTCCTGCGGATCCGGCTCACCCATCGCCTCACCGGCACCATGACGCAGGAGCAGGCGGAGCGCGCGGTCGAGCTCAGCCGCACCCGCTACTGCTCGGCCATGGCCTCGCTCGATCCCGCCCTCGTCGTCGAGAACGCGATCCTGATCCAAGCCTGACGCCGACGCGGGCCAGGAGACGCTTCTAGTTGGTCGATACCTCACGCTCATCGGATAGCTGCTCGACGCCGGCCTCACCTCGCGCCAACCGTCCGCGGAGCACCGCGAAGTACCAGGCCGCCGCGACCAGCAGGACGACCGCGACCACGACGTCGGCGCTCCAGAAGGTCTTGGGGATCATCAGAAGTGCCAGCGCGATCACGGTCCAGGCGAGGGCGGCGTACATCACGGGGCTCGCCCAAGCCCCGAGGTCGAAGGCCTCCGGGAGCTTGGCCATCCGCTGCCGCCGCAGGACGTACGCCAGGACCGTCAAGCAGTAGACGATGAAAGGCAGCGTCGCCGTTGCGGTCACGAGCGCGAAGAAGGCGGTCTGGCCCTTCCCCGTGACCTGGATGTAGTAGCCCCAAAGGGTGAAGGCCAGCGCCAGCGACGAGGCTGTGGCGAGCGACCGGATCGGAGTCCGTGTGCCTGGGTTGACGTGGCGCAAAAAGGAGGACGCAGGCAAGATGTTGTCGCGCGCCATCGCGAATATGAGCCGGCCCGTGGCGGCCAGTCCCACCACGTCAAGGGCGAAGATCGAGAAGATCACCAGAACCAGGAAGGCGGCCGCCGCCCCGCTGCCCAGCCAGTATTGGACGATGTCCACCAGCGGCGCCGACGAGGCTGCGATCTTTCCGATATTGGGGATCGCGATCGTGAACCCGATCAGGGCGACCAGGCCCAGGATGGCCGAGCTGGCGACCGACCAGATCACCGCCTTGGGCACGGTGATCCGGGCGCCGATCGCCTCTTCGCCGAGGTCGGCGGCCAGCTCGAATCCGACGATCGTGAAAATGCCCATGAGCGCCGCGACAGGTATCGCCAGCAGAACTGCGTTGCTGGTGTTGGCGCTGCCGGTCGAGAGCAGGAACGAGAAGGAGTGGTTGGGATGGATCGCCCAGGCCACGAATAGAACGATGGCGAAGCCGACCATGCCTACGATCTCGGTGAAGACGGCGATGTTGTTGATCCGGGCCGCGAGGGCGACCGAGATGATGTTGATCGTCAGGTTGAGCGCGAATATCACCAGCGTGATCACCAAGTTGGTCGTGGGGTTGGTCGGGTCGGTCTTGATCACCGGCTGGAGGAGCGTCGCCACCAGGGGCGCGACGACGACGAAGTTGATGGCGGCGGCGCCGACCGAGAGATAGGCCAAGCCGATGAAGCCGGTGAACCAGCCGTAGGCCGTGTTGACGAGCCGCGCGCCCCATTGGTAGGAGTAGCCGGCGAGCGGAATGCGGGTGCCGAGCTCGGCCACGACCAGCGCGACCAGCATCTGGCCGAGCGCAGCCACCACCCAAAGCCAGATCGCGGCCGGTCCCAACGCGCCGATCGCCGCCGCGAAGTTGGTCGATAGGCCGGTCGTAATCGAGATGATCGAGAAGGCGACCGCGTAAAGAGAGAACAGCTTCAGCGCCCGTCGCAGCTCCTGCTTGTATCCGAACGACTGGTTGATCCGGTCGTCAGCAAGTGAGCCTTGATCAGACAAGTCGACACCTCCTCGTTCCGCTTTCAGAAGCCAGCACCGCGCGACACAGCACCCCGGGACAGGTCACCGCTCCGTTCTAAATCGGCCTCCCCACCCTGCTTTTCAGGCCGAGCACGCGTTCGAGATAGGCGTTGCCGAACATCCCCTCCGGGTCGAAACGCTCGCGGACAGCGTGGAATTGGTCCCAGAGCGGGTAGCGGGGCCGCAGCGTGTCCGCGTTCTGGAAGTGAAGCTTGCCCCAGTGCGGTCTGCCGTCATAGCCGTTCATGATGGCCTCGACTTCGCGGAAGTACGGCTCGTACTCGAACTTGTGGAAGACGTGGACGGCGATGTAGCCCACCGCCCGCCCGTAGGCCGGGCTGAGCGGGATGTCGTCGGCGGCCACCGCGCGCACCTCGATGGGAAAACTGATCAGCAGCCCCGTCCGTTCGATCATTGACCGAATGTCGCGAATCGCCGGGACGAGGTGCTGGCGCGGCAGCGCGTACTCCATCTCCGCGAAGCGAACCAGCCGTTCGTTGGCAAAGATTCTGTCGCTGCGGTCTGCCATCTCCTTGCGGGTCATCGTCCTCGCCGTGAAGCCGGCGAGGCGAGGGATCCAGGCCCGGTTCAGGGCTGCTGCCCGTTGGATCAGGCCGAAGGCTTGATTCTCGATCAGGATGTCGCTCACGTAGGCGCCGAATCCCGCCCGCCGACTCGAGTCCTGGACGCGGTCGTGGGTGCGGGTGTTGGTGATCGCCTGCGCCCACGCCGTGTGCGGCCACCAGAAGAACTCGAAATGGTCGTTCTCGCGACAGCGCTCGTCGAGCGTGTCAAGAAGCTCGTCGAGGTGTTTGGGCTCCTGGAGCGAGCGGAGGTTGTATGCCGGCACGCAACGCAGCGTCACTGTGGAGATGACCCCCAGCGCGCCCAGGCTGACCTGCGCTGCCTTGAAGACCTCGGGCTCCTTCTCCGCGGAGCACTCCATGACTCTGCCATCAGCCAGGACAAGGGTCAGGCGGACGACCTGGCTGGAGATGTTGCCCAGCTTCTCCCCGGTCCCGTGGGTGGCGGTCGAGATGGCGCCGCTGATCGTCTGGTAGGCGACGTCGCCGGCATTCTCCATCGCCAGCCCGAAGTGCGCGAGGGCGTCGCTGAGTTGGAGGATCGTGATCCCGGACTGGACCGTGATCGTCGCGCGTTCCCGATGCACAGCCAGGACCTGGTTGTAGCGGTCGAGCTTCACCATGCAGCCGTCGGTGCAGCCGATGTCCGTGAAGGAGTGGCCCGACCCGATCACCTTGACCCGCTCGCCGCGGTCTGCCGCCGCGCGGACGATGGCCACGATCTCCTCCTCGCTCACTGGCGACATGATCCGGATCGGCGTGCAGCTGTAAGTACGGCCCCAGTTGCTCCAGCGCCGGCGCTCCTCAGTCACCATCCCCTGAGATCCACCTTCCAGGTTTCGAGTACCTGGTCTCCGCGGGTCAGGTGCAGCCGCTCATGGAGGGCCACGGTCGGGTCGCAATGGGCTGGCAGCACGCGGATCAGCTCGCCCACCTCGCAGGCAGTCTCAGGGACGAAGGTGATGTGCTCGTCCGACACGAACAGCACGCTGGCGTCCGGAATGTCCGGCTTGCCGTGGTCCATGCCGAGCGCTTTGAGCCCACAGTTGGCGACCGCGTAGCCTGAGCTCGAAACCGATATGACGCGAGCGAGCACCGCGAGTGACTGGGAGAAGGGCAGGCCGAGCTTCGCGTAAGCCGTGTCCATCAGCACGTAGGAGCCAGCCTGGATCTCGCTGGCCCAGGTGTTGATGTCGTAGGTGCCGGTGCCCCCGGCCGAGATGATCTCTCCGCCGACGTCGGCATGGGCCCGAAGAAGGAGCCCCATCGCCTCCGACGTCAGCGTTTCACGAGTATCGCGGTCGGCCAGCCCGACAACGTGACCCTCGTACCCCATTACCCCACGCACGGTCAACGCCTGGGACCGTGCCAGCTCCGCCAGCGCGCCGGCCTGCTCCGGGGCTATGCCGCAGCGCGGCAGCCCGACATTGACGTCGATGAGAACCTCCCGCACCCCACCCTTGACCGCAGCGAGGACGGTTTCCGGAGAGTCCACCGCGACAGTGACCCGGGCATCGAGCCGGCCGAGGCGGCTGGCGTCCAGGACCTCGTTGGCGAGCAGGAGGTCATCCCCGAGGCCGGCCGCGGCCATGCCCTCGACCTCGCGGATGGTGGCACAGCTGAAGGCGCGATGCCCGGCAGCGGCTTGCTGCGCCGCGAGGGCGGTGCACTTGTGGGCCTTGACATGGGGTCGCAGCCGCGCACCAGGCAGGGCGGCTGCCATCGTTGTGAGGTTGTGCGCGAACGCGTCGGCCTCCAGCACCAGCGCCGGCGTTGCCAACTCGTCGACGCGCATTCGCGTCGATCTTAGATCGAGAGCCAAGGGCGGCGCAGCCTGCGGGTCCTAGGCGATCGGCTCACAGGCATGGGCCTGCAGCCCATGGACGGCCTGCGGCTGAGGGCCCATCCTCGGCGCCAGCGGTCCAGATCATGAGCGAGTCTGTCGCGTTCGAAAGCGTGAAGGGCGCAGTCGTGGCGCACGACCAGTGGCGCGTTGGGGCGTGGGCCGCGAGCCTGCGTCGCCGGTGGCCCGTCGCGGCGGGCCCGCGCTTTCGAACGGCGGCAGCCGCCTACCTCGTCGTCGGGGCCTTCGCTGCGGGCGACGCGCTGGCCCGGCACGCGGGCGCCGACGTCAAAGAGGGGCTCGTAGTGGGCGCCCTGCTCGCCGGACCGCTGATCGTCGCGCTGATCGGGAACCGGATCACCGGGGTCAGGGCGTTCTCGGTCGAAATTGGCCTCTCGGAGGTCGCGGTCGAGGTCGAAGGCGACTTCACCGGGGCCGTGATGGCCACCGCCGAGACGGGAGCCTCGGCCCTCCCCGATCTCCTCGGCACGCTGCGCTCCGCGATCCGAAGCCACTGGAAGCTGCTGCGCGTCAACCTTCGCGATGACGATTACTGGTGGTCGACTCGCGTCTTCCTCGTCGCGGCTCTGGCGACCGACTACACGGACGTCGACGCTCTGGTCTTCGTCCGCGCCGGCAAGCAGAGGCTGTTCGTCGGCATCTCCAGTGCACGCGCCGTGCGCACGCGGCTCGCCGCCCGATTCCCGGGCTACGAGGCCGCCTATCGGAAGGTGCGCGCGGACGCGCTGGCGTCGAGCGCCGGCAGCGGCGACCGCGAGGTCGAAGAGATCCTCAGCTGGCGCTGGGCCGCGGCCCTCGAGCCGTCCGAAGCCGCGGCCAAGGTGATCGTCCGGGGTGAGGAGCTGAGGCGGTGGCTGGACGGCGACCTGGACGACGAAGCAGTGCCTTATGGACCGCTCAACCGACTCCTCAGGTACCGCATCGCGACGCGGCAGGGCCGGTACGCTGCCCTCACCAACGGCCTCCAGCTCGTCGAGGTGGTGGACAGGGACGAGCTCAGCCGGCGCAGCGCCGTGGCCGACCTCGAGCACCGCCTGCGGTGACCCCGACGGCCCCGGGGTAGAGTTGCGGCGGATCGGTCCGTGGGAACCTGAAGCCGAGGTGCTTGTGGCGGAGTCGAATGGTCCGGACGTCGTGGTCGAGGTCTCACGGGTGCTGGTCACCCGACTCGCCCCGGAAGAGCTGCCGCTGTTTCACGCCCTCAGCGGTCTCTACCTGGCCAACCCGGCCGGCCTCGAGCGGGGCGGCCGCGAACGCGACGAGGTCTTGGGGTTCGGCGTCGAAGGGGCCTCGATGCTAGTGACCCCGGTCGTGCTGACCACGGTCGCGGAAGTCGTGAAACACGTGGTGGAGCAGCTTGCCGTCACGGGCGCCCTCCAAGGCCTCGGCTCCGCCGGTAGCGCCCTGCACCGCGTCTTCCATCTCTCACGTGGCGCCCCGGCCGCGCCGGCGTTGACCGCGGCGCAGTTGGCCGCGGTGCGGCAGGTGGCGCTGGAGAAGGCGACGGCCATGCGCCTGCCGCAGGCGCGCGCCGGCCTGCTCGCGGACGCCATCGTGGGCAGCCTCGCCAGCCCAGCCCCCGAATGAGCTAGTGGGCGCGGCGGCGGCCCGGTCGCCACGGCTCAACCCCTTCGCCTTCCCCTCCAGCACCGGCTTCCGGTTTGCGCTGCTGGTCGCCTCGGTACTGGGCACCAGCATCCTCTGCTTCAGCCTCATCCACGATTCCCTGCCCGATTGGCTGGACGCCTGGACAGGCGCGCTGGCCAGGTGCCAGGCGCAGGCGGCGGGGGCGCAGGGCCAAGACGGCTCCGGCATCTCCCGCGCCGCATTCCTGGCCCGATGCGAGGAGCCCTTTCAGGGCGTGCAGGCCGTCGCGGTGCTGGTGGGGATGACGATCCTCATGGCGGTCGCCCTGGGTGTCCTCTGGGCCCTGCCGGGATGGCGGCTCCGGAGGACGGGCCTCGTGCCCTTCACCGCCGCCGACTCGGCCGAAATCCGGGCCGAGCTCGACCAACTATCGGCGCGGGCCGGCCTCGCCCGTGCCCCCACCTTCGTCTGGAACCCGCTGACCAGGTCGGGGGGGGCCTGGCGTTCGGGCGACCAGGCCGTTCGTACGTGGCCCTGACTGGCGGCCTGGTCGTCCGCTATGTGACCGACCGCCCCGCCTTTCGGTCGGTTCTGCTGCATGAGCTGGCCCACGTCCGCAACGGGGACGTGAGCCGGACCTACTTCGCGATCGCGGTCTGGTGGGCGTTCGTGATCACGGCCCTCGTGCCCATGGCCGCGGCACTCGCCCTGGGCACCCCGCGCGACCAGGCCTGGGCCTGGACCTGGCGCGTGGTCGCGCTCACGGCCCTGGTCTACCTGACCCGAAACTCGGTGCTACGAGCCCGCGAGGAGTACGCGGACCTGCGCGCTTCCGGAGTCGAAGGCCCGGACGGCGCCCTCGGCCGCGTGCTCGAGTCGCTCCCCGCCTTGCGCGGAGGCTGGCCGCGACCGCTCCGCCTGCACCCCGAGCCGGCGGAGAGGCGCCAGCTGCTCGACGACACGGAGCCGCTTCTGCGCATGGGCGTCTGGGAGCCCTTCGCAGCCGGCTGCGCGACGGGCGTGGCGCTGTTCAACCTCGACGTCCTCCTCGCCGAACTCCTGCCGGCCGGGCTCAAGGCCTGGTCCTCGGTGCTGGCCGGCGCCCTCCTCTGCTACCTCGCCTTGGCGGTCGTGGGCATGGGGGTCTGGCGCTGGGCGTTCGCCGACCTCTGGCGCTCCCGGTCGGGACGGCCGGCGGCCGCCCTCGGTCTGAGCCTGGGCCTCGGCCTGGTCGCCGGACTCAACGCGTCCCTGGCCGGGATACCACTGGCGAGCGCCGGTCTCCACCTCTTCGGGCTCGGCCTGGCTCCGGCCGACCTCGCCTGGGACGGGGTGCTGATCCTCGGCGTGATCCTGCTGCTGGGTTGGGTGCGAGCCGCGGCCGAGGCCTGGCTGCCCGCCTCTGCCGGCCGGACCTCGCCCCGCCTCGGCTACCGTCTGGCTCTCGGACTCGGAGGGCTCGTCCTGGCCCTCTGGCTGGCCACATTGACGCAGGTCGCGGTGCTGGCGTCGGCGGGTGGAGACATCCGCGCCGCCATGGAATCCGGGGGCTTCCCGACGCTGGGCGGCGGATTCTGGATCAACGTCGCGTTGGGGCTGTTCGTGGTCGTGGCCGGCAACCCGGCGGCGCTCCTGGTCACCGTGTTCGCGTGGTGGCTGCCGCTTGCCGCCGGCCGCCAGCGGCGGCGACCGCCCGAGGCAGCCGAGTGGGCATACCTGGATCCGGTGCCGGCGCCGCTCGCGGCGCCCGCTGTGCGGGATCGCCTGAGCCAGCGCCTGGCTGCACCCGCGGTGGGCGTCGTCGCGTTCATCGCTTTCTGGCCGGGCGCCCTGGTGGCGCTGGGTGTGATCTACGGCCTCAGCCTCGGCGGCTCGCAGCTCGATCTAGCCGTCGGCTACGTGGTCGCGCTGACAGTCGGGGCGCAGGCCGGCGCCGGTGCCGCCGCTTGGGCCCTCGCCCGTGAGCAGGCGGTGACACACGGCCTGCTGGCGGCGTTCGTGGCCGGAGTACTGCTCGCGACCGCCCTGGTTCCACCCCTGCTGCTGGGCGGCCTGGCGCCGCTGAACTTGCCTTTCGTGGTCACCGCTCTCGTCAACGCGGGCGCTCTGGCCACGCTGGTGGTGATCGGTCTCGTCAGGTTGGTGCACCGTCCGGCCCGCCCCGCGCGTCCTGTAACGTCTACCCGTATCTGAGGCCAGATTGGAAGCCGACCCTCGCGTTGGCGCGCGGCCGGTCTTGTTGGCGACCCGGGAATATCCCGACTGGGAATCGGCGTATCGGGACAACGTCGTCGGCATCTACCAGTACGTCTTCCGCCGCGTCGGCAACCAGCCGGACGCCGAGGACCTCACGGATGAGGTCTTCATCCACCCGCTCCGCACCCTCAGCCTCCCGGCCCTGGCCCATGGCGTCAAGGCCTATCTGCTGAAGACGGCACAAACGGTGTTGGCCGATCACTGGCGACGGCACTACGCCATCCCGGCAGCGAAGGTCGAGCTGGTGCTCCTGCCGGCCGGCCCCACACCGGTCAGCCGACAACCAGCGGGCCACCGAGCGGGCGGCCAGGATCCTCGCCTTGCTCCCGGACCGGCCCCGGCGCCTGCTCGAGCTGCGGTTCCTGCGTGGCTACTCGGTGAAGGAGGCGGCGCGAGAGATGGGCCTCACCGAGGCCAATGCCAGGGTCATCCAGTTCCGGGCTTCGAGGACGGCCGCGCAGATCGGGGAGGACCTGCCCGAGTGAAGGGCGCGGAGGAGCGCGTGATCCATTTCATCGACTCGATCCTTCGCAATCGACGCCCTTCGCGGTTTCGCGCGAGCGAAGAGGAGGGCGAGGCGATGCGGGGAGCCGCCCTGCTGCGGCCGGCCGGATCGGCGCCGACCTGCCGGACCCGAACTTCATCAGCCGACTCCAGAGCAAGATCCTGGCCGAGACCGGCGAGGCCCCGCCCGCGGGCGCCCACCTCACGCGCCGCGCC
>JALYZG010000141.1 GCA_030948965.1 Candidatus Dormiibacterota bacterium | reverse complement strand
GGCGTCCACTAACCTTTCGAGGTTGTGGTCTCGGTCGATACCGCGGAGGCCCGCCGCCGGCTGCTCCAGGCCTGGCGGGGCGAGATCGAAGCCCGCCAGGTCTACTCGCTGATCGCCGAGCGGGAGCAGGACCCGCGCCGCGCGAGCATCATCCGCCAGATCGCCGACGGGGAGTTGAAGCACCGCGCCCGCCTCGAAGCGCGGATGCAGGAGCTCGGGGTGAGCGTCCCCGACCCGGCGAGCGTCCGCCTCTCGCCCTGGCTTCGCCTCCAGGCCCGGCTGGCCCCCATCGACCGCCTGCTGCGGGCGCGCGAGGCGGCCGAGCAGGACGAGGTCGTGGACATGTACGGCAAGCCCACCGGCGACCCGGGCACCGACGCCGTGCTGCGCGAGATCCGCAAGGATGAGCGCTCGCATTCCATGGCCGTGAACGAGATGCTGGGTGCGCCCACCCCGAGCGACGAGGGCGACGCGCGGGCGATCATCCAGAGCCGCCTCGACCGCCTTCGCGGCCGGGAGACCTGGCACCGGACGAGCAGCGGCTGGGTCTCGGATGCGATCTACGGCGCCAACGACGGCCTCGCAGCCGTGTTCGGCATCGTGGCCGGCGTGTCCGGCGCCACCGGCGCGTCGGAACGGTTCGTCCTCACCTCCGGGTTGGCGGGCGCCATCGCCTCGTCGCTCTCGATGGGCGTCGGGGCCTGGCTCGCGGCTCGCTCCACCACCGAGATCGCCCAGGCCAACATCGAGCAAGAACGGCGCGAGCTGCGCGAGAAGCCGGCCGAGGAGAAAGAGGAGCTGAGCCTCTACTACCAGCTCAAGGGCCTGAACAAGGCGGAGGCGGACGACCTGGTCGAAAAGCTGGCGCGGGACCCCGAGGTCATGCTGCAGACGCTCGTCACCGAGGAGTTCGGGGGCGTGGAGAAGGGCGGCAGCCCGCTTACCGCCGGGGTCGCCGGGCTGGTCAGCACCGCGGTCGGCGCCATCCTGCCGGTGATCCCCTTCTTCTTTGTCGGCGGCACCACCGGGGTCATCATCTCCTTTGTCATATCCCTGGTCGCCCATTTCGTCGTGGGCGCGCTGAAGTCCCTGTTCACGCTGCGCAGCTGGTGGTCGTCGGGCTTCGAGATGACCGTGGCCGGGATCATCGTGGGCGGTGGCACGTTCCTTCTGGGCCTCGTTTTCCGCGTCTCTACCTGAACCCAGGCAACTCGGAGCCTGTGCCGGAAATGTCGACGGATCTTCGCCGCCCATGCGGCCCATCTCCGGCGTCAGCTACTCCCCACCCCACGAAGTCTTTGACTTCGCGGGGACCCCGGATGGACCACCTGGATCGACGAATATCTCGCCGCCATTCCGACACAGGCTCCTAGAATCCGGATGGAGATGGAGGCAGGGCTCATCGCCTGGCCGGCGCAGCGTCGCGTGGACGCGCCGGCCGTTTTCTGCGCCTAGGCGCTCAGCGCCCGCCGGCCCGTGCGGCCGGCCCCGGCTCCATGCCCAGACCCCGTGAGCCGAAGGAGATCTGCACTTGGCCACCCTTCTCCGACCCGACCCGACCTTCTACCCCTCACCCCGGCTGGCCGCCGACGCGCCCGCCGAGACTCTGGCCTATATGGTCACCTTCGACCCGTCCGGGCAGCGGCCGGACGCACTGGTCACGGTCGACACCGACCCCGGTTCCGAGTCGTACGGGCGGCCGGTGAACACGCTGGAGATGCCGAACCTCGGCGACGAGCTCCACCACTTCGGCTGGAACGCCTGCAGCTCCGCCCTCTGCCCCTACGCGCCGCACCCCCACATCGAGCGCCGGTACCTGCTCGTGCCCGGCCTCCGCTCCAGCCGCATCTATGTCGTCGACACCAAGCCCGACCCCCGCCGCCCCCAGATTGTGAAAACGATCGAGGCCGAGGAGATCGCGCGCAAGACGGGGTACAGCCGGCCGCACACGATCCACTGCGGCCCCGACGGAATCTATGTCAGCGCGCTCGGCGCCCCGGACGGCGGCGGCCCGGGTGGGGTCTTCATCATCGACCACGACAACTTCGCCGTGAAGGGCCGCTTCGAGCTCGACCGCGGCCCGCAGTTTCTTGGTTACGACTTCTGGTGGCACCTCGGCTACGACGTGGCAGTCACCAGCGAGTGGGGCACGCCGAACATGATCGAGGACGGCGTCAACGGCGAGATCCTGCTGGCCGGCGGCTACGGCCATCAGCTCCACATCTGGGACTTGCCCAAGCGCCGCCACCGCCAGGCGATCGACCTCGGCAAAGAGCAGCAGATGGTGCTCGAGCTGCGGCCGGCCCACGATCCCACCCGCGCCTACGGCTTCGTGGGCGTGGTCACGAGCCTGGCCGACCTCAGCGCGTCTGTCTGGGTCTGGCACCTGGACGGTGCCGAGTGGAAGGTGGCGAAGGCCATCACGATCCCCGCCGAGCCCGCGGCCGCCGAGCAGCTGCCGCCGCTCCTGCAGCCGTTCGGGGCGGTGCCGCCCCTCGTCACCGACATCAACCTCTCCCTCGACGACCGCTGGCTCTATGTCTCCTGTTGGGGCACAGGGGATCTGAAGCGCTTCGACGTCAGTGACCCCTTCCATCCCCGCGAGACCGGCTCGGTGCGGATCGGTGGGATCATGGGCCGCGCACCCCTGAACGGGTCAGGCCCGCTCAACGGCGGCCCCCAGATGGTCGAGGTCAGCCGCGACGGCCGCCGGGTCTACGTCAGCAACTCCCTATACAGATCCTGGGACGACCAGTTCTATCCCGACGGCGTGCAGAGCTGGCTGCTCAAGCTCGACGCGGACGAGGCGGGCGGGCTGCGCCCGGACCCCCGCTTCTTCATGCGCACGGAGCAGCGCTCCCATCAGATTCACCTAGAGGGTGGCGACGCTTCCTCCGACTCCTACTGCTACCCATAGCGTGAGCGCGCGGTGACCACTCTGTGGCCGTGGGTGGTCCTGGCCGGGCTGGGCGTCTACCACGGCGTCAACCCGGGCATGGGCTGGCTCTTCGCGGTCGGTCGCGGCCTCCAGGAGAGGAGCCGCTCAGCGGTGGTGAAGGCCCTCCTGCCAATCGCCGCCGGCCACGAGGCGTCGATCGTGCTGGTCGTGCTCTCGGTCGCCCTCAGCCAGCGCTTCGTGCCGCCGCACACGGTCCGTTTGGCAGCCGCGCTGGCGCTGATCGCGGCCGGCCTCTACACGCTGGCGCGCCCCCGCGCCCACCCTCGCGGGTTCGGGATGCGGATCGGCTTCGCGAGCCTGGCCGCCTGGTCCTTCCTGATGTCGTCGGCGCACGGGGCCGGCCTGATGCTGGCCCCGGTCCTGCTGGGACTGCCGATCGGAGAGCAGTACACGGACCCGCGCCAGGTGGGCCTGACCGCGGCGCTGGCGGCCCTGGTCCACGTCACGGCCATGCTGCTCACGATGGGCGTGGTGGCGATCGTGGTCTACGAGAAGCTGGGTCTGCGCTTTCTGCGCCGGGGCTGGTTCAACCTGGATCTGGCCTGGAGCGGGGTGCTCCTGCTAAGCGGAAGCGTGACGCTCTTCACGGCCTAGAGGCTTCGAAGCGACGTCGCCTCGCGAGGTATGATGGCGCCATCATGCCATCACGAACCCAGGTGACGCTCCAGACTGAGCAGCATCGACACGCTCGGAGGCGGGCGTCGGAGTTGGGGATCTCATTGGCCGAATACATCCGCAGGCTCGTCGATGCCGATCTCGGCGAGCCTCGCGCACGACCGGATGTGAGCCTGGTGTTTGACCTGGGCCGATCGGATGGCTCCGATGTGGCAGGGGAGAAGGACCGCTACGTGGGCGAAGCGGTGGAGGCGGCGCGCCTGCACCAGCGGAGCGCGTGACCCTCTTCGTCGACACGTCCGCCTGGTACGCGGCGGCCGACAACGCGGACGGCGGCAACGCGCGTGCGAAGGCGGCGCTGCGCGGCGGCGAGGAGCTGGTCACGAGCGATCACATCCTGGTCGAGTCGTGGATCCTGCTCCGGCATCGGCTCGGACGGCCAGCCGCGGAGCGCTTCTGGGAAGGCCTTCGCTCCGGCCTGGCCAGGCTCGAGCCGGTGACTCCCGTCGATATGGAGGTGGCGTGGGCGATCGGTTCGCGGTTTGCGGACCAGGACTTTTCAATCGTCGATCGCACCAGCTTTGCGGTCATGGAGCGGTTGGGCATCGAAAAGGTGGCCAGCCTCGACTCCGACTTTGCGGTGTTCCGTTACGGGCGCAACCGGGATCAGGCGTTCGTCATGGTGATCTGAGCAGCTCCAGTAGCTGCCGCTTCAGTCCATGTACGGGTAGCGGTAGTCGCCCGGCGGGGCCAGCGTCTCCTTGATCGCGCGCGGGCTCACCCATCGGGTCAAGTTCCACATCGAGCCGCCCTTGTCGTTGGTCCCGGAGGCCCGGGCGCCGCCGAACGGCTGCTGCCCGACCACGGCCCCCGTGGGCTTGTCGTTGACGTAGAAGTTGCCGGCGGCGTAGCCGAGGCGCTCGTGCGCTGTGGCGATCGCGGTCCGATCGCGAGCGAAAACGGCGCCGGTGAGGGCATAGGGCGTGGCCCGGTCGATCAGGTCGAGCGTGGCCTCGTACTCCGCGTCGGGGTAGACGTGAACGGTCACGATCGGCCCGAACAGCTCCTCCCGCAGCAGCCGCGAGGAGGCATCCTCCGTCACGACCACGGTCGGCTGCACGAACCAGCCTTCCGCCGAATCGGTGCCGCCGCCGGCCAGGATGCTGTGCCCCGGAAGCGATCGGGCCTCCGCGATCGCTTCGCGGTGGCGCTCGAAGGCGCGCTGGTTGATGACTGCGCCCATGAAGTTGTGGAAGTCGGCGACGTCGCCCATCGGTATGGCGGAAACCAGGTCGGCGAGCTGGTCGCGCGCCGCCGGCCAACGGCTCGCGGGCATGAAGACGCGGGACGCCGCCGAGCACTTCTGGCCCTGGAACTCGAACGAGCCCCGGACGACGGCGGTGACGAGGGCCTCGACGTCCGCTGACGGGTGGGCGACGATGAAGTCCTTGCCTCCCGTCTCGCCCACCAGCCGCGGGTAGTTGCGGTAGGCGGCGATGTTCTCACCGACCTGGCTCCAGATGCCGCGGAAGACGGCGGTCGAGCCGGTGAAATGGATGCCGGCCAGGTCGGGGTGCGCTACCGCCGCCGGGACCAGCTCCGCACCCGGGCCGTGGACAAGGTTGATCACGCCGTCCGGCAGGCCGGCCGCCTCCAGGAGGCGCATCAGGTAGTGGGCTGAGTAGGCTGCGGACTCGGACGGCTTCCAGACCACCGTGTTGCCCATCAGCGCCGCCGATGTTGGCAGGTTGCCGGCGATGGAGGTGAAGTTGAAGGGCGTGACGGCGAGCACGAACCCCTCCAGCGGCCGGTACTCGAGCCGGTTCCAGACCCCGGGCGCGGAATCCGGCTGCTCGGCGTAGATGCGGGCGGCGTACTCGACGTTGAAGCGAAAGAAGTCGCAGAGCTCGCAGACGGCGTCGATCTCAGCTTGGTACGCGGTCTTCGACTGGCCCAGCATGGTGGCCGCGTTGATCGTGTCGCGCCAGGATGAGGCGAGCAGGTCGGCCGCGCGCAGAAAGACCGACGCCCGTTCCTGCCAGGGCAGCCGTGACCAGTCCGGCCACGCGCCGGCGGCCGCGCGGATGGCGGAGTCGATGGCCGGCCCGTCGCCCCAGTGCACCGCGCCCAGGCGGTGCTCGGTCCGGTGCGGCATTCTGGCCGCAAAGGTGCGCTCGGTGGTCACATCGCGGCCGCCGATCACGAGCGGCATCTCGATCTCGTGCGCCGCCATCTCCTTCAGCCTCGTCTGCAGCGACGCCCGTTCGGCGGTGCCCGGCGCGTATGACTTGACCGGCTCGTTGACGGCCTGCGGAGGAGTGAAGAATCCAGGTGCGCTCACCTCTCGCAGTTTGCGTCTTCGGCAGCCGAGCGCGCCTGCTAGTGTCCACGGGGCATGCGCGGACTGCCCGAGGCGATCGACCACCTCCTGGCGGTCGAGTTCCGGCCCGATGGCTACCGGGACGGGGTCATCGAGCCGCTGTGGCGGGCGGCCCGGGAACGCGTCGGTGGAGCGCTGGCCTGGACGGCTGCCACCCGACTGCTGGCGGCCGCGGCCGCGGGCGGGACGGTTCTGATCGCGACCGGTGTCGTGGACCCCGAGCTCATGCCCAGCGGCGAGACCGACGGGCCGCCGGGTGCCGCCGTCCTGGCTCGGGCGGTCGCCCAGGCTACGCCCGCCCGCGTCGTGGTCCTGACCGAGGCCGCGGGTCTGGGACCGGTGCGGGCGGCGCTCCTGGCCCTGCGGGTCCCAGAGACGGTGACGGCGTCCGCTTTCCCGCTCGAGGCGGCGGCGGCGGAGGTCGTGGCCGAGCGCCTCCTACGGGACGCAACTGCGGTGATCGCGGTCGAGAAGGTAGGTCCCGGGCGTGACGCGCGCCATCGCACGGCGACGGGCAAGGACGTGGATGCGCAGTCCGCCCCGGCCGCGATCCTCTTCGCCGGCGGGCAGCGGCGGGGGCTATTGACCGTCGGCGTCGGCGACCTGGGCAACGAGCTCGGGCTCGGCGATCTCGCCGCTACGACGGCCCGGGTGCTGCCGCAGGGGGCGCTGATCGCGTGCACGGTGGGCTCCGATGTCCCCGTCGTCGCCGCCTGCTCCAACTGGGGCGCTTACGGCATCGTGGCCGCGCTGGCCGCGCGCTGCCGCCTGCCGGACCTGATGCCGGATGCGGCGGAGGACCGAGCAGTGCTGACGGCGGTGACCTCGGCCGGCGCCACCGACAGCGCCGCGGGCCGGCCGGCGATGGCTGTGGACGGGCTGCCAGCCGCGGTCCACGCCGCTTTCGCGGACCTACTGTGCGGGGTCGTTACCTTCGCGCTCAGCCGTCGGTAGCGAGACGGTCGAGGCCGAGCTTCAGCAGGATCCGAGAAAACAGGTCAGAGCCGCTCTTCGCGCTGCGCCTCGACTAAGTCTTCGCTGGTGGGCTTGCCTGGTCTCGCCGGAACCGGTTCGGCAGCCCCAACAGGCGAGAGCCGGGCGAGAGCGCCGTCCAAACGTGGATGCGCCCGGGCTCAACGCGAGCTCAGGGGCCGCCCACCCAGAACGCGGAGCTCCACTGCACGCGCGGGTCGTGGACGCGGATGCGCACCAAGCCGCCCCCGACCTGGCTCGGGGCCAGCGGCAGCGCCACCGCAGTGGCCCCGTCGGGCGCCCCCCTGACCGTCTGCGGGGCGGCGAACCGGCCCAGGCTCCAGTCGAAGACCTCGACCTGGCCACGGCCCACCCGCGACGGGTCCACCCAGAGCATCGGAATGGCGACTGAAGCCGGAACCTCGAGGTCGTAGACGTCGGTGAAGCCGCTGCTGACATCGCCCACGGTGCTGGCCAGGGCCTGGCGCAGGAACCCGCGGGCGGTCGCGTCGCCGGCCTGCAGGGTCACGCTCTGCTGGAATACGGCCGCCGCCAGGCCGGGAGGCGCCACACCGTCGACGCGGACCGCGCTGGGCCGCGGCGGCGTGAGGCCGACCAACACGGGCTGCCCGCCGGCGACCGCTTCGGTGCCGACCGCTGATACGAGGGCATCGCCGCCCTGGATCCCGGGCTGCAGCGGCGAATCGACCTTCGCTGTCCTTCCCGGCCCCAGCTCCCGGACAAGCTGGGCTGAGAGTATCGATTGGCCGTCGAAGGCGAAGACGGCAAGGTCGGCGACCGGGGTCGGGCCGGGGTTCTCGATGGTGCCCTGAATGCGGCCGCCCCGCACCTGGAGATGGGCCGTGACCCCGGGCTGGGCATTGCCGATGGAGGCGCTCGCCACCACGCGGACGCTGCCGTAGACCACCCCCGACTCCTCGACGACCGGGGTCGCGCCGGGCAGCACCGACTCCGCCCCCGACGGCAGGCCCTGGAGCTGGCTGACGCAGCGCTCGCAGGTGGAGCCGGTGACGCGGTACGTGGCCAGGGTCAAGGGCGCCGCGACGGAGCCCGGAGCGAGGCTGATGAGGTGGTTGCCGCGGCGCAGGAACAGCACTCGGTCGTACTCGAGCACGGTGGCCGACCTGTCGGGGCCGACCTTCATTACCTGCAGCTGGCGCACCTGGAGAGAGCCCTGGAGCAGTTGCCCCGCGGCGTAGAAGACGCCCGTCCCGGCGAGTGCGAAGATTGGCACCAGCGCCCAGAAGAGGGCGGGGCGGCCGCGGTGCCGGGCCCACCAGTAAGCGCCGGGACCGACGGCCAGGACGTAGAGCAGGAGGACACTGATCGACAGCGGCGGCCAGGGCACCGGGGGCTCGTCGGCCGCGGGCAGCAGCCCGGTCACGGCCAGGTCCGGACCGAGCAGCCAATCCGCCGACGGCCCGTTGGTGACGACGCCCTGGATGCCACGCGCGATGCCCTGGGTCCAGCCCAGCCCGGAGTACGGCGAGCCAGCCACCGGAGCCTCGGCGGGGTCGTAAGCCAACTCCACGACCTGCCCGTAGCCGTGGGCGGCAGCTGTCATTAGAGGTGAGGCGGCGGGTCCCTGGACGAGGACCCGGGCTGCCGAGCCGACCGGACCCGTCGCCAACGGAGCCACGAGGTCGGCCGCGCCCACGCCGGCCAAGCCCGCGACTGGCAAGAGCGAAGCGGTCACGGTATCGGTGGGGCGCAGGGGCAGGAGGTCGTCGGGCAGCGGCGACAGCGTCCGGCGCCAGTCGCTGCCTCCGGCCAGCACGAGGGTGCCGCCAAAGCGGACGAAGTCGCGCAGCGCCTGGACCTGGAGCGCGCTGAGGCGGGCGGTATCGAACTCGTCGATCACTACGATGGAGTACCCGGCCAGCAGCACGGCCGACTCGGGCAGACTCGATGCCGCGGAAAACGCCGCCACCGGCGGCTGATAGCGATCGAAGTGGAGGCCGGCGATCTGCGCCGCCGCCGTCTCCACGTCACTGACCACCGCCACCGGCAGGTTGGGCTGCAGCGTCACCGGCGCCCCGGCCAGAAGCAGGCCGGACTGCACCGCCTCGACGATCCCAAAGTGCTCGGGGGCGAGGATGGCGACCGTCTGCCGATGCCGGCTGGCCACTTCGACGTGCACCCGGTACACCGATTGGCCGGCGACTTGCGGCGCCACGCGCGCCCCCCGCTGGGCGACCAGGTCCGGGAGCGCCGGTCCGACACCGCCGGGGTTCGGCTCGAGGTCCACCAGCAGCACATCTCCGCTAAAGGTCCCGTCGGCGACGTTCTTGACATTGACCAGGTAGCGGGTCCACGTGCCCGACCCGGAGGCGGTGGCGGTCAGCACGACCTGAGGCAGGGGCGCCGCGCCGGGACCGGAGGGGGCGCGCACGGCAAACCAGACCGCGGTCAGCGCGGCGAGTCCGATGGCGGCGAGGGCGAGAAGTGTGCGCCGGCTCATTTACCCGTGGCTCCTGTGACCGTACACCGCCCACTCTCGGACGGCCTGTCGTCGAGTCGCGGCGCCTCAGGCCGGCGGTGGCTGGGGCGAAGGCTCCAGGAACTCGACTTCGCCGATCGTGACCGCGACGTGAGCGAACGCCTCGCCTGGACCCGCGCCGTGCCAGTGCTCCTCACCGGGCGCAGTGGAGACGCTGTCCCCAGGCCGCAGCCGCCTCGGCTCGGCACCCCGGGACTGCACCCAGCCCTGGCCCTCGACGGCGTGCAGCAGCTGGCCGCCGCCGTGCCGGTGCCAGTGGTTGCGGACCCCGGCCGGGAAGCGGACGAGGCTGACGCTGACCGGGTGCGCCGCCTCGGTCCGGTGCAGCGGCACCGACGTCGCCGCACCGGTGAAGTGGGCCGGGTCGACAGGCTCGCCGCGCTCAGCCGATGCGCGGGGCGTGAACCTCACCGCGTCCCCGGCTCGTCGCCCGAGACCAGCCAGCGCCCGCCACCGCCGACCGCCACCAGCTCGTCCGCCGCCCCGGGGCCCCAGGACCCAGGAGCGTACGGCTCGGGATGCCCCTCGGAGTCCCAGGCCTGGATCAGCGGGTCGACGATGTCCCAAGATCTCTCGATCTCCCGCGGGCCCGGGAAGACGGAGCGGCCGCCGGCCAGGATCTCGCGCAGCACCACCTCGTAGGCCTCGGGCAGCTCCTCCCGGCTGAGGCTCGCGTACTCCAGCTTCATGCCCGCGGGCACGACCTCGAACCGGGAGCCGGGGCGCTTGGCCCCGATCCGCAGCAGGATGCTCTCGTCGGGCTGGAAGCGGAGGACCACCAGCGTGGGGATGCCACGGCGCCGCCGTCCGGCGACGCTGAGGCGGGGTGAATCGCGGAAGCGGATCACGGCCTCACTCAGGCGCCGGCGCAGGGCCTTGCCCGTGCGGACGAAGATGGGCACGCCCTCCCAGCGCCAGTTCTCGATCATCACCTGCGCCGCCACATAGGTCTCCCGGCGGGAGTCGGGTCCCACGCCGTCAGCGTCCAGATAGCCATCGTACTGGCCGCGGACCGCCGTCACCGGGTCGAGCGGCTGCACGGCGCGCAGCAGCGCTTCTTTGGCGATCCGGATGTCGGCCGGGTCGAACGTGGCCGGCGGCTCCATGGCTACCAGGGCGAGCAGCTGGAGGACGTGGTTCTGGACCATGTCCCGGACCGCGCCCATGTTGTCGTAGTAGCCGGCGCGGCGGCCGATGTCCAGCTCCTCGGCGGCCGTGATCTGGATCGATTCGATCATCGTCCGGTTCCAGACCGGCTCGAAGAGCGAATTGCTGAAGCGGAAGGCGAGCACGTTCTGGACCGTGTCCTTGGCCAGGTAGTGGTCGATGCGGAAAATGCGCGACTCGTCGAAGAGCTCGGCGAGCTGACGGTTCAGCGAGCGGGCCGAGGCGGCGTCCTGGCCCAGGGGTTTTTCGACCACGATCCGGTCGGCGCCACCCAGCCCCGAAAGGCCCGCCCGGGCGATGCCGGTCAGGATCGCGGGGAAGGCCGACGGCGGCGTGGCGAGATAGAAGACCGACGGCCGGCGGTCGCCGTCCAGCGCCGCGCGCAGCGCCTCGTATGTATCCGGCTGGTCGTACTCGAGCCGCACCCAGCGCGAGTCGGCGGCGAGGGCCTCACTGCCGCTGGCGGCGGCCACGGTGGCGGCGAAGTCCTCGTCGGAGAGACGGCTGCGCCCGCTGCCGATGATCCGCAGCGCTGTCGTGTCCAGGCTGAGGCCCCGCAGAGCAGGCAGCACCTTGCGGCGGGCGAGGTCGCCACTCGCGCCGAAGATGACGATGTTGACTCCGTTGCGCGAGACTGCGGGCATAGGACAGATCATGCAGCTTGGGCCGCGGCCGGGCGTGGCCGAACGCGTCCTGGCCGCGCTCGACCAGCTGATAGTCGTCGACACCGAGGGTCGGGTGGGGCATGTCACCGAGCCGGTGGCCAGGGTGCTAGGTCACAGCCGAGAGCGCATGCTGGGGGCGGACATCGTCGGCTTCGTGCCCGACTCCGAGGCGGCCGAGGGCCTGGACATGGTCACCCTCGGCGGCACCGAGCGGGTGGACGGGGTCATTCGGGCCGCCGATGGGGATCGCGTGGCGATCACGCTGACCCGGATCCGGGACCGGGAGGGCGCACTGCTCGGCACGGCTGGCCTGATGCGCCGGCTGGACAGCTGGATGGACCCGAAGACCGGAGCCGAGTCGCGGCGGCGGTGGCACCGCACCCTGGGCGCGCTGGTCCGGACGCTCGTGGAGCTGGCGGGCGGTGACCTCGCCGCGGTGGACGACCCTGCCACCGTGGGCAGCCTGGCTGTGGGGGAGGCGCGCCGCCTGGTACCCAACGCGGAATGCCTCCTCTTCGCCCCTCCGGGCGAAGGGCTCGATGTGCGTGTCGCGGCCGGCGCCGGGCCGTGGGCGGGGTCCTTGGTCGGGCGCGACCTCCCCTTCCGAGGCAGCCTGGTGGAAGTCGCTGTGAACCGGCGCCGGCCGCTGGAGACGACGCGACTGGACGGACTCGGGGAGGCCGCGGCGGGGGGCGCGGTGGGCATGACCTCGGTGCGGCTGGTGCCACTTCTCGACGACGCGGGCGGCGAGGCGGGAGGCTGCCTCGGCGTGCTCGGCTTCTACCGCGCGGACCGGGCCTACTTCCGACCCATCGAAAGGCGGCTGATGGGCGAGTTCGCGCGCCTGCTCGGGGCTGCCCTGCTGCGTACCCAACTCCGCCAGCGCGAAGCCGAGACCGCCCGCCGGCTCCAGCTCGGAGCGGACGCGGCGACCGAGCTCACGCGCTCGCTCGAGCCCGACGACGTGGCCGACCGCCTCCTGCGCCGGGCGGCGGGGGCGGTGGCGGCCGATCGGGCCGTGCTCGTGCGGCCCGAGGGCTCCGAAGCCGTGGTCGTCGCCTCCTGGGGTGCGCGCGGCCACCCTACCCCGGTCGGACTGAGACTGCCGATGACGGCCATCCGGGCCGGGGGCGAGGAGGTGGCGCTGGCGGCGATGCGCGACGGCCGGCCGCGGCGCCACACGCGCTTCGAGAACCCCGGCCTGGGCGGGCCGATCGCTGCCGACCTGGCGTCCGTCAGGCATTCAATCACGGTGCCACTCTCGCTCGGGGGCGAGACCTACTCGCTG
The DNA here is from genome assembly GCA_030948965.1 of Candidatus Dormiibacterota bacterium. Taxonomy (GTDB): domain Bacteria; phylum Chloroflexota; class Dormibacteria; order Dormibacterales; family Dormibacteraceae; genus JALYZG01. The sequence continues at coordinate 10,556 of JALYZG010000141.1, read as the reverse complement.
CTCTTGCTCAGCCGGCGGGACGAGCCGCCGTTCGGGGCCGAGGACGAGCCCACCCTGCAGCTGCTCGGCTCCCTGGCGGAGCTGGCGCTCCGCAACGCTCGGCTCTTCGCGCTGGCCCAGACGGTGAGCGCGTCGCGCAGCGACTTCCTGAACATGGCGGCGCACGAGCTGCGCACGCCCCTCACCGCCATCGCGGGCCACATCTCGATGCTCCGGGACGGCTCCTTCGGGCCGGTGGAGGACGCCTGGCGGCGCCCATTGACACTACTGGCGGGAAAGGCTGACGAGCTCGGAGTCCTGGTCGACGACTTGCTCCTCGCCTCCCAGATCGAGAGTGGGCGCCTCCCGGCTCGCGTCAGCCGGCTCGATCTCCGAGCCGCGGCGGCGGCGGCCGTGCGCCGCGCCGAGGTCCGGCTGGAGATGGTCGGCGGCGCCATGGGCTTGGAGCCGAGCGCGGCGCCCGTGCCGGTCAGGGCCGACCCGGATCACGTCGGCCGTGTGCTCGACAACCTGATCAACAACGCGCTCAGCTACCGGCGTCCCGGGCACCCGCCAGAGGTGAGGGTGATCGTGCGCAGCGAGAACGACTGGGCGGTCGTGGAGGTGATCGACCACGGCCCCGGGGTTCCGCCCGAGGCGCGCGAGCGCATCTTCCAGCGCTTCGTGCGCGGCGAGGGCGCCGGCGCCCCCGCGGGCACAGGCCTCGGCCTCTACATCAGCCGCCAGCTCGCGGCGCGTCACGGGGGCCGCGTCGACCTCGAACTGAGCAGCGCGAAGGCGGGCAGCCGCTTTGGCTTCCGGCTGCCGCTGGCGGCTGGGAAATGAACGCGGCCGACATCCTCGACTCGCTCGGCGACGCGGTGGTCGCCGTCGACTTGGATGAGCGCGTTCTCCTGTGGTCCGCCGGGGCTGAGCGCAGCTTGGGCTTGGCCTCGGACCAGGCGGTCGGCGAGGCTCTGCCCGCATGGTCCGGACTCGGCCCGGTCGTGCCCATCCGCGCCGAGCGCCGCCTCCGCCTGGGTCGCCAGGACGGCGGCGGGTTGGAGGCGGTCGTCGTCTCCACGCCGCTGCCCGGCCCCGACGGCCGCCCGGAGGGCACGGTGCTCGTCATCAAGGACATGGCCCCGTGGCTGGGCAGCCCGGATCAGCCGGATGCCCGGCCGAGCCCGAGCGTCGACCCGGACGAGCGTCTGGGCGCCACACTGCGCCCGACGCTGGAGACGACCGGGCTGGACTTCGCGGGGGTTGGCGCCCGGTCGCAGCTCGGACGCCGGCTGGCCGAGCAGGGGCGGCGCCTGGTGCCCGGCACCGAGTGCCTCATCCTCGTCGTCCCGGCGGAGGATCCCGCCAGCTTCGACTGCCTCGCCGGATCGGGCGACTTCGTCCGTCTCCTCGTCGGCCGTCGCTACCCTCTGGCCGGCAGCCTGGCCGGCCGGGCCCTGGCTGCACGACTGCCCGTGGAGAGCACGCGCATGGATCGCGAGGGCGCCGACCCGCCAGCCTTTCGCGGCTCGGGCTTCTCCACGATGCGCCTCCACCCGATGCTGGCCCGCGGGCCGCTGGCGGACGGCCGGACACTGCTCGGCGCACTCTGCGTCATGCGCCGGGAACCGGTGCCGTTCACCGCCGAGGAGCGGGCCGTGATCGACCTCTACGGCCAGCTGGTGGCCCTCGCCCTCGAGCGCGCGTCCTACCGGGAGGCGGCGGGTCACGCCACCGCCCGCCTGCGCCTGGCGGTGGACGCGGCCCTCGAGCTCTCGCTCTCTCTCGACGTGGAGGTGGTCGCGGGCCGGCTCGTGCGCCTCGCGGTCACCGCCCTCCAGGCCGATCGCTGCGTCCTGCTCCGCGTCGAGGGCGAGATGGAGCAGGACGTCGTCGTCGCCGCCGCTTTCGGCCCAGGCCCCGATGGGCCGCCGGTGGGGAACCGCATCCGGCTCCGGGACAGCCCCCAGCTGAGCGACCTCCTGGCCGGACGCACGCCCGCGGTAGCGACGCCGGCCGCGGTTGCGGTCATGCCGGCCCAGGTGCTGGCGGCCGTCGGGTCCGGCGGCGACAGCCACCTCGCCCTGCAGCCGCTCTGGGCCGGAGACCGGCTGGTGGCCGTGCTGGGGCTGGCGCGCCAGGGCGGCCGCGGCTTCGGTCCCGAAGACCTGGCCACGATGCAGGCGCTGGCGGCGCCGGCGGCGCTGGCGCTGCGCAACGCCCTCCTCTTCCAGGAGGTGGAAGGCGCCGGGCGAGTGAAGTCGGACTTCCTCAGCCTGGCGGCGCACGAGCTCCGAACCCCGCTCTCCGTGGTGCGTGGCTACGTCTCGATGTTCCGCGACGGCACGCTGGGCGAGATGCCGGCGTCGTGGGCAGCGCCCCTCGACGTGCTCCGCGCGAAGTCGGACGAGCTCGGCCGGCTGGTCGACAACCTACTGGAGGCCGGCCGGCTGGAGACTGGACGCGCGATCATGACCCGGGAGCCGGTCGACCTCGCGGCGGCCGCCGCCCGCGCCGTCAAGTCGGCGGGCGACGCGGCCGAGGTCGAAGCCCCGCCGGCGCCGGTGGTCGCGATCGCCGATCCGCGGGCCGTGGCCACGATCCTCCACCACCTGCTCACGAACGCGGCCGCCTTCTCGACCTCAGGCGGTTGCCGCCCGGTGGTCCGGGTCGAGGCCGGGCCGGAAAAGGCCCGGGTGACCGTCCAGGACTGCGGGCCGGCAATTCCCGAGGCGGACCGGGACCGGATCTTCGAGCGCTTCACGCGCCTCGAGAGGCGGGGCCGGCCGCCGGTCCCCGGCACGGGGCTCGGCCTCTACATCGGGCGCAAGCTGGCCGAGCTGATGCGCGGCGGCCTGGAGCTCGAGGCCGGCGGGCAGGGCGCCGGCGGCAACCGGTTCGCCCTCAGCCTGCCGCTGGCGCGGGAATCCGCGGCGTCCGGCCCATGAGGTAGAGCTCGGGGTTCCTGTTCCGCCCAGAGCTGTGCTGCCAGAGCGGAGCGCTAGGGCTTGCAATCGCGAATGGGCGACGACGTCGCCGCACGATCAGCAGCGCGGTCGGCGCGGCTCGCACGGAACGGTGTCAGGCCGACTCATCTCTACCAGGCGCTCCCGCACCCTCATATATCTCAAAGACGTGACGACGTGTGGTCGCGGGACATGATTGATGACTCTCCACCACGCGGCAATCGGTCCCAAGTCCCGAGTCGCTTTGGACCTGGCAATGCCGGGCGCGCGGCGGGCCCTCGCCCTGGCACCGGCCACGCCCTGACCGTCACGCGCCCACGCCGACCCTGGCTTCTATCACGCTGTAGGCACTGCGCGTGGCCACCACGCGGTCCACGGTCAGGCCGGCGGCGCCCAGCAGCTGCTCCCAGTCCTGGCGGGTCCGCTCCCGACCGCCGCCCGTCATGACGAGCATGTTGAGATCGGAGAGCTCGGCGTTCGCCCCCTCGGTGGGCGGCCCCAGCACCCGCTCGATGACCAGGAGGACGGCGCCCGGCGCCATGTCCCTGACGCAGATGCGGAGGATGCGAAGCGAGTCCTCGTCGCTCCAGTCGTGGAGCACGGACTTCAGGACGTAGGCGTCACCACCGGCCGGCACTGATTCGAAGAAGTCGCCCTCGACCACCTCGCACCGCGCGCCCAGGCCCGCTGCAGCCAGCGCCTCTCGGGCCGCCGGCACCACCTTCGGCCGGTCGAAGAGGACGCCTCGCGCGCGCAAGCTGCGGGCCAGGACAGCGGCCAGCAGCGAGCCCCGCGAGCCTCCGATATCGACGACCCGCTCGAAGGGGCTGAAGTCGAAGGCCGCGACCACCGCCTCTGCCGCAACCGCCGAGAACGAGCTCATTGCCCGGCCGAACATCGCCTCCGCGTCCGGCCGGGCGGACAGCCAGCTCCAGATGTCAGTGCCGTGGACGATGTCGAAGACCGGGCGCCCGGTGCGCACGCTGTCGCGGAGCTTTCGCCAGGTCGCCTGCTGCTGGTCACGACCCTCCCACCCGGCCCAGTCGCGAAGAGAGAGGTGAGCGTCGGAGGCCAGGCCGCGACCCATGTTGGTGAGACCGAACACCCCGTCCCCGCCTTCCTCCAGGACGCCGAGCGCGACCAGCGCCCGGAGGAGGCGGTACAGAGGATCCGCCTCGGCGCCGGCTTCCCTGGCCAGCTCGGGGCATGGGCGCGGACCCGCCGCGAGGAGATCGGGAATGCCCAGCTCGACAGAGGTGACCAGGACCTGCGTCACCCGGTACCCGTCTATCAGGCGTAGGAGGGCCAGGCGATCGGCGGCGATGTCCTCCGGCATGGCGCTTCCAAGTCGACACTCAGTGGCCCCTCCTGTCAAGGCGGACTTGGGCCGGCACGCGCTCGGCAAGGTTCAGGGGCTGCGGCTGATGGCCAGACAGCAGGCGCCGATGCGGCGTGACGTGCCCGGCTTCGACACCATCATGCCCCAGAGCCTGGCTACCGCCGCCGTCGACCGATCCCTCCACATGCCCACATGGTTCTGACCGAAGGCGGCTCGCGGCGACTCGCCGAGGCCACCGCCGGGAAGGGGGTCAAGCCTCGGACTTGACCTGCACCGCCCGGAGGGTTGGTGTCCGCTGGTGGGGAGATTCTGTTGTCCGTTGACACCTACACTCCACGGAGGCTTTTTGACGCCAGGCGAGCGCCGACACGCCTTAACCGTCCGACCGAGCCCCGCGGCTTCCCATTAAGCACCTCGTTAGAGTCAACATCTCCCTTGGGATGGGTGCGTGTCCGGGCTGCGGCGTCGTCGTCGCGGGCGGGGCCGAGGGTTGCCAGGCGATGTTCGACCGGCTCTCCGTGCGCCTCACCACGAGCGGCGGGCTCGCCTACACGGTCCGTCGTTTGGCTGTGGACTGCTACTGCCTGCAGCACCCGGACAGGTACTGCGTCTCCGCTAAGTCCCTGGCCGCCCATCTGACCGGGCTGTGCTGGGCGCTGGAGTTCGACGGCGGAGAGAACGGGCTGAAGGCACTTCAAACCTGGCTGAATGGCCAGATTCCACTCAAAAAGCCGCCGATCCCGTCGAATCGGGGCCGCCTCACCGTCAGCGACCTGGTCGATGACCAGGGCTCAATTCCGGCTGCGGTGGACCGATGGGCTCGCTCGATCTGGGATGCCTATGACCACCTCCACTCGACCGCGACACGGTGGGTGGAGGAAGCCACGGGTCGGGCCTGACGATGCCGTGATGACTTTGGATTAGGAATGCCGTGCTGACCGCACCAGTGTCAGAAGGCGCGGGTGAACTGGCTGCGGTGGGACCTCGACCTCACCACGGCTCGTGCTGCGGCCAGATCGCCGAATTCGGTGCCGCCCCGTGTGCCTCGCACCGCCCGTCGACGCCGTCGTTTGGGGCGGTCCGGTGGACGGGGAAAGAACCAGGACGGGAGGGGTCAACGTGATCACGCGGATGGCTTGTGGAAGTAGTGGCCTTGGTCGAGATCGTCGATGAGCCCGGGATGCGTGGGCTGCCATCCCACCAGCTCGCGGGTTAGCGCGCTGGAGGCCGGGCTGTCTGCCGCGAGGAAGCCGGCCAGCCACGCAAAGTGCTCGGCTGCGTCCTCGGGAGGGATGGCGACGACGGGGAGGTCGAGATGCCGTCCGATCACCTCGGCGATGTCGCGGATCGGCACGCCCTCGTCCGCGACCCCGTGCAGTGTCGATCCCGCCGGCGCCTTCTCCAGCGCCAGGCGGAAGAGGTGCGCAGCATCGAGGCGGTGCACGGCAGGCCAGCGGTTGGACCCGTCGCCGATGTAGCCGGAGACGCGCTTGTCGCGGGCGATGCCGACCAAGACTGCCATGAAGCCGTGATCTCCTTCGCCGTGCACCGTCGGGGTTAGTCGCACAACCGACGAGCGAACGCCGCGGGAAGCGAGCGAGAGCGTGATCTGCGCGGTGCCCAGCCGAGTCTCCGGACCGCCGGCCAGATGCATCGTATCTGAGGCGGGACCATGCCCGTCCCGTTCGGTCGCCACACGCCCCGGTGCGAGCCCGAGGGTCCCGGACGCGATGACGAACGGTCGACCAGAATCCACTAGCGCCTCGCCGAATGTCTGGACGGTGCGGCGATCCGCGTCAGCAGCGTCCTGGAAGCCCCCTGAGAAAGCGATGTCGTGCTTGAACGCGAGGTGGATCACGCCATCTGACGCAGCAGCTGCACTGCGCAGGCTGTCGAGGTCGTCGAGAGTGCCGCGATGCACCTCTGCCCCGGCGGCCTTGAGGGCAGTGGCCGAGGCGTCCGAGCGAGCCAGTCCGATGACCTGATGGCCCGCGCCGGTGAGCTCGGGAACGACGCCGGAGCCGATCCAGCCGGACGCGCCGGTGACGAAAACACGCATGAGAAAGACCTCCAGTTGGTCGACCGCCTCGGCGTAGAGGACGGGGTCTATGTCAGTTCCTGCCATCACTTTAGCACGGATGTCAGCGGCTGCCATCAGCTACTACGATTGGGGCATGTTGCGTCCTGGTAAGTCGGGTCAGGCCAGTGGGTGAGATTCCCACGCAGGTAAGCGCCCGAGCCCCCGGTAGTAGGCGAGGGCCTTCAGGCTGAGCGGGGCGTCAAGAGCCTCCGTGGAGGAAGCAAGAGCGGGGTCCGCAGCATGGTCCGGGAGACGGTGACCGGGACGCCGCAGGGCGGGTCTCAGGTCGGCTGCTGGAGCGCGGCGTTCGCCGCTACTACCTCCCTCGCTGGCCGTCGGCCCGAAGCATGAAGCGGGTACGCGGGAAGATTCGGGGACTTACCGCAACCGCTGTGGGACGGACATCCGAGCGGTGATCTCGGAGCTGAACCCGACCTGCGCGGCGGGGAACTCCTTCTGTACCGGGAACGCCGCCCGCAGGTTTGTCCGGCTCGATGACTACGTAGTGCGCCGGCTGCGGGGATTCATGCGCAAACGGCATGAGAAGGACTTGCGGGTAGGCGGGTCTGAGACCTGGACGCGTGCCTGGTTCGAGGGACACGGGTCGTATCGACTTCGCGGCACCATCCGATATCCGGAGGCAGCGTAACCATGACCAGAAGACCATCGGTAAACCGTGTGCGGGAGACCCGCAAGCACGGTTTGAAAGGGGAATGGGGAGACGGGTCCGCCGTGCCGGCACCGCGTCCCTGACTACCAATGGCGCGTTGGGAGCCGGACGGCCGCGGCAGGCTCGAGCGGGCGGCCCTCGCTCTCTACGGCGAGCGCGGGTTCGAGAACACCACCGTTACGGAGATCGCCGCGCGCGCAGGATTGACGGAGCGGACGTTCTTCCGGTACTTCGCCGACAAGCGTGAGGTTCTGTTCTGGGGCGCGGGCACACTGCAGGAGCTCCTCGTGAGCGCCGTAGTCAGCGCGCCTGATTCCGCCGCGCCGATAGACGCGGTCGCCGCCGCCCTCGAAGCCGCCGGCGCCCTGCTCCAGGAGCGCCGCGAAAGCGCCCGGCAGCGCCAGACCGTCATCGCTGCGAACTCTGAGTTGCGAGAGCGCGAGCTGATCAAGCTCGCGTCACTCGCGTCAGCTCTCGCCGACGCATTGCGCCGGCGCGGCGCCACAGGCCCGGGAGCGACGCTGACCGCCGAGGCGGGAATCGCTGTCTTCAGAGTCGCGGTCGAACGCTGGGTCAACGAGAGCAACCAGCGAGATTTGCCGCAGCTCATCCGCGAGTCGCTAGACGAGCTGAAAGCTCTGACCGCCGGCAGATGATCGCCGGCGGCAGGTCGAGCTCGACGTCGTGCCGGCTGGCCCTTGGCCGACGGGCCGTACTCACTGACCGCACGCGTGGCTGAGATGCTTGAGTCTGGAGTGGCGCCTCCGCCTGGCCGCCGCGTCCATCGGCACGTCCGACACCAAGGTCGGCGACGGTCGGCTCGGAGATGAGCTCTCGTTCGACTATGTGGACACACAGGGATCTGTTCGAAGACGGGTACCTACGAGTCGGCGGCCCGAACCGGCCGGCGCATCGACACCCGGACCGGTTGCGACAATTGGTGGAGCACAATGTAACCGCGTGCGCGAGATGCTGCGACGCTGATGAGCTCGGGCGTCGGGTGAGCAGGAGAGGACACCACAATGACTCGGCAAGCCGTAACGAGTGAACGGGCCCCGGCTGCATTGGGTCCCTACAGTCAGGCGATCATCGCGGGCGGTTTCGTGTTCTGCTCAGGAACCGCCGGAATCGATCCCGCCACGGGCGCCATACCCGACGGAATCGGGGCGCAGACCGAACAGGCGCTCACGAACCTCGCGGGTATCCTCGAGGCGGCCGGCGCGTCGATGGCCGACCTCGTGAAGACCACGATCTTCTACGCGGAGGTCGATGATTTCGCGACGGTGAATGAGATCTATGCGAGGCACATGCCCGCCCCGCCACCGGCGCGCTCGGCACCGGCCAACGTCAAGCTCCCACGCGGGCTGCTCATCTCGATCGACGCCATCGCCCTCATCCCGGCGCAAGCTGGGTGAGCCACCGGCTGCCCGGTGAGCCACCGGCTGCCCGGTGAGCGACCGGCGGGCACGGCGTCGCGCTCGCTCTCAACCGCCACCTCGCAATCTCGCCGGCCGGCCGCGATCCACCTGGCCCAGATGCGCTCGACACGGGCAAGGCTGGTCATGTCGATCGCCTCCGCCCGCAGAACCGGCCCAGGCTGTCGTCGAACGGCCGCCGCGCATCGCTGGTGAAGTTGTCGGCGTTGACCCGGTGCTCGTAGACGGCCTGCCAACAGCCGCCTCCGAACGCCTCCGAGGGGAGTTCGCACGCATGGGTCCAGTTGAGGGACGGCGCATTACGCTCGGCAGGCACGCGTTACGCCGGCTGGTGCGCTTCGGCTGGGGCCGATCTGGGGACGCGACCCATCAGGTAGAACTCGGGGTTGGGTCGCATGGCGGCCAGGTGGGCGAGCCGGTTGGAGAGGGCGAACAGCGCCGTCACGGCGCCTATGTCCCAGATGTCGTTTTCGCTGAAGCCATGGCCGCGCAGGCTCTCGAGATCGGACTCCGCCACCTCGGCGGGGCACTGGGCGAGCTTGACGGCGAAGTCCAGCATCGCCCGTTGCCGCGGGCTGAGGTCCGCCTTGCGGTAATCCACCGCAACCTGGTCGGCGATCAGCGGGTCGTGCGTCCGGATGCGGGCCACGGCGCCGTGGGCCACGACGCAGTAGAGGCAGTCGTTGGCAGCGCTGGTGGCCACCACGATCAGCTCGCGCTCGGCCTTGGTCAGGCCGCTGTCGGACTCCATGACCGCGTCCTGGTAGGCGAGGAAGGCGCGGAGCTCGGCCGGGCGCCAGGCCAGCGCCACGAAGACGTTGGGCACAAAGCCGGTCTTCTCTGCCACCTGCTCGATGCGATCCCGGAGGTCCGCGGGCAGGTCGGCGAGGTCGGGGATGGGAAAGCGGCTGATGGGCCGGGGCTCGCTCATGCCCCGACTCTAGGCTCCTAGCCGCGGCCGGCGCCGCGATACGCCGCCTCGACCACGTCGGTGCGCGCCACCTCGTCGTGGAGGGCGCGGCGGCGCCAAGCGGCGAGCGGCAGCACGCTGAGGCGCAGCACGGCCTGGCCCAGGCTGGGACGGCTGCCGTCCAGCGCCACGACGCGCAGGCCCAGGACTTGGCCGCCGAGCGTCCGCCCGGCCCAGCTCCAGGAGCCGAGATGGTAGGCGACCGTGATCAGCGCCAGGCCCCGGAGCCGGTGGCGGCGCAGGCGCGTCGCCAGCAATCCGCAGACGGCGGCGTCCAGGCCCGCGGCCGCCAGCCGCCCCGCAGGCCCCGCCGGCACCCCGACGGGCGGCAGCCTTCCCCGCTGCGTGAGCAGGATCAGGCGCGAGAGAAGGTGATGGACGGGCAGCTGGGTGAGCGCGTACACCGGCCGGGGCAGGGACGGCCAGTAGTCCTCCACGGCGCTGAACAGCTGCCCGCTTCGATATCCCACGCGGAGGCGGCCGCCCGGCGGCCAGGCGAGCAGGCCGCCCACGATGGGCCAGGACCAGGAGTCGCCGTCCCATTGCGGCTCGGCAAACCGGAGGAGGGTTAGCGGTCCCACGTTGCACCTGCCGTCGCGGACGCTGACGAGGCCCAGCGTGAGCGAGGGGAGGGCGGGGAAGTAGAGGTCGCGGAGTGGGTCGCGGCCGGGATTTTGGGCCGCGGCCACCCGATCCCGGGTCGCGACGGGTGGGGGTGCCGGCATTGCCTCATCATGAGGCGTGGCCGAACGTCGATTCAGCGCCCGGGCCGTCGTCGACTGCACGCCGGAGCAGGCCTTCGACTGGGTCTCCGACTATCGCCATGCGCCCAGCGTTCTGGAGGGGGTCACGCGCTGGGAGCCCGTCGGCTTCAAGACCCGGGGCGCGGGCGCCCGCTTCGACGTCGAGATGAGGGCGCTGGGCTTTCCCATCGGCAACCGCTTGGTCATGGACACGTGGGAGCGGCCCCACGCTCTGGCCTGGCATTCGGAGTCTGGCCTCATCGATCAGCAGGGCGGGTGGAGCTTCCGGCCCCGCGGGGAGCGCACCGAGGTCACGCTCGCGATCGTCTACCGGCCCCCGGCCGGGCAGGTGGGCTCGATGCTGGCGAGC
>JALYZG010000089.1 GCA_030948965.1 Candidatus Dormiibacterota bacterium | reverse complement strand
GCTCCCGCGTCATCGGTCGCGGAGGCAACGGTTACCGGGTCCAGGTGATCGACGGGCAGCCGGTCTCCGATTGCCGCGCGGCGGACGTCGGCCAGGATTGCTGGCACCGGACGCGGTTGGCGCTTCGGCTGCGACGGGAGACGCGGTCATAAAGGCCCGGCGCTCGCTCGCCGAGCTGGCGGCGGAGATCCGGCGGCAGGCGGAGGGCATGCGCGACTCCTGGCCGACACCCGGGAGCTGACGCTGCTCAACGGCTTCGAGCTGCACGTCAACGGCCAGGCGGAGTTCGGGCTGCGGAGCCTGGCCCACGCCCAGGTGGCCGAGCACCTCAGCATCCCGCGCGCCTACTGCGAGCGGCTGCGCCGCGACCACCCCTCGCTGCTCGACGAGAACGTCAACCGGCTCTTCCGCGCCGAGTTGGCGACGCGCATGGCGCGCACGCTCGACGGCCAGGCGCGGGCGTTCTTGTCCAACCGCTACCGGCGCCTCGACCACGAGGACCTTGCCGAGGCCATCCTGCCGGTGCTGGGCGCGATCCCCGGCGTGGAGTTCCCCTCAACCGAGATCACACACAGTCGCCTCTACATCAAGGCGGTGGCACCGCGAGCGGAGGGCGAGGTCACGGTAGGAGACGCCGTTCAGGCCGGCGTCGTGATCTCCAACAGCGAGATCGGGCTTGGCGCCTTGAGCGTGTCGCCGATGATCTACCGCCTCGTCTGCAGTAACGGCATGATCACCGGCAAGTCCTTCCGCGGTTATCACGTGGGCAAGCACATCGATTCGGATAGCGCCGCAGAGCTGTTCAGCGACCGGACGCTGGGCCTCGACGTCGCCGCTTATTTCGCGAAGGTGGCCGACGTCGTGCGGGCGGCGGTGGACGAGACCCGATTCCGGGCGGTTGTGCAGCGCCTGCGCCTGAGCGCCGAATCCGAGCCGATACATGATCCCAGCCACGGTGTCCAGGAGCTTGGCCACCGCCTCCCGCTGAGCGAGCGCGAGCAGGGCCGGTGCTGCACCACTTGGTGCTGGGTGGCGACCTCGCCCGCTACGGAGCGCTGAACGCCGTCACCCGCGCGGCCCAGGATGCCGAGGACTACGACCGAGCAACGGAGCTCGAGGCGCTGGGCGGCGTGGTCCTGGCGATGGACCACGCCGACTGGCGGCCGGTGGCAGTGGCGGCGCGTGAATCGGGTGACCTCGGATGCTCCGGGCAATCTGACCTTCCCTCCCGGTGCGCCGGCCGGGAACCCTCCTGAGATGCTGGTCGACGGGGCTAGCCCGAACGAGGTGGCTCGCCGATTGCACGACGTAGGGCTGGCCTCCCGACCTGTGCAGCAGGGCTACCATTCTGGCGCCCGTCAGCCGGGGGTGTGGTCGGTGGAGCACGACGCCACCGTGAGCGGGGAGTTGGTGAGCCCAGTCTTGAGGGACACGCCGGAGACCTGGGCCCAGCTGGAGCGCGTCTGCCATGTCCTTCAGGAGAGTGGCGCCCGCACCAGCTCGCGGACCGGTGGCCACGTGCATGTGGGGCGCCGACGGTGCCAACCTCGGCTGAGGCGGGTGGCGCGTAGCCGTGCTTGGGCAGAGGATCCAACCCCTAGTGGGGCGGCTCTACGCGAACCGGACGATCTCCGCTTGGGGCAGAGGCGATGTCATGCCTCCAGCCGGTGCCCTTCTAGCAGCGGCGTTGGAAACGGGTCTCCCTCGACAACGCGTTGAAAATGGGGACGCTCTCGTCCGCGGTGGAGCAGCAGCTTGACGATCTCAAAGCTGAAGTCGCTGCACGGCGGGGTAAGGCTTCGTAGTTTGGCCAAACTGGCACCATCGGCCTGCGATCTGAGCCTGCTCCGAGGGGGACCGTCCCGCCTGGACGTTCCTGGAAGGCTTCCACGTTGACGGCGCCCCTGACGGGGGGTAGTCCGAACGACGTAGCGGTTAGCCTCGCTTCACCGGGCATTTCATCCGGCGGGTCTTACGGGACTGGAGTTCTTCGAGGTGGGCGAGGATGGCCAGCCAAGGCCGATCAGTGCCCGCTGGAGGTTCCCCTTTCGGCCGCGCGAAGCAGAATCATCGGATGCCAGCTAATTTGGCTACGCCTTGTCGGTACGGTCAGCGGAATGGTTCCCAGAGGCAAGACAGTCTTGGGTGGCGCTGCGGCAGCGGTCGCGAGTGTGGTGGTGTGGTGGCGCCGCCACCGGCAGGATTGCCCTTACGGGCCGCATTGGATCACGGAGGCGCCCCGTCCGGGCATCAGCCGCGCGAGGCTCGCGGAGATCCTGGTGCCGCGCCCGGGCGAGCGGCTGCTTGAGGTCGGCCCTAGCTATAGCTAACCAGGCACGTGTGAGGCCGGTTCAATTTCGGGCCAGACCGGCGAAGAAGGCGCCGCCCACATCCTCACAGTTCAATCTGGTTCGATCCTCCTCAACCCCCAAGCTACAACGTGCCGGATAACTACCGGCAGCTCTTGGAGACCCACCTCCTCAGCGCGGAGACCGTAGTCATCCACTCCGCCGCCAGGAGTAGCGCGCCGGTGACGATCTGGACGTGCCAGCCGACCGGCCACAACATGACCTGGCGGGAGGCGCCGAGCTCGGCTGCGGTTGCGTCCGAGGCTGGCCACAGGGTGACGGCCCAGCCGAGCACCATCAGGACCTCCAGTGTGAGGATGAACGCAGCCAAGCCGAGGACAGCAGCCATCACCGCATGGACGCGCCGGCGAGAGCTGGCCGGTAGGATCAGCGAGATCGCCAGGAGCAGGACGACTGCCACCAGTGAGATCGCCTGAACGGGACCGACGCGGGCCATCACGGCTTTTCCGGCCGCGGTCACTGGTTGGTGATGGATCGGATCGTCGAACACGTCCGTGATCGGCGCGAGAACGAGAAGGTACGTGACGACAGCCGCGAACAGGCAAGCAGCGGCGGTCGCGAGCGCCGCTGGCACCGGGCGCCTGCCTGCCATTCGAGCGAATCGTAGGCCGTCCCTAGCTATAGTTATGGCTACCACTCGGTGGCGGTGGCGCGCGCGCTTGTGCCCGGAGGCACCCTGGAGCTGCTCGACGTGCGG
>JALYZG010000083.1 GCA_030948965.1 Candidatus Dormiibacterota bacterium | reverse complement strand
GGCGTGGCCGCCGTGACCGCCGGCCCGGGCGTCACCAACGCCCTGTCGGCCCTGGCCGCCGCCCGCCAGAACGACAGCCCCGTGCTTTTCGTCGGCGGCCGCGCGCCGGCCGCCAGCTGGGGCCTGGGCTCGCTGCAGGAGATGGACCACCTGCCGGTCGTGGCCTCGCTCTGCAAGTCGGCGCAGACCATCGAGGCGGCCGAGGATGCGTACGCCATGACCGCGGCGGCGATTCGGGCGACGCTCAGCCGGCGCACGGGCCCGGCCTTCCTGGACGTCCCGGTGGACGTCTTCCTGCAGGCGGAGGAGCCGCCCGAGTCGACGGAGCACCTGGTGCGGGACCCGGGCTCGCCCCCCGATCCAGACGCAGTCGCGCAGGTCGTCGGGCTACTGCTGGAGGCACGGCGGCCTCTCCTCGTCGCCGGCACGACGGTCTGGTGGGCGCACGCGGAAGACGAGCTCCGCCGCCTGGCGGAGGCAGCTTCGATACCGGTCGTGGCGAACGGCATGGCCCGCGGCGTGCTGGCGCCTTCGCATCCGCTGTTCGCCTCGCGCGCCCGGACTGCGGCCCTGGCCGGCGCCGACCTGGTCCTCCTGGTCGGCGCGCCGCTCGACTTCCGGCTCAACTTCGGCCGATCGCCGGTGGTGGCGGAGGACGCCAAGCTGGTGTACGTCGACGTGGACGGCTTCCGCCAGCACCGAGCGGCGGCCGCCTCGATGTTGGGCGACCTGCGCTCCGCTCTGAGTGAGCTGGCCGAGGCCGCCCGTGACGTGCCCCCTCGCCGCGAGTGGCTGGAGCACGTGGCGACGGAGGGGGCCGCGGCCGCCACGCGCGACGAGACCCTGGCCGCCATCGACAGCTCCCCTGTTCACCCCGCCCGCGCCGTGGCGGAGGTGGAGCGTTGGTGTGATCGCGACGCGATCATCGTCGGCGACGGCGGCGACTTCGTCTCCTTCGCGGGTCGCCTGGTGCATCGGGACCGGCCGGGCCTCTGGGTGGACGGCGGCCCCTTCGGCTGCCTCGGCTCGGGTCCGGGCTATGCGCTCGCAGCCAAGCTCGCCTTCCCCGACCGACAGGTCGTTCTCCTCAGCGGCGACGGCGCGTTCGGCTTCTCGGCCCTGGAATTCGACACGCTCGTGCGACATCGTGTACCGGTGGTGTGCGTCGTCGGCAACAACGGTATCTGGGCCCTGGAGAAGCACCCCATGCAGCGCCTCCTCGGCACGTCGCTGCTCTCGGACCTCCGGCCCCGCACCCGCTACGATCTCGTCGTGGAAGCGCTGGGCGGCCACGGCGAGATGATCGACCGGCCGGAACAGATCGGACCGGCGCTGGGGAGGGCCTTCGCCGCGGGCGTGCCGGCTTGCGTCAACGTCATCTGTGACCCGGACGCCGAGTACCCGCGGTCGGCGGTGCTGCTCTGATGAGCGCCGCCACAGCCCAGTTGGTGGAGGCGGACGAGTGGCGCACCGCCCAGAGCCAGTTCGACACCGCCGCCGACCTCATCCACCTCGAGCCAGAGCTGCGCGAGATCCTGCGCGAGGTGCAGCGGGAGTTCACCTGCAACTTCCCGGTGGAGATGGACGACGGCCGGGTCGAGGTCTACACCGGCTACCGCGTGCAGCACAACATCCATCGCGGCCCGGCCAAGGGCGGGATTCGGTACCATCCTGACGTTTCCCTCGACGAGGTCAAGGCGCTGGCCATGTGGATGACGTGGAAGTGCGCCATCGTCAACATCCCGTACGGCGGGGCGAAGGGCGGGATCATCGTCGATCCCCGCCGCCTCTCTCGGCGGGAGCTGGAGCACATGACCCGGCGGTTTGCCACCGAGATCTCGATCCTGATCGGTCCCGACAAGGACATTCCGGCCCCAGATGTCAATACCGACGGCCAGGTGATGGCCTGGATCATGGACACGCTGTCGATGCACGCGGGCTACTCCGTCACTGCCGCGGTGACGGGCAAGCCGGTCGAGGTCGGGGGCTCGCTAGGCCGGATCGACGCCACCGGCAGGGGCGTCACGATCTGCACGCTCGCCGCGCTCGAGCACCTGGGCCGAAAGCCGCACCAGACCCGGGTCGCGGTGCAGGGCTTCGGCAACGTCGGCAGCGTCTCCGCCCGGCTCCTGGAGGAGGCCGGCTGCACGATCGTCGCGGTCTCCGACGAGTACGGCGGCCTCTATGGCGCGGCCGGCCTGCAGGTGCGCAAGCTGAGCGACTACCGCCGCGAGCACGGTTCCCTCCGGGACTTCCCCGAGGCGGAGGAGATCGGCAGCGGGGGGCCGCTCACGGCCGACTGCGATGTGCTGGTGCCGGCGGCCATCGGCAACCAGCTGACCTCGCGCAACGCGGCGGCGGTGAAGGCGTCGATCATCATCGAGGGCGCCAATGGCCCCACCACGCCGGAGGCGGACGACATCTTCAACCGCCGTGGTGTCTTCCTCGTGCCGGACATCCTGGCCAACGCCGGCGGCGTCACGGTGAGCTACTTCGAGTGGGTCCAGGACCTGCAGTCCTTCTTCTGGTCGGAGCACGAGGTCAACGGGAAGCTGACCGCGATCATGCAGCGCGCGTTCCGCGAAGTGCTGAAGGTCAGTGGCGAGAAGAAGTTGCCGATGAGGATGGCCGCCTACTGCCAGGCGGTGTCGCGGGTGGCGGCCGCGACCCGTGACCGCGGCTTGTATCCCTGACCGATAGCTGGCTGCAGATGCTCAGGCCTGCGTTGGCGCAGCAAGCTGCGGGTCGGCGGTCTTGCTCGAGTGAGCCTGAAAGGCATTACTGGCCTCGCCCTCGCAGCTGCTCAGCAGCTTGGCTGCCTCCTGATCCAGTTCGCGTTCGCCCGCTTCCAGAGCCGCTGCGAGCGTGCGCCAAGTCTGCGCCGCCGAGTCCAACGTGGCGGGATCCCCTGCCAGCCGCGCGGCGCCACCCCGGTTGCGCACCCGGCTGAGGACCCCTCGATCTCTCCCATCAGTGGGGCGAGATCGGCGGCCGCAGCCGCTGTCAGTCCCTGAGTACCTGGGTTCATCCGACGGTACTGTCCAGCTCGGCGGCACCATAAGTGGCGGCCGTCGCAGTGAGGTTGGTGCCGATCTCTTCGATTGCGGCCTGCAACCGGCTGAGGCTGTCGATGGCGGCATTCAGCTTGCTCTGGTACTCGGATTCAGCCGCCAGCCCTTCTGGAAGCCGCCCAAAGGCTGCGCCATACAGCACGCCCTCGCCGGCGAGGGTCGCAGCCGCGACTCTGATGCCATCGGCCATACCGTTAGCCGCTGCCGCGCCACGCCGCAGAGCCGCCCTCTGAACTCTGAAAACCATCTAAATCACGCGACAGAATACAAGGAGCAACATCTGACAACGTAGGCTGGGCCATCGCAACCAACCGACCCATGGCCGCCTGACGTCCACCGCCGGCAGCGGTCATCCTCGACGTGTGCAGCGGCTGCTCAGAGGCCTGACTCTCGACCTTCGGCCCCTCCGCCACCGGGACTTCGCGCTCTTGGTCGGCGGCCGCACCGTCACCCTCCTGGGGACGCAGTTCACCGCACTGGCAATGCCTTTCCAGATCTTTCAGCTCACGCACTCGGCCTTCGCCAACGGTCTCTTCGGACTCGCCCAGGTCGGGCCGCTACTTCTCTTTGCTTTCATCGGCGGCGCCCTGGCCGACGCTCGCGATCGGCGACGCATGGTGCTGCTGACCGAGATTGGTTTCACAATCCTCGCAGCGCTTTTGGCCCTGAACGCGTTCCAAGCGCGAGCGGCTCTCTGGGCCGTCTTCGCGATCGGGGCCGTCCAGGCCGGGCTCTACGCTCTGCAGCGGCCCTCTGTGGACGCGATGCTGCCCCGGCTTGTGGACCGGGACGAGGTGGTGGCCGCGGGCGCCGTTACGGCGGCCGGCCAGGGCCTCGGGATGGTCGCCGGCCCGGCACTCGCCGGGGCGGTGATCGCGTTCTTCGGGCTGCCCTGGGCCTACATCGTGGACGTCGGCTCGTTCCTGTGCTCGCTGCTCCTCTTGCCTCTGATGCGGGCCATGCCCCCGGCTCTGCTGGACGAGCGTGTCAGCGTGCGCCGGATCGGCGAGGGCCTTGCCTATGCCTTCGGCCGCAAGGACCTGCTGGGCACCTATCTGGTCGACCTGGCGGCCATGATCTTCGGCATTCCCACCGCCCTGCTGCCGGCCATCGCCGCCGGCTTCGGCGGGGCCGGCGCCCTGGGCCTCATGACCTCGGCCGGCGCCGTCGGCGGCTGGCTCACATTCCTTTCCAGCGGCTGGACCTCACGCGTGCATCGCCAGGGCTTGGGCGTTCTGGCCGGCGCGGTCGCGTTCGGGCTTTTCGTGACCCTATTCGGCCTGGCCCGCTCCCTGCCGGCGGCGATGCTCTTCTTGGCCCTGGCCCACGCCGGCGACGCTGTCAGCGGCATCTTCCGGATGGCGATCTGGAACCGCAGCGTGCCCGATCGCCTGCGTGGGCGGCTGGCCTCGATCGAGCTGGTCAGCTACAGCAGCGGTCCGCTCCTGGGCGATTTTGAGTCCGGCGCCGTGGCCGCGATCACCGGCGTCCGCTTCTCGGCGGTGTCAGGAGGCGTGCTCTGCGTCGTCGGCTGTCTCGCCTGCGCCCTGGCTCTGCCCGCGTTCCGCCGGTACGACAACCGCCGCCTACCGGCAGAATCCGGGAGTTGAGCGTTCGCACGTCAGGCATATGAGGAAACGAGTGATGCGAGCAGTTGCCACCTTCAACCTGGACTCTTTCGATCAGAAACCGGCCCACTTCGAAGAGGGCGGCGTGAGCCACGGCGCCATGCGCATCGAAAAGACGTTCCACGGCGACATCGAGGGCCACGGCAGCGTGGAGATGCTGGCCGCCAGGGGCGAGGGCGGCGACGGCTACGTGGCGCTTGAGCGCATCACCGGCAGCGTCCACGGCCGCGTCGGCGGCTTCGGCGTTCTCCATGTCGCGACCAGCGAGGGCGACGAGCGCTGGGCCCGTTGGGTGATCTCACCCGGCTCGGGCACGGGCGATCTGGTGGGGATCAGCGGCGAAGGCCGCATCGACGCGGACGCCGACGGCCGGCACACGTTTGAGCTGGACTACGAGTTGGGCTGAGCTGCTTCGGTTGACATCTCACTTGTGTGGCCGAGCTGGACTGATCGCCATCATCGGTTGCTGCACCCCGAGAACGACCGCCACCGGCGCCATGCGGGAGCCGACGATACAGCCCCGGGCCCGGCGCCCGGACTGACGCGGGCCGGGCTAGCTGCTGGGGCGAGCCGCCACGGCAGTCTGCTCTACGCTCAGATCCCAGAGGCGGCGGGCCGCCTCGTCGTCCTGGGCCGCGGCGGAGGCCCGCCCTGGCCTCCGATCGGCGAAGTATGTGCCAGGCGCTGCGCCCACGTCGCGGGCGTCGAGCAGCCAGACCAGCGTCTCGGCCCCCTTCTCCGGCGAGCGCTCGAACGGCCGGATCAGGGTCATGCCGAGGCGCATGAGGCCGCCGTTGTTGCGGTTGAAACCAGTGGTCACTAAGCCCGGGTGGAAGCAGTACGCGTCGACTCCGGTGTCTTCGAGGCGGTGGGCGAGCTCGCGCGTGAAAAGGATGTTCGCCAGCTTGGTCTCGCCGTAGCGGCGCATCCCTCTGAGAGGGTACGAGCGCTCGGCAGCCACATCGTCGAACGGGATCTGGGCGCTCATGTGGGCGCCGGAGGAGGTGGTCACGATTCGCGCCGGGGCGCTCGCCCGGAGGCGGTCCAGGAGGAGATTCGTGAGCAGGAAGAGAGCCAGATGATTGACAGCCCAGGTCAGCTCGAATCCGTCCGCGCTCACCTGCCGCGTGCTGTAGATCGCACCCGCGTTGTTGGCCAGGGCGTCGAGGCGCGGATAGCGTTCCGCGACCTGGGCCGCCAGCCGGCGCACCGAGTCGAGGGAGGCGAGGTCGGCCAGGAGGACATCCACCTGCGTGCCCGGGGCCGACTCCCCGACCAGGCGCCCGGCCTCAGCGCCGCGGGCCTCGCTCCGAGCCACCAGGGCCAGCTTCGCGCCCCGCCGGGCGAGCTCCTTCGCGGCCGCCAGGCCGATACCTCTCGTCGCTCCTGTGAGTAGGACGCGCCGGCCCGCGATGCCGCTCCATTCCGCCTGACGAGAAGAGATGAGGTTGACTCTAGCGGAGCCCACATCACGCTTGCCCGCGCCCGACGTGGCAGTCTGAGCAGCAAAGGAGGGGAGATTGGGAAGGTTGGACGACTGGGTCGACGCGCTGGCGGCGGAGCTGGGAGTGGAGGATCGTGTCGACGTGCGGTTGCTGCTCGACATCGCCCGCGAGACGGCGCACAGCGTCGACCGGCCGGCTGCGCCGCTCACCGCCTATCTCCTTGGGTATGCGGTCGCGGCCGGTGGCGGCGGCCCGATGGCTCTGGCTGACGCGGCGGATCGAACCCGCCGCCTCACCGCTCGCTGGGCGCCGCCGACCGATCCGCTACCGCCGGCTACATGACTGGCGCGATCTCGTAGACGGTGATCTCCGAGCCACCCTGCAGAACCGGGCAGGCCTGAGCCATCTTCACAGCCGCGTCCTGCGATTCCGCCTCGAGGATCGAGTAGCCGGTCGCGGGTGTGCCCACGGCACCGTCGCTCACCTGGCCGTCGGTGGCGATCCGCTTGGCCGTGGGGGTGAACGGGTTGCCGCCGTCCGCGACCGCGGTTCCAAGGCCGCCGAACCACGCTCCCCAGGCGCTCATGACCTGGGCCCGCTCCGCCTCCGACTCGGGCATTGTGCCGCCGGTGTACATCAGCACGAACTTGGCCATCGCTGTGTCCCTCCCTTCGGGGTGTACGGGCGGCACGGGTCGTCCGCCCTCACCTTGTGCAACGATCCGCGGAGGGCCGAAATCGACCGGGTCCTAGCGCGGTCCCCGGCGGCGCGCCCGCACGCTGAAGGCTACGAGCCCGGACAGGAGGACGACCAGCGCCCCGGCGGCGCCTCCGATTCCCGCTATGAGGCCGAGGGGCGCGGGCGACGATGAGGAGCGGACCGCTGCCGGAGCCGGCGCGAACTCGGGCCCTGGGGCTGAGGCGAGAACCAGCACATGCCCTTCCCCGTGTGAAACCGGGTTGTCGGCGATCACCGGGTACCAACTGCAGGAGGCGGCGCAGCGGACGCCCACCATCCCGGCCCCACCCTCGGTCGCCACCAGCATGTCGGCGGGTCGCGCCCCGGCGCGGCCGAGAGCGCCGCCAGCAAGCGCCAGTAGGCGGTCGGTCCCGGCGTGCGGGTTGCCGGGCGTGCCGCGGTCCGCGAAGTAGACGGTCACGCCGGCGATGGCTGTCGAGGGCACGAAGCCGACCCCCTCCACCCCGATGTCGCCGCCCGCGGCCAGGCCAGGGTGAGCCAGGAGCCGGGAGCTGCCATCGGCCGAGATGGCGTAGATGGCGCCGGATAGCTCGTCAGGAGCGATCACGGTCCCGGCGAAGGCACCAAAACCGGCCGGCGCGACCGCGATCCCGCCCTCGACGACCGGAGCCTGCCGCGTGATCACAGTGACCGTGCCGTCACAGTCGATGGCGGCCACCGTGGTCCGGTTGGCGTGGGGACCGGCTACGAGCAGCCGGTGGCCGAAGGCGCCCTCTGTGTCGAAGGCTATGCCGTGAAGGGAATCGACCTCGGGGACGCTGGCGAACTCATGGACGAGGCCGGCTGAATCGACGCGGATGACGCCGCCCGCCGGC
>JALYZG010000066.1 GCA_030948965.1 Candidatus Dormiibacterota bacterium | reverse complement strand
CCCCGAACCAGTGCGTCTCGGGTTGCCCGTGGCCGTCTGTGCCGAGGAGGACGCGGGCGGCGGGCGCCAGCTCCAAGACCCGCAGCATGCGCTCGCCGACCAGCGCCGGCGCGAAGATGTTGAAGAGCGAGAGGTCCGCCCAGACGTTGGGCCGGGTGGCGGCCAGGTAGGCCAGCTCCTCGTGCCAGGGGTAGGAGCCGTGGATGAGCACGATGGACGCGGCCTCGCCCTCCGGTGTGCGCAGGACGGCGTCCAGCAGCAGCGGGTGGGCCTCTTGGAGCCGGATCTCGGAGTCGCCGAAGCCGGTGTGGATCTGCATGGGGCGCCTGAGGTCGGCCGCGACCCCCAGGGCGCGACGCAGGACATGGGAGCGGCAGAGGTGCCCACGCCTGCGGACCGGCAGACCGGCCGCGTGCTGCCCCAAGAGCTCCCGGTCGGCCCCGGCGGCGGTCGCCTCCGGGTCGATACGGAGGCCCGTCCGGTAAGCCGCGATGGTCTTGAAGCCGACCCAGCCCTTCGCGGCGGCCGCCTGCATCGCGTCCAGGACCTGGGTCGCGATCGCCTCGGTGCCGGCGCCCTCGCCGATCAGACGGTCGAGCAGAGGATCGATGCGAAGCAATGGCCAGACCCGGCAGGCGGCCAATCGGGCGTAGTCGTCGAGGCTGCTGTCCGCGCCGGGCATCCAGCCGGGGTCGAAGACGAGGCCCTGCAAACCGGCTTCGCGAAAGAGCGCGGCCACATACGCCGGCCAGTCGGCCGCCGCCTCAGCCCGCGCCAGCGGCACCTCCTCCGGGTCGCAGCCAAACCTGGCCGCCAGCCGCTGCGCCATCAGCTCCTGGCTCAGGCGCCAAGGACCCAGCTCCTGCCGCCGGCGACCGGCGGCCGGATCCCGGCCCACGTCCAGGCTCACCGTCGAGAGGTCGAGCGGTCCCGGCTCCAATGCGAACGGGTGGGCGTGGTCGTCGATCAGGAGCGGACGACCTTCAACCAGAGCTGGGCCCGCCTCTCAAGTCGCGGTGGATGGAACGTGCTTGTCCAGGACGGCGGCCGCCTCCTCGCCGCCCTCCTCACCCAGGATGGAGCCGATCCGAGCCACCTTCTCGGGGCGGTTGCCGCGCAGGTAGTAGAGGACGCCCACCCCGGCCAGGAGCCAGGCCAGGTTGGCGTAGGGCACGATCCGGTAGGGCCAGTCGGGGATCGCCCCCGAGTAGATCGAGCCGTAGATGGCCAGCGCGAAGATGACCAGCCCGACCAGCGGCACCACGAGATGGACCAGCGGGTTGTAGCCCTGCCGCAGCCGGCGGAAGTAAGACACCCCGCCCGCGCACAGCACCACGTAGACGAGCGTCACGGCGATCGTGCCGATCGAGGCAAAGAGGAAGTAGTTGGTGTACGGCCCCTGGCCGTAGCTCCAGAAGAAGCCCACCACCGCGGCCAGGACCGTGGCCGCAGCGGCGACGAACAGGATCGCGTTGGCCGGCGTCTTGCGGGTCGGGTGGGTGCGTCCGAACCACGCCGGCAGGACGCCCTCGCGACCCATGGCGAACATGGTCCGGGTGGCGGCCGTGGCGCAAGCCGTGCAGACGATGAACGCCGACAGGATGGCCGCGATGTCGATGAGCACCGCGAAGGCGTGGCCGGCGAAGGTCCCGGCCACCGTGGCCAGCACGGCGGGGTCGCCGGCCCAGGCCTTGGAGCCGGCATCGCTGACGCCGACGCCGATGGCGATCACGTACGTGGTCCAGACGTAGAAGACGATCGCGAACAGCACCGCCACGATCACTGAAAGCGGGATGGCGCGCCGGGGGTTCTTGGTCTCCTCCCCGAGCACGGCCGCAGTCTCGAAGCCGATGAACGACGTGACGCCGAAGATCAGGCCGTAGAAGATGCCGCTGAAGCCGCCCTGGAGTGTGTGGTTGAAGGTGAACGGCTGGAGCGTGTGGCCGGACTTGCCGCCCTTGACCGTGACGACCAGGTCGACCACGACCACGATCGCGATCGTCACCGCGGCCACCACCAGGAGGGTGCGGGTGCTGAGCTTGACGTCGTAGATCGCAAGCCCCACCAGCACCGCCATGCCGACCAGGAAGATGGGGAACCAGATCCAGGACGGGGCGCCCTTCCAGATCTCGTTCTGGATCAGGGTGGCGGTGAACCCGCCCACGCCGGACATCGTCATGGGCACAAAGAAGAAGAAGCCGAAGGCGTACATCCAGCCGGTCAGGAAGCCGACGTTCTGGCCCAGAGCGCGGCTGGAGTACGTGTACGCGTAGCCGGCCGCGGCCATGCGCCGGGTGAAGCCGACCACGACGACAGCCAGCGAGAGACAGGCGATGCCCCCGATCAGGAAGGCCAGCGGCGTCGAGGTGCCGGAGAAGGCGGCTGAGCCGCTCGTGTTGTAGGCCATGGCCATGGCCGGCGAGAGCACAGCGATGGCCATGGCGATGGCGTCGATCGTGCGGAGGCTGCCGGTGCGGAGAGTCTGCTCCCCGGTAGCGGCGACTTCGCCGGTGATCATGGTCCGATCCTCCTTTCTAGAGCTGCCGGCTCGGTCTGCGATCTACGCGAGTATAGGCTCGGTGACCTATCATGTCCATCTGACAATGCGCCGTAAGGTCATCGATCGCCAGCCGGCTAGCCGAGTTCACCTTGCAAACGCATCGGCCGCGTTCGATGGGCGGGTCGAGCCCGCGCCGGGCGTCGTGATCCTGGACCCGGTCGACCTCACCATCCTCGAGCTGCTGCATCGCGATGGGCGCGCCTCGCAGCGCCGCATCGCCCGCGAGATGGGCATGTCAGCGCCGGCCGTGGCCGACCGCATCGGCCGGCTGGAGCGCACGGCGGTCATCCGCGGCTACCGTGTCGAGGTGGACTGGTCCCGGCTCGGCTTCCCCCTCATCGTCTACGTGGGCGTCGTGGCGGTACAGAGCGCGGAGCAGTCCCAGGTGGTCGGGGCTCTCCGGGCGCTGCCGGAGGTCGAGGTGGTGGATGTCGTGACCGGCCCCATGGACCTCTTGGTGCGGCTTCGGGTCCGCGACCACACCCACCTGCGGGAGGTGCTGTTCGATCGCATCTGGAGCGTGCCCGGGGTGCAGCGCACGGAGACGTTCGTGGCCCTGACGCCGATGGAGCCGAAGCCGTTCGACCTCGAGCTGGTGCGGGCGCTGCGCGATTCCGGGGCTGACCTCGACCGTGTGTGAGCTGCTGGCGGTCGCCTACCCGAGCCCTCAGGCCTTCGCCGAGGTCCTGCCCTGGGCCCTGGAGCTGGAGCGCCTCGGAATCGCAGGCTTCGGTTGGGGTGTGGCCTGGCTCGAGGGCGGCCGCGTCAACGCTCATCGGCACCCGAGCAGCCTTCGCGGCGACCCCGAGGGCGCCCGCGAGCTGAGCCGTGTGCGCTCCGAACGCTTCCTCGTGCACTTGCGGCGGCCATCCCGGCTACTGACCGTCGGCCTGGCCGATACCCAGCCGTTCCTGGCGGCGGCCGGCCGGCTGGCATTCTGCCACAACGGGTCCTTCCACCGCCACGAGCAGCTGCGGCCGCGCTTCGAGGGCCTGGCCGGCCAGGCCGACAGCGAGGTCGGCTTCCGTCTCTTCGAGGCCGGGCTGGCCCCAGCCGGAGACCTGTCTGCCGCGGCCCTGATCTCTGCCTTTCGACGGACCCACGACGCTCTGGGCGGCAACGCGAACCTGGCCTGCCTCGACCGGACGGGCACGCTCGCCGTGTACGGTGCGCACGCGAACAACACGCTCTGGCGCTTTCAGGTCGGAGAGGCCGAGGTCGCGGCGACCGGTCTTCACTCCGACGACCGGGCCCTGTTCAAGCTGCTCTTCATCGACGCGGCCGGCCCGGCGCTCGTCGGCAGGGAGGGCGCGCTGGTGGGATCGCCGCTGCCTGCGGCCGCCTTCCAATAGGCCAGGCCACCACTCTTGGGGAGGAACGGAATGGAGACCGACGAGCTTGCAGCCCTGGGCATGGGCAGGTCGGGGTTCGTCGAGGAGCACGGGCTCTTCGACGAACGTCAGAGGGAGGCTGCCGAACAGGTGGAGCGCGCCGTCAGGGAGAGCGGGCTGCGCACGGTGCGCATCGGCTGGGCGGACCAGCACGGCGCGGTGCGCTGCAAGTTCGTGTCCACGCGCAACTTCCTGCTCGCTCTTCGCAACGGCATCGACTTCTCCGGGGCGGTGCTGAGCATGGACTCCGGCAACCACGTGTTCACACCGCTCTTCGTGGCCGGGGGCGGCTTCGGCATTCCCGAGCTGACCGGCTTCCCGGACGTAGTCCTGGTGCCCGACCCGACGACGTTCCGGGTGCTGCCGTGGGCCTCGGAGACCGGCTGGGTGCTGTCGGACATGTACTTCAACAACGGCCGTGCGGTCCCGCTTTCGACTCGACACGTCCTCCGCCGGCAGCTGGCCAGGGTGCACGAGCTCGGCTACGAGTACGTGGCCGGGCTGGAGGTCGAGTTCTACATCCTGAAGCGGGAGTCGACGCGCATCGGACCCGAGCAGACGGGCTGGCCACCACCTCCGCCAGACGTCAGTGTCGTCGCGCAGGGTTACCAGTTCCTTTCCGAGACTCGCCTCAACGAGGTCAGCGGGATCCTCTCCATCCTGCGTGACAACCTGGAGCAGGTCGGGCTGCCCCTGCGATCGCTGGAGGACGAGTGGGGCCCGGGCCAGACCGAGATCACGTTCGACCCCCTGCCGGGGCTGGCAGCGGCGGACGCGATGGTGCTCTTCCGCTCGGCGGCCAAGCAGGTCTGCCACGCTCACGGCTACCACGCCACCTTCATGTGCCGGCCGGCGCTGCCCAACTTCTTCTCCAACGGCTGGCACCTGCATCAGTCGCTCGTCGACGCGTCCGACGGCCGCAATCTCTTCGCCAGCTCGGGCCCGGAACCGGTCTCGGAGCTGGGCCGCCAGTATTGCGCGGGCCTCTTGGAGCACGCCGTCCCGATGACGGTGTTCGCCTCGCCGACGATCACCGGCTACAAGCGCTACCGGCCCTACTCGTTCGCCCCTGACCGGGTCACGTGGGCAGTCGAGAATCGAGGCGCGCTGGTCAGGATTCAGGGCGCCCCCGGCGACCAGGGCTCTCACGTCGAGAACCGCCTCGGCGAGCCCGCGGCGAACCCTTACCTGTACATGGCCTCGAACCTGGCCGCGGGCCTCGACGGCATCACGAACGAGAAGTCGCCGCCCGAGCTCGTCACCACCGACCCGTACGCCGTCGAGGCGCCGATGCTGCCCGCCTCACTCTGGGAGG
This sequence comes from Candidatus Dormiibacterota bacterium, assembly GCA_030948965.1. Classification (GTDB taxonomy): domain Bacteria; phylum Chloroflexota; class Dormibacteria; order Dormibacterales; family Dormibacteraceae; genus JALYZG01. Next base: position 16,069 of record JALYZG010000066.1, on the reverse strand, counting down.
CGGTGGACGCCCTGGCCGGCGACACCTTCTTCCGCGGCGCGCTCTCCGACGAGGTAGTGGACTACGTGCTGGCCGTCAAGAAGAGCGAGATCGGGCGCTTCCTGAGCGAGGTGACGGACTGGGAGCAGCGGGAGTACCTGGACTTCTTCTGAGGTCTGAGCCGCCGGCCGGCGCTCGCATGAAACGTGCACGCGCCGGCGCATAAACCCTTCGGACGGGATCCAAACGTCGTTCCGCCGGCGGACTGGCCTCTGCCGGCGGGTTGGGGGGCGGGGTTACGAGCCCAGGACGGTCGCGGCCCGCTGGTGGCGAAGCGGGCCGTTCTGCGGCTTCGGGCCGGTGTCCGGCAAAGCCTGCTCGTAGGCGCAGGGCGACCCGTCCGGGCCGGTGCCGTCGTAGAGCCCCCAAGGGCCGCTGCCGCAGCTCTGCTTCCACACCCAGAACGTCCCGCCGACGCGGTGCGCCCTCTGCTCTCGGACCTGGTTCGCCAGCAGCGTGGGGTCGTCGGCGGGGTCGTTGCCGTACTCGCTGACGAATAGGGCGGCGCCCAGGCCGCGGGCTTCGACGTCGCCCCACCAGTAGCCCTGGTCGTAGCTGGGCCAGCCGGACCTGCCGGCCGGCACCCCCACAAGCGCGTCCAGCGTGTAGATGTGCGTGTAGGCGTGCAGGCTCAGCACCAGGTTCGGGTAGGCGCTGAGGGGGAGGCTCGCGTGGGTGGGGAAGTCCGTGACCTCGCGCAGCAGGCCGGGCTCGACGAAGTAGAGCTGGTGGTCGGCGTGGACGCCCAGGTCGGGGTAGCCGCAGGCGGGCGGGTAGGGCAGGCCGGCGGGGCAGGGGAGTCCATCCCGGACCCCGGTCAGCGCGTCCACGGCGCGCCGGTAGAACGGGAACAGCAGCGAATCCTCGAAGACCGGGGGTGCCGCCCAACCCGGCCAGGGCTCGTTGAAGAGGTTCCAGCCGACCACGGTGCTGTCGCCCTGAAACCGGCGCGCGAGGTCGGCCACCGCGTGGATGTAGCGGTCCTGGATGCCGGCCCGATTCAGCCAGAAGCTCGTCGCCGCCTCGAACACCGCCGGGTCGACCTCCCTCTGGCGGAAGAGCTTCACGCTCGGCAGCCCGTCGGTGAAGGTGGCCCAGGCAGGCGCTCCGTCATAGTCGTTGAGGCTTGCCGGCGCCCCCTTCGAGAGTGGAAGGGGCAGGCGGCTGGGGTCGCTGCGGCCGACGTAGCGGCTGTATGCGTTCTGGTGCATGTCGAGGAGGACGTAGACGTGCTCCTCGCGCGCCCAGCCGACCACCTGCGCCACCCGCGCTTCGTAGGCGGCGCTGTAGTGGCCGGGCTGAGGTTCCAGCAGGCTCCAGCTGAGGGCCAGGCGGAGGACCTGGACGCCGAGATCGTGCATCTGAGCCAGGTCGGCGCGGCAGAGCGGAGGGATCCAGATCGTGATGTCGTTCGCCGGGCAGGCGCCCCCGGCATAGGCGGCGGGATCGACTGGCCAATGCGCCGGCGGGTTGACCTGGTTGGGATCAGTCCCGCTCCAGTAGTCGACGAGGCCGGCGGCGACCACGCCGCGGAGCACAACGCGCCGGCCGCCGGGATCGGCGATGAACGGCGTCGCGTTCGCCGGGTGCGCGACGTGGAGCCAGGGCAGAGGGCCGGCCGCCGGCGCCGGCCGCTGCGGCTGCAGTCGGTGGCCGGCGACGACCGCCTCCACCCCCGCGCCAAGGGGGCCGATCGCCAGTGCGATGGCCGTGACGAGTATCACGGCCAACAGCACGCCCGGCGCTCTCACGCGGCGCGGTCTCCTCCGGCTTCTTAGCTGGAGAAGCCGGTCTCCAGCTCAGCCAGGGCGGCGTCGATCAGTTCCAGGAAGTCGGATGGGCCGCCCTCTACTGGGACCAGCGTCACCGCCATCATGGCCCCGATGAATGCGCCGGCCAGGGTGCGCACGCGGAGGTCGCCGGGCGGCCGGCCGAGTCGTTCCGCCAGCAGCTTCGAGGTCTCGGCCAGCTGCTGCAGGAGCCGCCCCGCCATCGCGTCGCGAAGCTCGGCCGCGGTCGGGTTCAGCGCCATCTCGGCGCGCAGGCGCAGCTCCGATTGCTCCTCGGTGGAAAGGGTTGAGAAGACCTCCCGCATGGCGGCCCGCATCGCCGGGATCAGGCCCAGCTCCGCGGGCTGGCTCTTGAGCGCCTGCAGCACGGGCTCGTCGAAATCGTCCTCGAAGACGAGCGCCTCCTTGGACGCGAAGTATCTGAACAGCGTGCTCTCCGAGACCTCCGCCGCCTCCGCGATCTGGCTCATCGTGGTGGCTTCATAGCCCTGCTGGCGGAAGAGGAGGAGTGCGTGATGTTGGAGGGCAGCCCGGGTCCGGACCTTCTTGCGCTCGCGCAGTCCCAGCGCCAACGCTTCGGGCGGGGACCCGGGCTGCGTTCTCTCAGCCGCCGGCGGCAAGCTGTTCCTCCTCTCGGAATGACTCCTCGGCGGCGTCCCGGTCCTGCGCCAGCGCCGGGCGGCCGGGCATGAAGGCCAGCGCCAGCAGCATCCCGGCGGCGGCGATCCCGGCCGAGACGAGAAGGGCCACGCTCATTCCGCTCACAAATGCCATCCTCACCGACGCCAGCAATTCTGGCGAATGCAACTGCCGCGCGACGGCCAAGCCGCCAAAGACGCTGCCCTGGACCGCGGCGGCCGCCGCCGGCGGCAGACCGGTGAGTTCGAGGTGCGCCCTGTACGTCGTCGCCAGGGCGCTACCCAGGATCGCGGCGCCGAAGGGTGCGCCGATCTTCTGCAGGGCCTGCATCACGGCCGCGCCGACCCCGCTCCGGGATTCGGGCAGCTCGGCGAGGGCCCGAGAGGAGGCGGTCGCCAGCGAGAGGCCCAGGCCCAACCCGACGCCGGCCATCCAGGCGGCGACAAACCAGGTGCCAGAGACGGCTGTGGTCGTGGCCCCCACGCCCAGCCCCGCGGCCAGGAAGAGGAAGCCCACGGCAACGGTGAGCTTCGGGCCGATGAGTCCGGCCACGCGATCCGCGGGCACCGCGCCCAGGACCAGGCCGAAGATCAGCGGCAGAAGGCGCAGGCCCGAGCCCATGGCGTCGACCCCGTGGACGGCCTGGAAGAACTGGGGCATGGTGAAAAGGACGCCGACCATGGCCAGGACGCCGGCCCCGGCCAGAATCACTCCCCAAGTGAACGAGGCTGAGCGGAAGAGCCCCAAATCGATCAGCGGCCGGCCGTCCGGGTGCCCCGTCAATCGCCACTCCCAGACCCCGAAGCCGGCCAGGACCAGGACGCCGGCCAGGATCGAGAGGACGGTGCCGCGCGCTGTCCAGCCGTTCTCGCCGGCCGAGATCAGCCCGTACGTCACGATCACGAGCCCAGCGCTCGAGGCCAGGATCCCGACCGAGTCCAGCCCCGGCCGCTCGTCGGCGCGGGACTCGGGCACCAGCAGCGTCGCCGCGATGAAGCCGATGACCGCCACGGGCACGTTGAGCAGGAACACCCAGCCCCACCAGTAATGGGTCAGGAGCCAGCCGCCCAGGATCGGTCCGATGGGCAGCGCCAGAAAGTTGGCCGCCGCCCACACGCCCACGGCCCGTGGCCGCTCCTCTTCGTTGAAGAGCACCGTCAGGGAGGAGAGGGCCATCACAACGAGGCCCGCGCTGGCCAGCCCGAGCAGCATGCGGGCCGCGACGAAGGCGCCGGCGTTGGGCGCGAAGGCGCAGGCGATCGAGCCGACCGCGAACAGGGCCACGGAACCGAGCAGCACCTTCTTGCGACCGAAGCTATCGCCGAGCAGGCCCGCCGGCAGCATGGCCGCCGCCAGCACCAGGAGGTAGCCGGACGTGAACCACTGCAGGTCGGTCTCGGTGGCGTGGAGGGCGCCGGCCAGCGTGGGCAGGGCCACGCTCAGGACCGTGCCGTCGAGGCCGGCGGCGAGGATGGCCAGGCTCAGGGCACCTAGGGCCCACCAGCGGGCGGACCTCCTCACGCCAGCGCCCGTCGTATTCAGACTGACCTCGTTCATCATGACATTCACCTCCTTTTGCATGCGTCTTCCAGATTGTAGCGACTCCCGTTTTGGTTTTGTCAAGGTCCCGACTTGGATCAGCGATTGTGCTACTGTGTAGACACGATGAGTAACCGGGTAGGCATCCGTGAGCTCAGGCAGAGGGCCAGCGCGATCCTGAGACAGGTCGCCACGGGCGAGGTGATCGAGGTGACCGACCACGGTCACCCAGTCGCCCGGATTGTCCCCTGGAGGCCGGGCGTGCTCGACCAACTGGTCCTCGAGGGCCGCGCGACCGAGAGCGTTGGTGATCTCCTGGACCTGATGGAGGAACTGGGCTTGCCGTCGTCTAGCACTCGCGGCGCCAACCTCGCCTCCAACGCGCTCGCGGAGCTGCGAGCGAATGAACGGTAGGCTCGCCTACCTCGACACGTCGGCCTTCGTCAAGCTCGTTGTCAGGGAGGCCGAATCCACAGCGCTGACTCGCTTCCTCGCCCGGTGGCCGGAGCGCGCGTCGGCCACGCTGCTACGCGCGGAAGCCATCCGCGCACTACGCCGCGCCGGTCTGGACGCCGACGTGGGCGCGGCCCGGCGCTTGTTCGAGACCTTGCGCCTGGTGCGAATCGATGAGCCCCTACTGGACCGAGCGGGCGTATTGGAACCGCGCGAGTTGCGCTCGCTAGACGCGCTGCATCTGGCCACGGCGCTGGGCCTCGGGCCCGACCTGGGCGTATTCGTGACGTACGACCGGCGTATGGGGGAAGCCGCCGAGCAGGTCGGGCTCCCGGTCAGGTCGCCTGCCTGATCCGGGGGCCGCTCAGAAGGGGTGCCGTGCCGCTGCGAGACGTGCGGGCGCTGGCGGATCAACCTCTGGACGCGGCGGAGACGTGCGGGCGCTGGCAGATCAACCTCTGGACGCGGCTCGGGTCAGGGGCGTTTGGCACGGGACGTAGCTCCGATCGCTTGACAAACTTTCACCCTGCGCCACTGCCGACGGAAGCACGAGCGGCGCGCCGCAGTTGGAACATGTGTGGAACAAATTGCTCGGAGAAGCGTGGACGTGAGCTCATCGCAGTTCTCGGTGGACGGCTATTTGATCTGGAACGGACAGCGCTGGGCGCCCGTCAGCCACATGAACGAGGTGGCGAGCTGGCCGGCCGTCATAGCGGTCGCGATCTTGCCCGCGCTGGCGCTCAGCGCGATCCTGACCATGCCGACCTGGCTGCCCCAGGCGATCACAGCGTTCAACCAACTTTTCGCCCGCTAGCTCAGACCGCGTAGCCGGCCTCACATAGCGGCCAGGAGCAGCTCGGCCAGCTCGGCCGGGGCCGGCAGCCGTGGCGTGTTGGCGATAACCTCGTCAGCCAGGGCGCGGCGGCAGAGCTCGGGCACCATCTCCGGGGGGCAGCCGATCGCCGCCAGATTCTGAGGCAGGCGCAGCTCGCGAATGAGCTGGCCGACGCCCTCGGCCGCGGTGTCTGTGCGGAACGCGCCCGCTACGGCCGCGTCGATCTGGCCGCGGACCGGCCGGTTGAACTCGAGCACAGGGGGCAGGACCACCGCCAGCGCGACGCCGTGGACAGTGCCCAGGCGCGCGCTCAGGGCGTGGCCGATCGCGTGACAGAGGCCGAGGCCGGTGGTCGCGAAGGCGAGCCCGGCCATGTGCGCGGCCAGCAGCATCTGGCTCCGCGCCTCGAGATCGTCGGGACACGCGACGGCGCGGCCCAGCCAGCGGGCCACGACGCCTACGACCTCCAGCCCAAGACCGTGCGCGTAAGGGTTCACCCGGACTGAGGACATCGACTCTACGGCGTGAGTGAGGGCGTCGATCCCACAGGCGGCGGTGGGACCGGCCGGCAGGTCGACTGTCAGCGCCGGGTCGAGGATCACCGCCCGCGGCGACACGCTGGGGTGGCCGACGTAGAACTTGCGGTGGGTCTCGGGCTCTTCCAGCACCGCGAACCCGTTGGTCTCGGAGCCGGACCCCGCCGTGGTCGGAATCGCGATGACCGGGAGGCCGGGACGATGGGCCGGTTCCGAAAAGCCGTCTGATGGATTGGCAGCGGCCAGCGCGATCGCCTTGGCCGCGTCCAGGGCCGTGCCGCCGCCCAGGCCGACGACCGCCGCCGGGCCGAAGTCCCGCAGGACCGCGGCGCCGGCAGCGATCTCGACCCGGCCCGGGTTCAGCCTCACCTCCGCGTGGACCCGATGCTCCAGCCCCGAGCCGGACAGAACCTCCGACGCGCGATCGGCCACGCCGGCGGCGACCAGGTCGGGGTCGGTCACCACCAGGGCCCGGCTCATTCCGACCGCCTGCAGGCAGGAGGGCAGCCGCGCCAGCTCGCCGGGGCCGAAGTATGTCGGCGGTCCCGGCCCGAGAGCAAACCGGCGCGCCGAGAGCGGGGCCTCGCTCACGACGTCCGGTAGCGCTCCAGCGCCTCCAGGTCGGGCGTCACGCCAAGCCCGGGCCCGGCGGGCGGCGCGATCGTACCGTCGGCCGCGATCGCGACCGGCTCCGGCAGCAGCCAGTCACGCCGGGCCGGGCTCCAGGCCGGAGGGTCGAACGGGACCTCGACGAAGGGACAGGTGGACACGGCCAGCGCCAGGTGGAGGTTGGCCAGCAGCCCCAGGCCATTGGTCCACGTGTGGGGGGAGAACGCCCGGCCGCAGAGGTCGGCCAGCATCGCGACCTGCCGGCAGCCGCCGATCCCGCCCGCCAGAACCACGTCGGGCTGGATCACGTCCACGCCGCCACGGAGCAGCAGGTCGCGGGCCTCGTGCAGGCCGCGCACCATCTCGCCGGCCGCGATCCGGATGTCTGCTCGCCGTCGCAACCGGGAGTAGCCTTCGACGTCCTCGGTCGGGAGGGGTTCCTCGAGCCAATAGACGCCGAGGCGCTCCAGCTCGTGGGCGCAGGCCAGGGCGGTGGGCAGGTCCCAACGCGAACGGATGTCCCCGGCCATCCTCCACCCCTGGTTGGCGTCGACCATGATCTCGACGCTGGAGCCGACGGCGGCCCGCACCTGTTCGATCACCTGCAGGTCGCGGCGCCAGTCCGCCCGATCGAACCGGATCTTCACCGCCCGCACCCCGGCCTCGCGCAACGCCACCACTCGGCGCACCCTCTCCTCCGGTAGGACCCGTTCACCGCTCGACGCGTAGGCCACGAGGCGCTCCGATCGGCCGCCGAGCAGCTGCCAGAGCGGCACCTGCAGCGCCCGCGCGGCCAGGTCCCAGACCGCCACCTCAGCCGTCCACGGTCGGCCGCCATGGAAGTCGACTGTGGCGCAGATCTCGCTCACCACCTCGGTCCGCAGCGGGTCCAGACCGCGCAGCAGCCGGTCCAAAAGCTCGCGGTCGGGGAGCGGGGCGCCGCTGGCATACCCGTTGAGCCCCTCGTCGGAGTGGACGATTGTCAGCGTCTCGGAGAGCGCGACCCTCGGTTCCGGGTCCCAGGCCGCTTGGAAGGGCGGATCGAGGGGAACCCGGTAGCTGCGCGTCTCGATCGCGGTGATGCGCAACTGTGAGAAGGGGTCCTTTTCGGAGCTAGCGGGAAACGGTGGGCGCGCCGGCGTGCTGCATCACTCGCAACTCCTCGATCGGAATGTGGCAGCGCATCATGTGGCCGGGCTCGACCTCGACCAGCTCGGGCTCCTGGTTCACGCAGATCTCGCCCAGGAAACGTGGACAGCGGGTGTGGAAGACGCAGCCGGACGGCGGGTTGGCGGCGCTCGGCAGCTCGCCCTCCAGCCGGATGCGGGCCTTCGTCTCGTGCAGGATGGGAGCAGCTGAGAGCAGCGCCTCGGTGTAGGGGTGGTGGGGGCCGCTGAACACCTTCTCGGCGGTGCCGACCTCGAGCAGCCGGCCCAGGTAGAGAACGGCGATGCGGTCTGCGAGGTAGCGGACCACCCCGAGGTCGTGGGAGATGAACAGGTAGCTGACGCCCTTGGAGCGCTGCAGGTCGACCAGGAGGTTCAGGATCGCGGCCTGGACCGAGACGTCCAGGGCGGACGTCGGCTCGTCGCAGACGACGACTCGGGGATCGCCGGCGAAGGCGCGCGCGATCGCCACGCGCTGCTTCAGGCCGCCCGAGAGCTGCTCCGGCTTGGAATCGAGCACGGATCGGTCGAGCCGCACCGACCCCACGAGGTCGACCAGCCGCTGCTCGCGGCGGCCGCCGGTGAGCCCGGTCAGCTTGGTCACCGCCCGACCCACGATGCGCCGGATCGCGTGGCGCCGGTTGAGCGAGGCGCCCGGGTTCTGGAAGACGATCTGGATCGCCCCCACCTGCTCGCTGTTGCGGCCGCCGATGTTCCCGGACAGGCTCTTGCCCTCGTACGACAGCTCCCCGCCGGTGTCGGGGTGGAGCAGGCCCAGCAGGACCTTGGCCAGGGTGGACTTACCGCTCCCCGATTCGCCGACCAGGCCCAGCGCCTCTCCCGGCCCGATCTGCAGGGTCACGTCGACCAGGCCCTGGACGTCGTGACCCTCCTGCCGGAACGTCTTGCTGACCCCATCGATGCTCACGACCGCGTGGCCGTTGCCGTTGGTCCCGGCGCTGACCGTTGTCGCGAGCGCAGGCGGCTTGGCCACCAGCAGCTGACGGGCCTCCTCATGACGGAAGCAGCGGCTGGTGTGGCCCGGGCCGACGTCGAAGAGTGGCGGATGCTCCTGCCGGCAGTGGTCGACGACGAGCGGACAACGGTCGGCGAACACGCAGCCCGGCGTCGACACCCCGACGGCCGGCGGCAGCCCTGGGATCGTGTCCAGCAAACCCTCGTCCTTGCGGGAGCCCCAGCGCGGCACGCAGCGCAGCAGGCCGATGGTGTAGGGATGGCGCGGGTCCGCGAACACGGTCTCGGTCTCCCCCTCTTCCACCATTCGGCCCGCGTAGAGCACGCCCACCCGCTCGCACATGCGGCTGATCACGCCCAGGTTGTGGCTGATGAAGAGGAGCGTCGTGCCATACTCCGCCCGCAGCGCCGTCACCAGGTCCAGCACCTCGGCTTCGACCGTGGCGTCCAGCGCCGTCGTCGGCTCGTCCAGGATCAGGAGCTCGGGGTTGGGCGCGAGCGCCATGGCGATGACGATCCGCTGCTGCATGCCCCCCGAGAGCTGGTGGGGATAGCGGTGCATCACCCCTCCCGGGTCAGAGATGCGGACCTTCTCCAGCATGCCCCGAGCCCGATCCTGCGCCTCGGAGGCGCTGGCGCCGCCGATCCGGAAAACCTCCGCCACCTGGGCGCCGATCCGGATCGCCGGGTTCAGGGCCGCGCCCGCGTTCTGGTAGATCATGCGCACGGTGGTCGCGCGCATCCGTCGCAGCTCCGGCTCGTTCATCTTGACCAGGTCGCGGCCGGTGACCCGGACCGAGCCGGCGGTGATCTTGGCATTGCGGGCCAGGTATCTGACCGCGGCCAGGGCCACCGTCGACTTGCCGCAGCCCGACTCGCCGACGAGGCCGAAGGACTCGCCGCGGGCGATGCTGAAGGAGACGCCGTGGATGGCCGGCCGGTCCGAGCCGCGGACCCGGAAGGCGAGCCAGAGGTCCTCCACCTCGAGCACGGGCCCGGTGGCGACGGCGGTCCCGGCGACTGCGGCCTCGGTCATCGTTCCAGCGCCTGGGAGACGGCGTCCGAGAGCAGATTGACCCCGACCACCAGGCTGGCGATGGCGATGGCGGGGAAGAGGACCGGCCACCAGAAGCCGCCTGTGACGAAGCCGTAGTTCTCCGCCATCGTGAGGCCCCAGTCGGGCGCCGGGGGCTGGATGCCGAAGCCCAGGAAGGAGAGGGTGGCCGTGGTGAAGATTGCGTAGCCCAGCCGCACGGTGAACTCCACCATCACGGGCGGAAGCACGTTCGGCAGCAGCTCGACGAACATGATGTAGAGCGGACCGTCGCGGCGCAGCTTGGCTGCCTGGACGTACTCCTGGTCCCGCTCGGTGAGCACCGCCGCCCGGACGGTGCGCGCGATGATCGGCGCGAAGACGACGGCGATGACCACGATCACCGTGATCGTGGAGGGGCCGAGGGCCACCAGCGCGAGCAGGGCCGTGATGATCACCGGCACGGACAGGATGGCGTCCACCAGCCGCATCACAGAATCGTCGACGAGGGCGCCGAAATAGCCGGTGACCAGCCCGATGGCGGTACCCAGCACGGTGGCGAGGAGCGTCGCCACCGGCGCCACGATCAGGATGCCGCGGGCGCCCGCGATGACCCGCGAGAAGACGTCCCGACCCAGCCGGTCGGTGCCGAAGAGGTGCTGCGGCGAGGGCGGCCGCAGCTTCGCCAGGAGGTTGGTGGCGAAGGGATCCTGAGGCGCCAGCCGGGTGTAGCCGATCGCGCACACGACCCAGACCCCAACCAGGATCGCGCCGACGATGAAGGTCGGGGAGCGGAGGAGCACGGCGATGCGCTCCCGGCGCGCGCTCTTGCGCGCCTCGACCGGCGCTGGGGGCGCCGCCTCGACCGGGACTGCGACGGTGCTCATTCAGCGCCACCGTAGCGGATGCGGGGATTGAGCAGCGAGTAGGCCACGTCTGCGATCAGGGTGGCCGTCAGGTAGACGACACCGATGACCAGGACACCGGCCTGAAGCAGGGGCAAGTCCTTTTCCGAGGCGGCCGTAAAGAGCAGCTGGCCGATCCCCTGGTAGTTGAAGAGGAACTCGATCGCGACCAGGCCTCCCAGCAGGTAGCCGACCTGCGTGGCCACGACGGCGATCGTCGGCAGCAGCGCGTTGCGCACCACGTGGCGGCGGATGACCGTGGCCCGGGGCAGCCCCTTCAGGTACGCGGTGCGCGTGTAGTCCGCGTCCAGCGCCTCGATCATGCCGGCCCGGGCGATCCGCGCGATGTAGCCGAACAGCACCAGCACCAGCGGCAGCGCCGGCAGGATCAGGTAGTAGATCACCGTTAGCGGGCCGCTGCCGGCGGGCGCAGTCGCCGTGAGCGGGAACAACCGAATCGTGAGGCCGAGCAGGATGATGAGCACGATCCCGGACGCGAACTCCGGGATCGCCGTCCCCGAGAGGCCGGCCACGGTGATGAGGCGGTCGAGGAACTTGCCCCGGTTGAGGGCGGCCACGATGCCGCCGAAGATGCCGAGCGGGACCACGATCACGAAGGCGACGGCGCCCAGCTTGAGAGAGTTGACGAGGGCGCGGCCGAGCAGGGGTCCCACCGGCTCTCGAAACGAGAGTGAGGTGCCGAAGTCACCGTGCAGCGCCCCACCCAGCCACGAGACGTACTGGACCACGAGCGGTCTGTCGGTGCCCAGCTTGTGGTTGAGCGCGGCGACGGCGCGGGCGTCGGCGAACGGACCGAGGATGTGGCGGCCCACATCGCCGGGGAGCGCGTTGGCCGCCAGGAAGATCATGATCGACAGCAGCAGCAGGGTGACGATGGCCAGGCCGATGCGCCGGAGCAGGAACCTGGCCATCGTTTAGCTCAGCTCTGCCAATCGTTCAGGTCAGCTCTTGAAGCCGGCCTTGCGCAGGTCGACCTGGAAGATGCCGGTGATGATCACGCCGGTGAGGTTGGATCGAGAGGCGCCGAGGATGTCGTAGTTGTAGGCGAAGATGATCGGCGTCTCATCGAGCAGGAGCTGCTGGATCTGGCCCGAGACCTTCTTCTGCGCGGTGAGGTCGAGCGCGGCCACGTACTGCTTGAAGAGGGCGTCGTACTGGTCGTTCTTGAAGTGGGCCGAGTTCCACACCCCGGTGCTCACCAGGGGCGCGCCGAGGAACACGTTGGGCACGGCCCGGTGGCCGTAGTCCGTGATGCCCATGTTGGAATCCAGCCAGGTCGACTTGCCGAACACCGCGTCCCCGTAGTAGGTGGAGGCGTCGGTGATATTCAGCGTGATGTTGATGCCCAGCGGCTTGACCGCGCTCTGGATGAGCTGCGCGTAGTCCGGGATCTCGAAGCCGCGCCAGGTCGACAGGGTCACGGCGAACCCGCTCGACTTGCCCGCCGCCGACAGCAGCGACTTCGCCTTGGTCATGTCCGCGGTGCGCTGCGAGATCGACGAGTCGGTGGACGGGAAAACCTTGAAGAAGGGTGAGTCGTTGGCCACCTGGGCCTTGCCGTTCAGCAGCCCCTGCACCAGCTGCGGCCGGTTGAGAGAGAGCGCCACTGCCTGGCGCACCCGCTTGTCTGTGAAGGGCTCCATGTCGGTGCGCATGTGCACCTGCCGATGCTGGCTCGTCGGAACGTCGATCACCGTGATGTTGGAGTCGCTGAACAACGCCTGGCCGTTGGAGGGGGAGAAGTGGCTGACGAGCTGAAGGGTGTTGCCTTGGAGGGCCAGGATCCGCGGCGATTCGTCCTGGAAGAACTTCCAATCAACCTCGTCCAGCGGCGGGGTGTTGGACTTGTCCCAGTAGGTGGGGTTGCGGACCGTCGTCATACTGGCGCCGGTCTGGTAGGCCGTCACCTTCCACGGGCCGGTGCCGGGCCAGGTCTTGTTGAATCCGCCCGTGTAGGTCTTGGGCAGGATGATCAGGTTGTAGTTGTCCGAGCTGACCAGGTAGGGAAAGTTGCCGTTGGCGCTGTCCAGGTGGACCTCGACCGTCGTCGCGTCGGTGGCCTTGGCCGCGCCCTTCGAGAGCACGCCCTTGAAGGCCGACAGCGCGTTGGAGCCGTTGGCGGGGTCGGCGTGCAGGTTGATCGTGAAGGCGACGTCGTCAGCGGTCATCGGCGTGCCGTCGTTGAAAGTCACGCCTGTCCGAATCTTGAACGTCCACATCGTGCCGTCCGAATTCGGCTTCCAGCTCTCCGCCAGCCGCGGCTGGAGGGTCAGGTCCTTGTTGGAGTCGGCCAGGAACTCACCCATCTGCGAGATCAGCGCCAGGCCGCCCTCGTCACTGACCTTGAACGGGTCCACCTCGTGCGCGGGCGTAACCAGGCCGACAGTGATCTTGCCGCCCTTCTTCACGCTGCCACCGCCGCCGCTGCTGCCGGCAGGGGTGCTCGTGCCGCAGGCCGCGATGAACGAGAGCAGGGGCAGGCTCATACCGACGACGGAGCCCGCCCGGATGAACTCGCGGCGCGAGATGCGGCCGGCGAGAAGTTCATCGATGACGTGGTTCTGGACCTCAGACCGGTCGCCGCGGACCTCGTCTAACTGACGCTGGAAATCGCTCACGCTTCCCTCCTCCGGTGTCTGTCAGAGGCGGTTGTCAGGCCGCATTTGATCTTGTTCGTCGGGCGTCTCCTGAGCGCGCTCCGCGCTTTGGGGATGCCCGTTCCGCCGGCGGACTACCGGTCAGTGTTCGCAAGCTATGACACAACCCGACCACCAGTGTCAAGCGACGTTCGGTCCCGGCCGAAGCCGCCTTGACATGGGGCCGGCCGCCGCCGAGAATGCCTGGGCAAGTTGAACCCTGTTCCATATGCGGAACCTCAACTGAGCGTCCAGGCCGGCGTCGAGGCGATCTCTGACCGAGATGGCCAGCGCTCGCCGGGAGTTCACGCCGCACTCCTCGTCCTGGAGGCGCTGGTCGAGCAACCGCGACTCGGGCTGAGCGAGCTGGCGGCGCGACTGGGCGTGCCCAAGAGCTCGCTGCTGCGGGTCTGCTCCGTCCTCGTCCAGCGAGGGTGGGCGACCCGCGACTCCAGCGGCCGCTACCAGCTCGGCATCCGAGCGGTCGCGCTCTCTGCCCGCTCCAGCGAGTACCCGCTGCTCAGAGCCTTCCAGGCGGTCGCCCCCGATCTCGTGGCCAAGTACAACGAGACGGTCTGCCTGGCGGTGCTGGACGGCGACCATTCGGTTTTCATCGCCCTCGAGGAGACCTCGCATCCCGTTCGCCTGGTCACCCACGTGGGCAGCCGGACGCCGGCGTTCGCGTCCGCCAGCGGCCGCGTGATCCTGGCCGACCGAGCCCCCCAGGTCGTCAGCGCCGAGTACGCGGGCCGCCCGCTCGTGACGCCGACCGGGAGACGGCTGCGCGGCGTCGAGGAGCTCCTCCTGATCCTGGAGGCGGTGCGCCGCGACGGCTACGCCGAGAATGACGAGGAAACCGCGATCGGCCTGTACACGGCCTCCGTGCCGATTCGGAATGCCGACCGGGCGGTGCTGGCCGCGCTCACGGTCGCCGTGCCAACCATGCGCCTCAGGCCGGATGGGCGGGAGCAGATCTTGCGCGACCTGCAGGCGACCGGCCGGCTGCTGTCAGACGGCGTGGCCTGGCTGGCGGCTTGGAACGCGACCCGGGCCGACCCCGTCCGGGTCCACGCCACCCGGGCCTGACGGTGAGTCGAGAAGGAGCTGCTCCCTAAGAAGCTGCGCCAGCCAGTCTTCGTAGCGGTCGAGGGTCCAGCCGCCTTCGCCGACGAGCATGCGGTAGAGGTCATAGCTCGTTAGCGCCCAGAGCACGTCAACAGCCTCATCGGGCGCGACGCCCGGCCGCAAGACACGCTGCTCTTCGAGATACCCAATCAGCCGGGCCACATTCTGCCGGCGTCTGGCCTCGATCTGGCGGCCCAGGTCTGCCAGCTCGGGCGCCACAGTGCCAGCACCCCTCAAAAGATCGAACTCCGGCGCCAGTGACTCATAGATCTGGCGTGTCATCTGGGCCACCAGCTGCACCCGCTGCAACGGATCAGAGGCCCCTCGGAGTCGGCCAAGGAGATTCTGCACCCGGTCGCCGAAGGCGGTCGGGCTGATGAGCTCGGCGAGAATCCCGCGCTTCGAGCCAAAGGCCGCGGAGACGGTCTTCGGGGAGATTTCGGCCGCCTCCGCGATGGCGTCCAACGTGGTCCCCGCGTAGCCCTTCTTCAAGAGGAGTTCGCGGGCCGCCGCAAGCATGCGCCGGCGCGTCTCCTCCGCCTGTCGCTGACGGGCGAGCGAACGATAGGGACGCCTGGCGTGGTCCAGCGGCGGTGCGGGTGGCATGCCAGTAGCATATATCCTAATGAATAGGTGATATACTCCTCGATAGGAGAACGACGGTGTCGCTGCCATCGCCTCAGGCGCGCTCCGAGCGAAGATTGGGTCGCCTCCAGATCGGCGCGAAGCTCTTCGGCCCAAGGTCAAAAGGGAGATCATCAGATGATCGAGTCCGCAACCAGGGCCGACCTCGACGAGCTACCGCGAGAGCCTGCCTATCGCAAGCTGCAGCGGATCGTCTTCGCCGCCTGCATGTTCCTCGGGCCATTGATTGTGGCCGTGGGCATCGCCATTGCCCCCAGCATCGGGGGATCCGGAGGTCGCGCGGTCATCGCTGCCGTCACCCGGCTGCCCGACAGGGCCCAGTTGGAGGCGACCCTCAGCGTGCCCGGCCTCATCCTTCTGCCACTTGCCTTCCTCGGTCTGGCGAGGTTGGCCATGCGACGTTCGCCCTGGCTGGCGACCCTGGGCGGAGGGCTGGCGCTGGTGGGCTGGGCGACCTGGCCCGCCTTTGTGATCCAAGACACGATGACCAACCTCATGGCGCAAATGGGCGGCGGGGCTCAGTTCGCCACGCTGTGGGAGCGGCTAAACAGTAGCCCGGTCTACAACGGGATCCTGCTCGTGTACATCGTTGGCCACGTCATGGGGACGCTGCTCCTGGGCCTTGCCCTCGGCCGGGCCCGCGTCATCCCGATCTGGGCCGCCGCCGCCATCGCTCTCTACAGCCCGCTCCAGGTGATCGCATTTCCCACGGGCAACCGGTTCTTGGCCGATGTCGCCTATGGCTTGCTGGTGATCGGCTGCTCCGCCGCCGCGTACGCGACGCTGACGCGTCGAGATGAGAGGCAAGCGTCTCCAGCCGGATCGTGAGGGCCTCGGGCTCCTAGGAGCCTGTGCACCGCGGCCGAATTGGCTTTCGGCTTCGCGTCCAAGTGCGATCTCAGATGCTTCACGGTATTCACCTGACTTGGTCCTCTGGAGGATCGGGCAAGACGCCGGCTACCGTCAGCGCCTCGTGCGCTGCGAGGAATGCTTGGCGGCCTGCTGGCGTACCGCAGTAGACAGTAGCGTGAACCAAGATCTCTTTGATCTCGTCAACCGTCACACCGCTTGTCAACGCTGCCTTAACGTAGATCCCCAGTTCTTGAGCCCGACCCAGCGCCGC
>JALYZG010000045.1 GCA_030948965.1 Candidatus Dormiibacterota bacterium | reverse complement strand
GAGATGCGGCGCGACCTCGCGGCCACGCCCGGCGGCGAGTCTTGTTTCCAGCTCCGACAGCCGCCCCAGACGGTCGACCACGGCCCCGACATCAACAGTCGGGATGTCCGGGGCGGGCGACCCGGCCGCCGCGCCCGGCAGCTCCAGCTGCTCGCCGCCGCCGATCACCCTGGCCGCGAGCGGGTGCTCGAGCGCCCAGGCCAGGAGCTCCGCGAAGTGGTCGTCCGCCTCGGCTTCCACGGCCGCAGCGTCGGTTTCGGTTCTGGTCGCGCTGACGTAGAGCAGGTCGCGAGCCCGGGTCAGTGCGACGTAGACGGCACGCCGGCGTTCCTGGCGGGCGAGGTCCAGGACGCCCGCGCCCGGCTGCAGCTCCCGAAAGCGGGGATGGCGGTCGTTGTGCCACCACTTCATGACGAACCCCGAGCGCCCCGGGTCGAAGAAGAGCTGGGTCGTGTCGCGGGGCCTCGACCGGCGCACGTTGACCAGGAACACGGCGTCGAACTCGAGGCCCTTGGCGCCGTGGACCGTCAGGAAGCGGACGGCGTCGGCCTCCTCGTCGGGCGCCTCGGCGACCGGCAGGCCGGACTCGATCACCCGGCCCAGGTGGCGTACGAACCCCGAGATGCCGCCCAGCGGTTCCTCGCGCTCGTACTCGGTTGCGAGCTGGGCTACTTTGCGCACGTTGAGCACGGCGCGCGGGCCATCGCGGCGCCCACGCAGCCGGCAGTGGCGCATGTAGCCGCTCTCTTCGAGCAGCCGGTTGAGGACGTCGGCCACGGTCAGACCGTCGCGAGCCCGACCGAGGGCGTCGGTCACGCCCACGACCTGCTCCACCCGGGCCGCGACCGCCGGCTCCAGCTCCGCCCAGCCTTCCGCCCGGGCAGCGTCGAGGCAATCCCGCAGACGCATCCCGCGGAGACCCGCGCGGCGGCGGGCCAGGCGGTACATGCCCGGGTCGCCCAGCCGCACCACCGGGCCTTGCAGCACCCGGACCACGGCGCCATCGTCCATGGGGTCGGCGACGAGGCGGAGCAGCGCCAGCACGTCCTTCACCTCCTGGCGGTCGAAAAAGCCGGCCCCGCCCGCCGTCAGGTAGGGGATGCCGCGGCGCCGGAACTCGTCTTCGAACTCGCGTGGGAGCTGGCGCACGGAGTAGGTGAGGAGCGCGATGTCACGATGCCGGCGCCCGGCGGCCACCAGGCGCTGGATCTCGGTCGCGACCAGCTCCGCCTCCCGCGCCGCGTCCCCGGCCATGAGCATCGACACCGCGACCCCCCCGGGCCCGCGCGCCGCCACCAGGTCGGGCTCGGCGCCGAAGTCCGGGTCCAGGCGGATGAAGTCCGTGGCGCAGTCGAGGATCTCCTGCACCGAACGCCGGTTGACCGTCAGCGGCAGCCGGCGGCCGGGAAACCGAGTGCGTATGTTCTCGATCTCGGCGTCCCGCCAGCCGTAGATCGACTGCTTGGCGTCGCCCACCACGGTGACATTGCCGAAGCCCGGCGCGGCCAGGAGGCGGATGAGCTCCAGCTGGATGGAGTTCGTGTCCTGGAACTCGTCCACGAGAAGGTGGCGGAAGCGCTCGCGACAGCGGTCGCCGAAGGCCTCCACGCGCCGCAGCGCGCGGATCACCTCGAGGATCAGGTCGTCGTAGTCCTGCCGCGCCTTTCGCCTCAGCGTGGCCTCGTAGGCGCTGTAGACGCGGTGCACGATCTCGACCGCGTCCCGCTCGGCGCCGGCTGCCGGTAGGCCGGCCCGACTGGCGGGCTGGAGGGCGTGAATCTCGAGGGCGCGGTCACGGAACTCGTCCGGGCTCACGCCACGACCCTTGAGGGTGAGCAGGAAGCGCGCGCCCTCGCGCAGCAGGCTCTGCACCTCGTCCGGGTTGAGGTTCGGAAACTCACCCTCCAGGCCCGGCTCCTCGCCGCTGCGCAACCGGGCCTGGAGGCGCTCCAGGAGCAGCTTCTGGCCCAGCTCGTCGAGGACGCGGACCTCCCGCGGCAGCCCGATCAGGTAGGCGTGGTCGCGCAGGAGGCGGCTGCAGATGCCGTGGAAGGTGCCGATCCAGGCCTCCTCCAGGGGCTGCGCCAGCTCCACCCGGAGCCGCTCCCGCAGCTCGGTCGCGGCGGCGTCGGTGAAAGTCACAGCCAGGACACGGTCGGGCGCCACGCCCAGCCGCCGTACCAGCCAGCGGAACCGCTCGACCATGGTCAGGGTCTTGCCCGTGCCCGGCCCGGCCGCCACCAGGAAGGCGCCCTCCGGTCCAGCGTGGGCGGCCGCCGCCTGCTCCGGGGTGAGCTGCGGCGAGGCCGCCGGCGGGGCGCTGAGGCTCATCCGGACGCTCGGCGAACCGGCGTGGCGGCGAGAGGCAGGCTCATTCTGTGTCCGGTTCTACAAGCCCCCTCCCAACCCTCCCCCAGCCGGGGGAGGGCTGTGTCCGAGCGCAGGCTCATTCCTGCGGCGTCCCGCCAAACGGGCAGATGGGGGCGTGGGGGCAGCCAAACCAGCTCCGGCAGGTGCCGATGGCGTCGCGCGGGGCCGGCGCGAAGTCACCCTCGCGGATGCGGCGCATCGCCCTGGTCACCACCGCTCGGCCGGTGTCCAAATCCTCGGCCGACAGCGGCCTCTGGATCCACTCGCTGACCGCCGGCGCGGGCTCGCCGACCGCGAACAGGACCTGCCGCATCTGGCCGTAGCGCTGCTCCTTCGGGTACCAGAGCGATAGGAACCGAGGCCGCAGGCCGAGCTGGTTGCCCTCCTCGTCGCGGCCTTCCCGGCAGGCCAGGTCGTACATGAGGAGCTGGACGTCGACCGGGTCCTCGCCGAAATAATCCGCGTAGGCCTGGCGCGGGGTCTTGCCGCGACCGGTCTTGTAGTCCACGACCTCGCACGTGCCACCGCCAGTGTCGTTGATGCGGTCGATCTTGCCGTGGATCTCGGCCCCGTCGAGGTCGAGGGTGAACCGGCGCTCGACGCCGAGGGTGCCGAACCTGCGGATAGCAGCCGTCCCGGTGGTCGAGAAGCGAATGTAGTTGTCCAGGATGCGACGCACCTCGCGCTCCTCGGCCCGCCGGGCCAGCGCCGCCTCCTGGCGCTGGAGGTACGCGTCGAGGCGTGGTTCGAGCACCGCCAGCAGCCATTCGCGCTGGGCCTCGGGCGGGAGCGACCGCCACTCCGGCTCCCGCCGGTGGAACTCCTCCAGGACCTCGTGGAGGAAGCTGCCCCGTTCCAGCTCCGGCCCTCGCTCGGCGGCGACCAGTCCGGGGTGGTGGTTGTACCAGTAGAGGCGCGGGCACTTGAGGTAGTCGTTGAGCGAGGTGGGCGAGAAGTGACCCACCTCCACCGGCTGCGGCCGCGCCAGATAGGGCTCGAACGGGCGCCCTGAGTCGGGGTCGGCCAGAAAGCGCAGGTCGACCCGCAACGCGGCCAGCCGCTCTCGGTCTGCCGGGCCAAGGGCGGCACCGGCCAGGAGCGACTCGGCCTCCGCCCGGGTCAAAACCGCTCCCGCCGAGAGGACCAGGGCGCCCGGGTCCGGGCTCTCGATCGCCAACGGCAGCGCCGGCTCGAGGAACGGCGAGGGGCCGGCCGGCCCGTCATAGCGATCGGCGAACGTCACCCACAGATCCTGGAGCGACCTGGTCAAGCCGACGTAGGCGACGCGGGCCTCCTCGGCCTGGTGCTCGGCCGGCCCGACCGGCCAGCTCGGGCTGAAGCCCTCCAGGCCTTTCTCCAGCCAGCGCTGGTCGGCCTCCTCCAGGACCGGGTGGGGGCGGGCGGCGGGCGGGAAGTCGTTCTCGGCAAAGGCGCAGAGAAAGACGGCGCGGAATTCCAGCCCCTTGGCCTGGTGAACGGTCATCACCTGCACCGCGTCGCGCCGGCGGGCCGCCGGCTGCACGTCGTCTATGGCCCTGGCCAGCAGCCTCTCCAACTCTTCCGCGACGTCGTCCAGGCTGGGCGGCCGGCCGTGGATGCGGGTCCAGACCTCGTCGAGCTGGGCAAACGCGTCCAGAGTCGCGCGCAGGTCGGCCAGGGCCTCGTCCCGCTCGGCGCGCGGCAGCTCCAGTTCCAGCAGCCGGCGCATCACTCCGGCCTCCATCAGCACCGCGTAGGCGAGCCCGTGCAAGGAAAGTGAGCGGGCGCGGCGGCGCAGCGCGTGGAACGCCGCCTGGGAGGCGTGGAAGGAGTGGCGCTCGGCGTCTGACATCCACTCCGCAAAGGGTGGCGCCGGGACCTCGCCCTCCCGCTCGGCGCCGTCGCTCCACGGCAGGGGAAAAGCTTCCGGGTCCTCCTGGGCCAGCCAGCGCAGGAGCCAGGAGACCACCCGCCGCAGAGGGCGCCCTTCCTCCAGGGAGTAGCGGCGAAGGCGGCCGGCGGTCCGCTGGTCCACGCCCCCCAGGCTCGAACCGAGCACGCCCTCGAGCGCTGGGGGCGCATCCGGCGAGTGCAGCGCGCCCAGGTAGGCGAGCAGGAAACGCACGACCTCGTTGCGAGCCAGGCCGCCGAGGCCGCGCACCTCGTGGGGGACGGCCAGCGCGCGCAGCGCGTCCTCGAAGGGCGCCGCCCGGGTGATGGTGGAACGGAGGAGCACCGCCACCTGGCTGGGCGCGAGAGTGGGGTCCTCCAGGAGCAGGCGCCGGATCTCGCGGGCGACGTGGATCGCCTCGCCGGCCGAATCCGGATGCCGGCTGACACGTACCTCCGGATCCGATATCAGCGTGGCCACCGACTCTATCTCTCGCCCCGGCTGCGTCGCCGCCAACAGCCGCCGGCCGGCGGCCAGGTGCGCCTCCGGGCAACGATGGCTGCCGCGAAGGTGAACCGTGCGGGCGCCGTAGATTCGCGAGAACTCCTCGGCCAGTAGCCGCGGCACCGTGCCTCGGAAGGCGTAGATCGACTGGTCGGGATCGCCGGCCACCAGGAGCCGGGGTCGCGCAGCCGGCGAGGCGAGGACCTGGAGCAGCTCGAACTGCGCCGGGTCTACGTCCTGGAACTCGTCGACGAGCACGTACTGGAAGCGCTGCCGGAGTTCTGACAGCAGGCTCGGGCGAGCCTCGAGGAGCGCGATCGAATCGGCCACCAGGTCGGGGAAGTCGCGCAGGCGGGCCGCGTCGCAGCGGCGCTGGTAGGCGGCGTAGACGGCCGCCAGGGCGCGCACCCGGGCCGATCCTCCGGCCTCCGCCAGGAGCGCGAAGCGGGCCGGGTGGACCTGGTTCTGCTTCAGCATGGCCACGAAGGCGATCGCGTCCTGGGCGAACACGTCGGTGCCGGCGACGGCGGCGAGCGGTCCCAACTCGGCGGCCCCCTCCGGGCCGCCCTGAGCGGCCAGGTCGGCCAGGACCGCGCGCATGGCCAGCCACTCCTGATAGCCGCTCATCAGCAGCCGGCCCGGGTCCGGGCGGTGTTCGCGCAGGAGGCGCGCACAGAAGCTGTGAAACGTGCTGATCCAGGACGCCGGGTATGAATCCAGCAGGCGGGCGTCGACCCGCCGCGCGATCTCGTCGGCTGCGGCGGTGGAGAAGGTGAGGACCAGGATGCGATCCCGGGCCGCCCGGCCGGCGCGCACGAGGTCGACGTAGAGGTCGACCAGGAGGCGGGTCTTGCCCCCGCCCGGGCCGGCCAGCACGCGGACGGGACCGACGAGCTGGTCGGCCCGGAGCAGGTCCGCGGCGGGGACGGCTTCAGTCTGCTGGATCATCGCCACGAACAATTGTTCCGCCGCGCGTAGCGATCTGGCAACCCGGGCGTGTAAAGACCTCGACGTGCACCTGTGGGCGGACAGCATCTCACCCTCCGGGCCCCGATGCCGGCGAGGTCGGATTGGACGAGGGGGCCGCCGAGAGTGTAGAAGTCATCGGATCGCCTTGTCCGCCGCCACCCGTTTCCGCCCGCTGCTGATCGAGACCCGTTCCGCGGACAGCCTGGCCTGGATGCGGCGGGACGCGCCCCTCCGGTTGATCCCGTTCGCAGCCGCCGTCGCGGGCACCTGGGCGCTGGCCGGGCGGCCGCGCTGGCTGGGCCTGGGACGAGGCGACCTGGCCCGGCAGACCGCCTTCGGCCTGGGCGCCGGTGGCGCCTTGTTCGTGGGCGCGGTCGCCGTGCAACGCCTGCTGACAGGCCGCGTCCGGGGCTCGATCAGGGTCCCGGCCAATCGCGCCGACGCCGCCGTCCAGGCCGGCTACTACGCCCTCAACGCCACGGTCGAGGAGGCCTTCTTTCGCGGCCTCCTCCAGGGCGGCCTGACGACGGTGGCCGGGCCGGCGGCGGGTGTGGTCGCCGGCACCTCGGCCTATGTGCTCTACCATCGCCTCGGCCGCTGGTCGTGGCCCGACGTGGCCGCCACGGCGCTTGTCGGCGTGCCGATGGCGCTGGCCTTCCAGCTGCTGCCCGGGCCGGCCTCGCTGCTCGGCGTCAGCCTGGCCCACTTCGGGGCCACGTGCGGATTTCTCGGTCCCGGGCCGTGGCTGCTCCGCCGCCTCAAACTTCTCTGAGAGCCTCAGACCGGGCGCCGGAGCCGGTCCGGCCTGAGGTCCTGGGGCTGGCGGCGCTGGCCGTCCTCTGCGCCAACTTCGACGGGTCGGTCCTCATCCTCGGCCTGCCCGCGATCGCCACCGAGTTCCACGCCTCCGTGCCGGCGCTCGCCGACCTCGGCTCGGTCCTCGCATTGGGTGGCCTGGCCGGCCTGCCGCTGGCGGTCCTCGCCGATCGCCGCGGCCGGCGCCGGCTCCTGGCGCTGGCGGTGGCGGGCTTCTCGCTCGCCAACCT
>JALYZG010000030.1 GCA_030948965.1 Candidatus Dormiibacterota bacterium | reverse complement strand
GTCCTGGACGCGCTCGGCGCGCTGATGCGGGGCCGGACGACGATCCTCGTCGGGCACCGCCCGGCGGCGCTGGCGGCCGGGGACGGTGTGGTCGCCCTGCACGAGGGCAGGGCTCGCAGCGTCGCGTGAAACCGGCCGCGCATCGGAGGGCTGGCCGTCGCCGCGTGCAGGCACCATAATCGACCCCGGCCGGAGTTGTCCGGTCGATCCTGAGCCGGGAGTGAGATAGATGACCAAGGAGCGAGTCGCGAACGTGGTGAACGGGGCGGACGCCGCGCCCGCGGAGGCGCGTCCGCAGGTGGCGGATCTCGACGGGTTCAGCCCGGCCATGGCCCCCAGCGCGAACCGCCCGGTGCACGGGCTCAGCAACTTTCCCCCCATCGCCGAGTACGCGTTCCTGTCGGACTGCGAGACGAACGCCCTGGTGGCGCCGAGCGGGCGGGTGGAGTGGCTGTGCGTGCCCGGGGCCGACAGTGCCAGCGTCTTCGGCGCGATCCTGGACCGCGCCGCGGGCAGCTTCCGCCTGGGGCCGACCGGGGTCACCGTGCCGGCCGGGCGCCGCTACCTGCCGGGCACCTTGGTACTGGAGACGACGTGGCGCACACAGAGCGGCTGGCTCATCGTCCGCGACTGCCTCTGCATCGGGCCCTGGTACCACACCGGCCGCCGCTCGGGCACCCACCGGCGGCCACCCACCGACCAGGAGGCGGAGCACATCCTGCTGCGCACCGTGCGCTGCATCGTGGGCACGGTGGAGATCAGCCTCGACTGCGAACCCGTCTTCAACTACGGCCAGACCGCGGCCAACTGGGAGTACGCCGGCGAGGGCTACGGGGAGGCCATCGCCACCGGCGGCAAGGATGACGTGCCGGTGCGCCTGGTCTCGGACCTTCGGGTCGGCTTCGAGGGGCCCGGCGCCCACGCCACCACCACCCTGCGGGCCGGTGACAAAGCCTTCGTGGCCCTCTTCTGGCCGCGCTCGCAGTACTCGGCGTCCAAGGAATTCCTGGCCGAGCGGCCCCCGCCCAAGGACGCGGACGAGGCCTTCGCCCGGACCGAGCGGACGGCGGAGTTCTGGCGGGGCTGGATCAACAGCGGGGTGTTCCCGGAGCACCCCTGGCAGAGCTACCTGCAGCGCAGCGCGCTGACGCTGAAGGGGCTGACCTACGCTCCCACCGGCGCCCTGCTGGCCGCCGCCACGACCTCGCTGCCCGAGACCCCCGGCGGAGAGCGCAACTGGGACTACAGGTATGCGTGGGTCCGCGACTCGACCTTCATGCTCTGGGGCCTCTATACGCTGGGTTTTGCGCGCGAGGCCAACGACTTCTTCTACTTCCTGGCCGACGTCTCGCGGACGGACGGTGACCTCCAGGTCTTGTATGGCATCCGGGGCGAGAAGCAGCTGGACGAGCGCATCCTCGACCACCTGACCGGCTACGACGGGGCCAAGCCCGTCCGTGTCGGCAACGGTGCCTACAACCAGAGGCAACACGACGTCTGGGGCGCCCTGCTCGACTCCGTCTATCTCCACACCAAGTCGCGGGACTACCTGCCGGAGGTCGTCTGGCCGATCTTGAAGCGGGCGGTCGAGTCGGCGATGGCCAACTGGCGGGAGCCGGACCGCGGGATCTGGGAGGTGCGCGGAGATCCGCGCCACTTCACGTCCTCCAAGGTCATGTGCTGGGTAGCGGCCGACCGGGGCGCCCGCCTGGCCGAGCTGCACGGCGACCGGGCGCTGGCCCGGACCTGGCACAAGCTGGCCGACGATATCCACGCCGACGTCCTCGCGAACGCCGTCGACGAGCGCGGGGTGTTCGTCCAGCACTACGGCGCCAAGGCGCTGGACGCGTCGGTGCTGCTGATCCCGCTCGTCGGTTTCCTGCCCCCCAGCGACCCGCGCGTGCGGGCCACGGTCAACGCCATCTCCGAGGAGCTGACCCTGCATGGCCTGGTGCTGCGCTACCGGGTGGAGGAGACGGACGACGGCCTCTCGGGGGAGGAGGGGACCTTCGCCATCTGCTCGTTCTGGCTGGTCTCGGCGCTGGTCGAGATCGGAGAGGTGGAGCGGGCCCGGCAGCTGTGCGAGAAGCTGCTCTCCTACGCGAGCCCCCTGCAGCTGTACGCGGAGGAGATCGACGCCCTCAGCGGCCGCCACCTCGGCAACTTCCCCCAGGCTTTCACCCACCTGGCGCTGATCAACGCCGTCATGCACGTGATTCGGGCTGAGAGCGGGACGGACGTCCACCAGTTCGCGCCCCGGCATCCGGGGGGGTGAGGGCGGAGACTCATGAAGCAGTTGTCCGTCCGATCAGCTTCATCATGACCGCGACCATCAGGAGCAGCACAAGACCGAACGCCACCACGTCGAAACGCGGTGCCGGCGAGTTGCCGGCGACCACGAACCCGTCTCGCCAGCGCCCGATCGCAACCTGCCTGTCCGTGGACTGGTCATGGTTGACGTACCACTTGCCGTGGAGGACGGAATCGCCGTTCATCGACACAAAGTCAATGTCCTGAGAGTTTTCGTCCGGCCGGGTCAGCACGCCGGCCGGGAACACGACAGGAGATCCCTTCAAGGCGACTGAGCCCGCGACCGGCCTGCCCGCTCGGTCGAACACGGTCAACCAGGTGCCGGTCGACGCCGTCAGGTCGATCGTTGCTCCCGTGGTCACGAACTGTGGTGACGCGCCGGCGTCGAGCTGCGCTCCGGCCCGGCCCGCGGCCTCGATCGCCGGGTAGTAGCCGAGTTCCGCGATCAACGGCGGCCCAGTGAGCGCGGCCGTGGCGAACGCCGCCACAGCCAGGGCCAGGATCGGTCCGGCGGGAAACCCGCTCCAGGAGTCAAACGCCGAGCGCCGGCGAAGGGGCACACCGAGTTCGGCGCCGATGCATGCGCTGACGGTGCAGAGGAGGGGGATGAAGGCCAGTCCGACGATTGGCGCCACCAGGGCGTCAAGCTGAAGAGACGAATCCAGGCCTCGGAGGTCAGGCGCGATCGCGAGCGGGACGTGCGCTACAAAGATCGCGCCCGTGGCGAAGGTCCCAGCCCCGACCGCCCCGGCCCAGAGGCCGATGTCCAGGCCGAAGCGGACGCTGCGGCTGGACCGAGCGCCCAGGCCGGAGACCAGGCCCGGAACCGCCAGGGCGGCGAGCGCCGCCGGCCATTGAAGCGGGGGCGCGCTCAAGGTGGGGATGCTGCCGGCGATCCACAGGCTCGCGGCGACGACCCACAAGAAGCCGACGAGGATCCCGGCCGCCGATCCCAGCCGCCGCGCCGGGACGGGCCCAGGGCGCCACGTCCAGGCGAGGGATCCGACCAGCCAAGCGTAGGCGCCGAGCCCTGTCGTGATCACAAAGGCCAGGAACAGAGAGCCCCACGGCGGGCTGTGGCCCGTCAGGACCAGGCCGGACAAGAGGTTATAGAGCGCGATCCACCCGGCGGCCGCGAGCCCGACCACGACCAAGGCCCGGATCAGCGGGCGATGGTCGCCGCGCGCCCGCAAGGTCAGGATCGCCACACGGGCGCAGCCGAGGGCGAAACGCCATCGCGCTCCGCGTCCCTGGACCTGGTCGAGCTCGGCGAGCATCGCCGCTCCCCACCCCTCGCATTCCGGGGGCAGCCCGCGGACGGCCAGGGCAAGAACGGACCGGGCGAGGTCTGACCTGGCGGCCATCAACAGGCGCCTCGCAACCTTGGCACCTGGCGCGGGACGGTTGGGCGCGGCCGGCAGAGTGTGGCGGCCAGCTCCACGCCGTGAGGGCTAAGCCGGTACAGGTGGCGCGGCGGCCGGCCGGGCGGCGGGCTCGCCTCCCACGTCGCATCGAGCAGGCCTCTATCGGCGAGGCGGACCAGGATCGGGTAGAGAGACCCTGCTTTCAGCTTCAACTCCAGGCAGAGGTCGTAGCCGTGCCGCCACCGGCCCGGTTCGGCGGCGAACGTGCCGATGACGGCTGCGGTCTGGGGTGAGGGAGGCCGCGCGCGGGGCACGGGCTCAAGTCTATCTATATAGACTTCATTTGAGGAGTGATTTCGACGAGAGCCCAAGGGCGAGGAGATCGTCGAGAACCGCCGGCGCCGTTACTATCGGCTCACGCCGGAGGGCTCCAAGCAGTTGGCCACTGAGGCGGCTCGGCTCCACTCCGTGGACGGAGCCGGCTGGCGGGTCGTGTCCGCGATGTTCGACCGCGAGCGGCTCATGACGGGAACCAGGTCATGAGGTCGCTCGGCTGGCACGCTTTGCCCGGACAGGAACATTCCCGGCGCACAACTGTGCTTCTCTTTGGGGGTGCTGCAGCCGGCGTCATTGCCCTGCATCTTGCAACCAATCGCACTCTGGGTTTCCATACCGATGAGCTCTACTATCTCGCCTCCGGCCGCCATCCAGCGCTTGGCTATGTCGACTTCCCACCAGTCGTCCCACTCCTCGCTCGCCTAGAGACCGGACTCCTCGGGGTCAGTCCCTGGACCCTTCGCGTGCTCCCATCGCTGCTGGGTGGTTTCCTCGTTGCACTCTCCGGCGCCTATGTCCGCCGGCTGGGCGGCTCGCTGCGCCTCCAAGGAATTGCGCTGCTCACTGCCATTTCGGCGCCGTATCTGCTCGGTACGAACTGGGTCTTCCAGACAGTGACCTTCGATCAGGCGACCTGGATGGTCTCCCTCTACTGGTTTCTCTGCATTGTCACCGAGCGGCGGCCGAGGTACTGGATCTATCTGGGCATCACGCTCGGGATCGGGCTCGAGGTGAAGTACACCATCGTTGGTCTCATCGTGGGCATCGGCGTCGCCGTCCTCCTCACTCCTTCGCTGCGGATGGAGCTGCGGACGAAATACCCTTGGGTCGCCGCCGCGATCGCACTTCTCGTCTGGGCACCGAATCTCGCCTGGCAGGTCGTCGAGGGCTTCCCCACCCTCACCTATATCGCCAACCATCGGAGTAGCGGCGGTGGCGCCGTTGTCTTCCTGATCGAGTTCGCTGTTTACCTCTTCCTTCTTCTCCCTCTGTGGCTGGCCGGCTTAATCTCACTATTCCGCACTCGACTGCTGCGTCCGATCGGCATTTGCTGTGCCGTTCCGCTGCTCATCTTCCTCTTCGTCGGCAAGTCCTACTACGCGGCCGCGACGATTCCGATCGTAATGGCTCAAGGGCTTATGGCCACCTCCAGAATCGAGCGTCCAAAGGTTCGCTCCGGCCTCGAGATCGCCGTCGTGGTGGCGAGCGTGCTCGGATTCGTCGCACTCTTTCAGACCATTGTCCCGATCACTCCCCCAGATCGACTCCACGCTGACGGCCTCGACAGCAAGAACGAACTGTTTGCTGACAGCGTGGGGTGGGAGGACATCTCCAACCAAATGACGACGATCTACGGCGACCTCCCCGCATCGGAGCGCAAAAACACGATCATCATCTCGGCCTACTACGGCGTTCCGGGGACACTCCAGATCTATGGCGATCCGAACCTCCTGCCCGCTGCCATCAGTCCCCAGCTGAGTGCCTTCTACTGGCTGCCGAGCCATCTCACGGCCACCCATGCGCTCATGGTCGACTACCAACCGTCTGATGTGGCGTGGATGTGCACGTCACCAAAGGTCATCGCCCACCTCACAGTGCCCTACGATGTCGTAGGTCTGGAGCAAGGCGCTCCGGTCACCTTCTGTCAGCTCAAGGCTCCGATCCCCCAGATCTGGAGGCAGCTTCGCAACTTCTCCTGATCGAGGTGGATCCGCGGTTAGCGGCTTGGTGTGGTGTGGCTCTAGGCGCCGGGCTTGGTCATCATCAGCACGCCGATGACGAGGATCACCGCCCCCAGGCCAGCCGTCGCGGCCCAGGCTTGGCGGCGCACCTCGGGTGAGGCCTGGCCGCGGACCAGCCGCGCGATGCGGGGCCGGTGGCGGATCACGAGGTACACCAGCGAGGCGAGGTAGAGGACGATCGAGAACCAGAGCCAGAAGTGCGTGGCGGGGTTGATGCCGGCGACGATCACCATCCCCGCACCGGTCACCGGCATGCTCACCGCGGCCGGCAGCGAGAAGCGGGCGAAGAGGAGCCGGGCCCATCGGGCCACCGCGCCGCCGGTGTCCGCGGCGTTGGGGGCCGCGCCGGCGGGGGCGAGGAACGGCACGAGCAGGGTGGTGCCGTAGGCCAGAACCACGCCCAGGAGGTGGAGCGCGAGGAAGATGAAGAAGAGGGTGTGCACTTGCAGCGCCCAATCTACCTGTCTGGGCTCAGGGCGCGCCGGGCCGGCCTTGTTCTCAGCCCGGGACCGGGAGGGGTGACCAGCCCTGCCGGACGCGGCTCCACCAGCGCCAGGCCAGGACGGGGATGACCACCGCCTCGACCAGGACGGCCACGAAGCCCAGGGCCAGGATCAGCGGCGGGAAGGGAATCGAGACCATCAAGTCGTAAGCGGCGTGGCAGATGATGCAGGCGGTGGTGTTTGCGTAGCGCCGCAATAGACCGAGGGCCAGGCCAGAGACCAAGATCAGGCCGAGCACGATCGAGATTCCGTATTGAACGTGCACGGCGGCGAAGAGGACGGCGGTGAGGGGGAGGCCGAGCCGAGGCTGGAGAGCGCCACGGAAGAGGATCTCCTCGCAGACGCCGGCAGAGAGGCTGAGGACGATCCAGGGCAGCGGGTTGCGGCCGAAGCCGCCGTAGATCTGGGCGCTGACCCGAGCCAGCTGCCGGACCTGGTCTGGAGTCAAGATGAAGGCCGCCGCGGCGAAGAGCAGGCTCGTGAGCCAGAGGGCCTGGGCGGCGAGCAGGGCGGCGGTGGCCTGCACCCAGGTGGGGCGGACGACGCCGAGCCTCCTGATGGTCCCGGCCAGGGAGCGGCGCGTGAGGAGGCCGGTCGCGGCCAGGGCCGTGGCCAGCAGGGGGAGCTCGGTGACGACCTGGTCGATGGCGTTCAGGCGTCTGTACGAACTGGGGTCGAGTGCCGTGGCGTGAAGTTGGGAGACCACGTTGAGGGTCAGTACCAGGAGGCCCAGCTGGAGGGCCAGCGTGTGCATGGGCCGGGCCGGGTCGATGGGCAGCGCCCGGGCCGCCAGCCTGCGCACGGCGGGCACAAAGCAGGCGGCGAGGAGGAGAGCGGTGGCCGCGAGCACCAGCGCCTCCGGGGAGTGGGCGGCCTGGGCCGCGAGGTGGCCGGCTTGGGCTGCCAGGCCGGCTGGGGTGGTTTGGGCTTCTCCGCCTGCTCCGCCTGCTCCGGCTGCTCCGGCTGCTCCGCCTGCTCTGTTCGGTCGGCTCGGTCGGGCGAGCGCGGCGCGGGTGGCGAGGGCCAGGAGCAGGGGCACCAGCAGGCCGGAAAGGATGCATCCCGCCCACCGCGCCAGGCGGCGGCGCTCGCCCAGGCTGACCAGCGTCACCAGGGCCACCGGGGACCAGTTGAGGATCGTGTTCAGCGTGTCTTGGGTGCCCGGCCGGGCGTGGGCCGTCAGTGCTTGGCCGAATTGGAGGGCGGCGGCCAGGGCCAAGAGGCCGCCGGCGGCGAGGAGGCTGCGGCCCCAGTCGATGCGGTCGGGCTGAGGCTCTTCGGCGGTGGTCGGAGACGGGGCCTCGGCGGCTGCCGACCCCGGCGCCGGCGTGGGCTCGGACTCTGCGGCCGACCCTGGCACCGGTGTGGGCTCCGGAGACCAGCCGGCTGGGATCACGCGCCCAAGGTACCCGGCTTGCCTGCTCTTCGCGCCCTTGGCAGCTGATCCCCGCCTTTTGCCTGCGGCTTTACACGGCCCATTGGAACCTGGCTTCGGCTCGCGCTAGTGTTGGGATCGTGAAAGCTCCGATGGGGCAGCATCGCGAAGGATCGGCAAAGTGCTGATCCGGCTGCTGCGCGCGCACCTGCGTCCATACCGGGTGGCGATCGTGATCGTCGTGCTGCTGCAGCTCGTGCAGACCATAGCCACCCTCTACTTGCCCACGCTGAACGCCGATCTCATCGACAACGGCGTGATCAAGAGCGACACCGGTTACATCCTCCGCGTGGGCGGCGTGATGACTGCGATCACGCTGGTGCAGATGGTCTGCGCCATCGTGGCGGTCTACTTCGGCGCCCGCACCGCCATGGCCTTCGGCCGCGACGTGCGAGCGGCCGTCTTTGATCGTGTGCAGTCACTGTCGGCCCGGGAGGTCGGGCAATTCGGGGTGGCCACGCTGATCACCCGGGGCACGAACGACGTGCAGCAGGTCCAGATGCTGGCCCTGATGACGTTCACGCTGATGGTCTCCGCGCCGATCATGTGCATCGGCGGCATCATCATGGCCCTCCGCCTGAACGTGCGCCTGTCGTCGCTGCTGCTTATCATCGTCCCGCTGCTGGCGGTGATCGTGGGTTTGATCATCACCCGCATGCGGCCGCTGTTCCGGCTGATGCAGGTTCGAATCGATGGCATCAACCAGGTGCTGCGGGAGCAGATCACGGGGGTCCGCGTCATCCGGGCGTTTGTGCGTGACGACCGGGAGCGGGAGCGGTTCGGCGTCGCCAACCACGAGCTCTTCGACGTGCAGCTGGGGGTCGGCCGGCTGATGGCGATGATGTTCCCTCTCGTGCTGCTCGTGGTGAACGTGTCCAGCGTGGCCGTGCTCTGGTTTGGCGGCCACCTGATCGACAGCGGCGAGCTGCAGATCGGCTCCCTCACGGCCTTCCTGAGCTACCTCGTCCAGATCCTGATGGCAGTGATGATGGCGACCTTCATGTTCGTCCTGGTGCCGCGCGCGGAGGTCAGTGCCGAGCGCATCGAAGAGCTGCTGGACACGGAGTCCAGCGTCGTGCCCCCGACGGATCCGGTCGAGGTCACCGCGGTGCACGGGCACCTGGAGCTGCGGGACGTGGAGTTCCGGTACCCGGGGGCCGAGGCGCCAGTCCTCCACGGCGTGGACCTGGTCGCGCGGCCGGGCGAGATCACGGCGGTGATCGGGAGCACCGGCAGCGGCAAGACGACGCTCCTGAACCTGGTGCCGCGCCTTTTCGACGCCACGGGCGGCGGCGTTCTGGTGGACGGCGTCGACGTGCGCCGCGTGGAGCCGGCACTGCTGGCCAGGATCATCGGCCTGGTGCCGCAGAAGCCGTATCTGTTCGCCGGCACGGTGGCCTCCAACCTGCGCTACGGGAAGGAGGACGCGACGGACGAAGAGATCTGGCATGCGCTCGAGATCGCCCAGGCGCGCGACTTCGTGGAGGCGATGCCGGGCGGGCTCGAGGCCCGCATCGCGCAGGGCGGGACCAACGTCTCCGGCGGCCAGCGCCAGCGGCTGGCCATCGCCAGGGCCCTGGTTCACAGGCCCGAGATCTATCTCTTCGACGACTCGTTTTCCGCTCTCGACTACGCCACCGACGCGGACCTCCGCGCCGCCCTCGCGCGCGAGACGGGGCAGGCAACGGTTGTGATCGTGGCCCAGCGGGTGAGCACCATCCGCAACGCCGACCGGATCGTCGTGCTGGAAGCTGGACGGGTGGTGGGCGTGGGCACCCACCGAGAGCTGATGGAGGGCAACGAGACCTACCGCGAGATCGTCCTGTCCCAGCTAACCGAGCAGGAGGCGGCTTGAGCAGCCGCAACGGGGGCAGGCGGCCGGATCGGACCTCCGGGGCTCTGAGCCCCGAGCCCACTTCTCGGCCGGTCTCTGACGCGCATCCGGGGGCGGTTTCAGGGTCGGTACAGGGGCCCGTTCCGGGGCCCGGGGAGCGGGCGACACCGGCGCGGGCTCCGGGGCCGGGGACGGGGATGGCCCGGTGGATGGGCGGGGGCATGCCGACCGAGCGCTCGCTGGACTTTCGCGGCTCGGGCTTGCGGATGCTGCGGACCCTCCGGCCGGAGAGGGTGATCATCGCCTGCGCCGTGCTCTCAGGGGTCACGAGCGTCGCGCTGTCCGTGCTCGGTCCGCGCATCCTCGGCCACGCCACCGACCTGATCTTTGCCGGCGTCATCGGCCGCCAACTGCCGGCCGGAGGCACCAAAGCAGAGGTTGTGGCGGGTCTGCGCCGTGCGGGCAAAGGCAATGTCGCCGACCTGCTGAATGGTGTCAATTTCACGCCGGGCCACGGCATCGACTTCACCCAGGTGGCCCAGGTGCTCCTGCTGGTGCTCGCCATCTACGTCGTCGCGGCAGGCTTCGGGTACCTGCAGGGCCGCCTGACGACCGAGGTGGTGCAGCGCAGCCTTTTCCGTCTACGGGCGGAGGCCGAGGCCAAGCTGGCCCGGCTGCCTCTCAGCTACTTCGACCGGCAGCCTCGGGGCGAGCTCCTGAGCCGGGTCACCAACGACATGGACAACCTGGCCCAGACCCTGCAGCAGACTCTCAGCCAGATCATCACGTCGTTGCTGACCATCATCGGCGTGCTGGCGATCATGATCGTGATCTCGCCACTGCTGGCCCTGATCGCGCTGCTGACGGTGCCACTGTCGGTGGTGGTCGCGGCGGCCGTGGGCAAGCGGGCGCAGCCCCAGTTCGTCAAGCAGTGGACCACGACCGGGCGACTCAACGCGCAAATCGAGGAGATGTTCACAGGACACGCGCTGGTCAAGGTCTTCGGCCGCCAGGAGCAGGCGGCGCGAACCTTCGACGGGCTGAACGACACGCTCTTCGATGCCAGCTTCCGGGCGCAGTTCATCTCCGGGATCATCCAGCCCGCCATGATGTTCGTCGGCAACGTCAACTACGTCCTGGTGGCCGTGGTGGGGGCGCTGCGGGTGGCCGCGGGGGCGCTGTCGCTCGGCGACGTGCAGGCCTTCATCCAGTACTCGAGGCAGTTCACACAGCCGGTCACTCAGGTGGCGAGCATGGCCAACCTGCTGCAGTCGGGCGTCGCGTCAGCAGAGCGGGTCTTCGCTTTGCTGGACGCGGAGGAGCAGGAGCCCGACCCCGTGCGGCCCGCCCAGCCGGCGGTGATCAGGGGCCGCGTCGAGTTCGAGCGCGTGAGCTTCCGCTACGCGCCGGACGTGCCCCTCATCGACGACCTCTCGCTGGCGGTCAATCCCGGCCAGACGGTCGCCATCGTGGGGCATACAGGCGCCGGCAAGACCACGTTGGTGAACCTCCTCATGCGCTTCTACGAGGTGTCGGGCGGCCGCATCTGCCTGGACGGAGTCGACATCTCGACGATGGAGCGCGAGACGCTCCGGGAGGCCACGGGAATGGTGCTGCAGGATACGTGGCTGTTCAAGGGCACGATAGCCGACAACATCGCCTACGGTGCCGACGCGGCCACCCGCGAGCAGGTGGTGGCAGCGGCCCGGGCGACGCATGTCGACCGCTTCGTGCGAACTCTGCCGGACGGGTACGACACAGTGATCGACGAAGAGGGTTCGAACGTCAGCGCGGGCGAGAAACAGCTCATCACGATCGCCCGCGCCTTCTTGGCCGAGCCCGCGATCCTCATTCTGGATGAGGCCACGAGCTCTGTCGACACACGTACCGAGGTCCTGATCCAGCGTGGAATGCGGTCACTGCGGCAGGGCCGGACCAGCTTCGTCATCGCGCATCGGTTGTCCACGATCCGCGACGCCGACCTGATCCTGGTGATGGAAGCGGGCCGGATCGTCGAGCAGGGCACGCACACGGACTTGATCGCTGCCGGCGGAGCCTACGCGGGGCTGTACGCGGCCCAGTTCGCGCGCGCCCTGGCTGCGGTGGACTGAATTCCGTTGGGCGCGGCTGCGAGGGTTCGAACTGATCGATGACGTTGAGCGTGGCTAGGCGTCTACACCACATGGCACGAACCGGGAGTCGATCCCCGGCCAGCAACAAGCCCTCCGCCAACCATCTCTCGAGGAGCGGGCTGGCCCGCCTGCACGACTCGATGGCAGCCCACGTCGCAGGCGGTCTTCTACCGGGGCTCGTCAC
>JALYZG010000028.1 GCA_030948965.1 Candidatus Dormiibacterota bacterium | reverse complement strand
CGCTGAACGCCATGAGCCGGCCGATCTGGTAACCACGCTCTCGATCCGCGTCGACCGGCGCCTGCTCTTCGTCGTCGTCGACCACCGCCAGCTGGTCTTCGTTCACGCGACCGATGCTAACGAACGTGGGCCGGACACCAACCCGGTGAGCTGATTCCCGGCTCGCTCCTCCAAATCGCTGGGCCAGAGCAGCCGGGCCCATCCGCGGTGCGCCGACCCGAGCTCTTCGTCAAGGGAGAAGGG
This sequence comes from Candidatus Dormiibacterota bacterium, assembly GCA_030948965.1. GTDB lineage: Bacteria > Chloroflexota > Dormibacteria > Dormibacterales > Dormibacteraceae > JALYZG01. The sequence goes on along the minus strand of JALYZG010000028.1, from coordinate 8,077 downwards.
GCGGCGCCGACTGACTCTCTACTGGCCCCGATCAAACGGAAGTGACCTGCTCCAGGTGAACGGTGAATGGTGACGCGGCACGCGCTCGGCTGCCGCCAGGGATAGCGCAGCGGCGCGATCAGCTCCGGGAGGCGCTGCGGCCCTTCGACCACGATCGAGGGGCTGCGGGGCATCAAGGCCAGGTCAGCGACGATGAGTTCGAAGCGAAAGCGGCAGTGGGCCATGAACGCCTGAGCAAGCTCAGTGGGGGCCCGCCTCCACTCGGACGGACTCTCGGTAAGCCGGGCGGCGTGTTCGTAGCTGCGATGGTCGAGCGGGCGCTGGGGTAAAAAGCGGCCGTCAACAACCATGCGGTCGTGCTCTTGGCCGAATCCGTGGAAGGCAACCCAGGCGATCGTGGTGCCGGTCTCGGCGGCAGCTGCCAACAGCTCACACCAAGTGCGGGTGCAATTCGAGGCCAAGGACACGCTGCTCGGCCGCCTCTCCCCGATCCTGGACCTGGGGCTGTTCAGCGATCAGGCGGGGCGTACGGCCTCTCGGCCCTGCTGGAGCGAGGCGCGGCGGTGCGCCTCGCGCGGCTGCCGGGGGACGGGATCAAGTCGGCGGTGGCCGAGTTCCTACTCCTGGCCTTGCGCGCCCACCTCGCCAAAGCCGGCGAGCACCGCGGCCTGCGCTGGCTGCTGGTCACGGACGAGGGTTGGCGGCTGGCCACCTGTCCCTATGCCGAGCTCCTCCTGCGAGAGGGTCGCTGCTTCGGCCTGGCCTGTGTCCGAGTCACGCAGTTTCCGCGGGACCTGCCGCTGCAACTGCGCGGCTGCGCCGCCACGCAGCTGATCTTCGGCCACACCCAGCTCTTCCCACACAGCGCTATTGGGTCGGGCAGGAGAGCGGCATCTCCGGCGATCCCATGGCGCCCACGGCTGCCGACGTCCCGTCGTTACGCGTGGGCATGGCGGCGAGCTTCGCGACCCGGAGCCCGCGGCGCCCCGCTCGGCGACGGCCTGGCGCCGTCCCACCCGGAGCGACACCAGCGACATCGCGGTCGCTGTGAACAGACCCCCGACGACCAGCAGGATCAGCAGGATGCCGACGTCAACCCAGACTTGGCTCACCGACGACCTCCATCACCGGCCCGACCGCCGGCCGCTCACAATCCAAAGCTGCTTGCCTCATGGCGCCCGCTCGAGGCCGCCTATGATTGTGCAACAGGCAGCCTGTCGCCCAGCCTCTCCATCGGCGCTGGGACGCCGCTATGAGGAGGTCGCCGACTGTGAGATCAGGTGCCGTGCGGACGTCCGGTCAGGGGCGAGAGCCACGGTGCGTGGTGTGTGACCCAGGCCAGGCAGCGCAGCCCGCGAGCCACGTCGGCGGCCCTTGATGGAGCTGGAAGAGCGCCCGGTGGCGCCATTCACGACCGAGCTCGAGCTCGCGGGCAGTCCGTTCCCACCTATCGCCGAGTACGGTTTCCTGTCCGACTGCGAGGTCACCGCGCTCGTGGCGCCGAGCGGGAACGTCGAGTGGATGTGCGTGCCCCGGATGGACGGCCCGAGCATCTTCGCCGCCATCCTCGATCGCGACGGGGGGCACTTCCGGCTTGGCCCTCACGGGCTCCACGTGCCCAGCGAGCGGCGCTACCTGCCAGGCACGATGATCCTGGAGACGACCTGGGGTACGCCGCACGGCTGGCTGGTCGTGCGCGACGTGCTGTTGATCGGCCCCTGGCGGCACAAGGAGGAGCGGGCCGCCCGGCACCGCCGGCCGCCCAGCGACTGGGAGGCGGAGCATGTCCTCCTGCGCACGCTCAGGTGCGTCGAGGGCACCGTGGAAGTGGTCCTGGACTGCGAGCCGGCCTTCGACTACGCCAGCCGCCGACCGGCCTGGCGCTATCTCGGCCCGGACTACCACGACGCCGCCGCCGAGGCTGAGGGCAGCGAGACCAGGGTCCGGCTGACCACGGACTTGAGGATCGGCATCGAGGGTCCGCACGCGCGCGCCCGCACCACAATGCGTGAGGGCGACCAGGCGTTCTGCGCGCTGTCGTGGAGCGAGCACGACCCGCCGCGAACGTACGAGGAAGCGCACGCCCGCCTCGAGAGGACCGCCGACTACTGGCACGAGTGGCTGAGCCGGGGCAGCTTCCCCGACCATCCCTGGCGGCGCTACCTGGAGCGGTCGGCGCTCACCCTCAAAGGGTTGACCTACGCTCCCACCGGCGCCCTGCTGGCGGCGGCGACCACCTCGCTGCCCGAGACGCCGGGCGGAGAGCGGAACTGGGACTACCGCTTCACCTGGATCCGCGACTCCACATTCACGCTGTGGGCGCTGCACACTCTCGGCTACCTCTGGGAGGCCAACGACTTCTTCACCTTCGTCATCGACCGCGGGATCGAGGACCCCGAGGTGCAGATCATGTTCGGCATCGACGGCGAGCGCGACCTGAACGAGCGCGTCCTCGACCACCTCTCCGGCTATGAGGGGGCGCGCCCGGTCCGCGTGGGCAACGGGGCCTGGGACCAGCGGCAGCACGACGTCTGGGGCGCGGTGCTCGACTCCGTGTACCTGCACGTCCCCAGCCGGGACCGCATCAACGAGCGCGCCTGGCTGCTGATCCAGCGCCAGGTCGAGGACGCGCTGGCCCATTGGCGTGAGCCCGACCGCGGGATCTGGGAGGTGCGCGGCGAGCCCAAGCACTTCACCGCCTCGAAGGTCTTCTGCTGGCTCGCCGCCGACCGGGGTGCCCGCTTCGCCCGCCTCCGCGGGGACCGGGCCACGGCCGAGCGCTGGCAGGCGGCCGCGGACGAGATCCACGCGGATGTATGTGAGCACGGGGTGGACGGGCGGGGGGCGTTTTGCCAGCACTACGGAGCTACCGCCCTCGACGCCTCCTGTCTGCTGATACCGCTCTTCGGCTTCCTGCCGCCTGACGATCCGCGCGTCCGCGCCACCGTCCTGGCCATAGCCGACGAGCTCACGGTCGACGAGCTCGTCCTGCGCTACCACGTCGAGGAGACCGACGACGGCCTGGAGGGCGAGGAGGGGAGCTTCACCATCTGCTCTTTCTGGCTGGTCTCGACCCTCACCATGATCGGGGAGGTGGAAAGGGCCCGACGCCTGTGCGAGAAGCTCCTCGCGCACGCCAGCCCGCTGCTGCTCTACGCTGAGGAGATCGACGCGCACACCGGCCGGCACCTGGGCAACTTCCCCCAGGCGTTTTCCCACCTGGCCCTCGTGCACGCGGTCATGAAGCTGATCGAGGTCGACGGGCGCCTGGAGCGCCGCGGGTCATGAGGTGGCCATGAAAGCACTGGCAGTCGTCCCGGGCCGCCCCGAGTCGGCAGGAGTCGTCGATGTGCCCGAGCCGCCTCCGACCGACGGCTCCGTCCTCGTCGCGACTCGTTTGATCGGTATCTGCGGGACGGACGCCGAGATCGTGGTCGACGGCTACGGCTGGCCTCCGCCCGGGGAGGAGCGCCTGATCCTCGGCCACGAGTCCCTCGGACAGGTGATCGACGCCCCCGAGAGCAGCGGGCTCGCGCCGGGCGACCTGGTCGTCGGCATCGTCCGGCGGCCGGACCCGGTACCCTGCGCGTGCTGCGCTCGGGGCGAATGGGATATGTGTCGCAACGGGCGCTACGTCGAGCGCGGGATCAAGGAACTACACGGCTACGGCAGCGAGCGATACCGCATCGATCCTGCATTCGCGGTAAAGGTTGATGGCGGCCTGGGCGACCTGGGGGTCCTGCTCGAGCCGACGTCGGTGTTGGCCAAGGCGTGGGAGCAGGCGGAGCGCATCGGGGCTCGGAGCTGGTTCGAGCCTCGCATCGCGCTGGTCACCGGCGCCGGGCCGATCGGTCTGCTCGCGGCGCTGCTCGCCCGGCAGCGCGGGCTGGAGACACACGTCGCGGACATTGTTGAGGGGGGACTCAAGGCTCAGCTGGTGAGGGAGATCGGCGCGACCTACCACGCGAAACCGGTGTCCGAGCTACCGGTCAGGCCTGACGTCGTCATCGAATGCACCGGCATCGGCGAGGTGATCGCGGGAGTCGTGCGCGGCGCCGCCAGCAACGCGGTCGTGGCCCTGGCCGGCATCTCCGCCCGGACGCGGACGATCGAGGTTGCGCTGGACGCGGCCAACAAGTCGCTGGTCATGCACAACCAGGTGATCTTCGGCACGGTCAATGCGGCCCGCCGGCACTACGAGCAGGCCGCGGAGGCGCTGGCCGCCGCCGATCGGGGCTGGCTGGGCCGGCTCATCACGCGCCGGCTGCCCCTGGAGAGGTGGCCCGAGGCTCTGCAGAAGGGCCCGGACGACATCAAGGTGGTGGTCGAGCTGGGGGCGTGACCGCTGCTGGCTCAGCGCCACGGCCGGGCTCAGCCGCGGGCCACCACGAAGAGGAGGCACGCCACCAGGAAGAGCGCGGCGTACATCAAGACCAGGCGTGTCACCCAACGATGTCGCATCGGCCCTCACACCATGTCGAAGCGTTCGGTGTCGATGTTGGCGTGCGGCACGCCGATCTCGGAAAGGGCGGCCTCCATCGCGTCCATCATGGGCCCAGGGCCACAGATGAAGTACTGGTAGCGGCGATATTGATGCGCCGGAAGGTGTCGCTGCAGCAGCTCAGCCGTGATGCGTCCGGACTCACCATCCCAACCGTCAGGTGGCCGCCCGAGGACATGGATCACGTGTAGGTTCGGCATCGCCTTCGCCAACTCGGCGAGCTCTTCACGGAATGTCACGTGCTCCCAGTCCCCGTTCGCGTAGAACAGGTAGACAGGGCGGACGTCACCCCGCTTCAACATGGTGGACACCATGCTGTACATGGGCGTGATGCCGACCCCGCCGGCTATGAATCCGTAGCCCATCGCCTGTTCCAGGTCCATCGAGAACACGCCGTGCGGTCCATCGACGAACAGCCGGGCACCAGGCTTGATGGTAGGTATCTCCCGGGTCCAGTCGCCCCGTTCCTTGACGGTGATGGCGATCTCCCCGCCGGGCTCGACGTCCCCCTCGGACGAGAAGGAGATGGGGTGGTAGGTGAGATTGAAGGGCGATCGGCGTGCGCTGAGCCAGACGAACTGGCCGGGCTGGAAGTCAAAGCCCTCGTGTCCGACCGGTTCGAACACCACCGTCGATGACGCGCCCCGCTGCGGCTGGACGCGAACGACGCGCCACGGACGCCGCAGCCGCAGCGCGGGAGCGATGACCCGGACCCAGACGAGCAGCATGATCAGGCTGGCTCCATAGAGATCGAACAGCAGTCGCCGCGCGACGCCTTGCGTGTAGAAGCCGACCAGGTGGATGTGCAGCAGCGCAAACAGCACGATGGCCACCGCCAGGATGCCGTGCGTTAGCTGCCAGACCTCATAGGAGAGCCGGAGTTGTCGTCGCCAGATCGACGTGCCGATAAGCACGATGAGCAGCAGCACCGAAGACACCCCGAAGCGGGCGCGCCAGGGAGCGGTGACGACGTTGAGCAGCGGCAGGTACTTGGCGCTGTCTTGAACGAACAGCAGGATCGGGTGGGCGAGGATGAAGGCGAGCGCAACGAACGACACCTCGCGATGGAACTTGTTCAAGAAGTCGATGCCGAAGGGCGCCGCCACCGTCTTGAATCGGGCGACAAGCGCGAACTGGAGGCCCATCATAGAGAGCCCCACAAAACCCAGCGCGACTGAGAACTCGATCAGGAACGCACGGGCGGGTCGATCCACGCCGAAGAGCGCGATGACGAGGGGCGCCAGGGCCAGGAAGGTGTAGGCCGTCAGCCAGAACAGCGTGGCCAGTCGGGTCTTCACGCCGATCCGGCCCCCCCTCCCGAATCGTCGTTCAGCGGGCCGCGCGAGGCGATGATGTCGGCGACCAGGCCCGTCCAGCCGGTCTGGTGCGAGGCTCCCAGGCCGGCGCCGGTGTCGCCGTGGAAGTACTCGTAGAAGAGCAGCTGCGAATGCCAGGCAGGATCTGACTGGAAGCGCGCTTCGTCGCCGAAGACCGGCCGCCGGCCATTGTCGTCCAGGACGAGCGCCTCCAAGCGTCGGCCGATCTCGTCCGCCACCTGGAGCAGGTTCAGCGTCCGGCCCGAGCCGGTCGGGCACTCGACCTGGAAGTCGTCGCCGAGGTAGGCGTGGAAGCGGCGCAGACCGCCAATCATCAAGTAGTTGATCGGGAACCAGAGCGGGCCGCGCCAGTTGGAGTTGCCGCCGAAGAGGCCGGACGTGGACTCGCCCGGCTCGTAATCGAGCGTGTAACGCATGCCTCCCAGGTCGACCTCGAGGGGGTGCTGCCGGTGCCAGCGCGAGAGTGCACGCAGGCCGTGCGGGGACAAGAACTCCGTCTCATCCAGCATCCGCGCCAGCAGCCGGCGGAGGCGGTCCGGGCTCAGGATCGAGAGCAGGTAGCGGCCCTGGTGGCCAGGCGCGTCCACGTGTTCGACGACGCCGTGGAGGTCGGGCCGGCTGTGCAGGTACCAGTCCATGCGGTGCGAGAAGTCGTGCAGCTGTCCTCGCAGCTCGCCGTCGAGCACTGTCACGGCCACCAGCGGGATGAGGCCCACGATGGAGCGCGCGCGAAGCGGCGTCCGGCTGCCGTCGGCCAGGTGGAGGACGTCGTAGTAGAAGCCGTCCTCCTCGTCCCAGAGGCCCTGGTCGTTGATGGCCAGGGCGATCAGGGTGAAGTGCTCGAAGAACTTGGTCGCGATGTCCTCGTAGGTGCGGTCGTGGCGGGCGAGCTCGAGCGCCACCTCCAGCAGGTTCAGGCAGTACATAGCCATCCAGGCGGTGCCGTCGGACTGCTCCAGGTGCCCGGCCTCGGGCGGCACCGCCGAGCGGTCGAAAGGACCGATGTTGTCGAGGCCCAAGAAGCCGCCCTGGAACACGTTGTTGCCCTCCACGTCCTTGCGGTTGACCCACCAGGTGAAGTTCAAGAGCAGCTTGTGGAACACGCGCTCCAGGAACTCCACGTCGCGGGCTCCGTCGACGTGGTAGACGCGGAGCGCCGCCCAGGCATGCACCGGGGGGTTGACGTCGCCGAACGCCCACTCGTAAGCGGGCAGCTGGCCGCTCGGGTGCATGAACCACTCCCGGCAGAGCAGGATGAGCTGCGACTTCGCGAACTCGGGGTCGACGTGGGCCAGCGTGACGCAGTGGAAGCCGAGGTCCCAGGCCGCGTACCAGGGGTACTCCCACGTGTCCGGCATGGAGATCACGTCCCGGTTGTCGAGGTTCAGCCAGTCGGCGTTGCGGCCCTGGCGGCGCTCGGGCGGCGGGGGCGGGCCGGCGGGGTCGCCCTGCAGCCAGGCCCGCACGTCGTAGTGATAGAACTGCTTCGACCAGAGCATGCCGGCGAAGGCCTGGCGCATGACGCGGGCCCGGTCCTCGTCCAGGCCCGGCGCCAGGCCCGCGTAGAACTCGTCCGCCTCCGCCGCTCGGGTCTTCATGACATTTTCGAAGTCGGGGCCGGCGGTGGCGGCTGCGTCGGGCGCCAGCCGGATGCGAACCTCGGTGCTGCCGCCCGCCTCCAGCGTCAGGTGATAGCGGAGGCCGACCTTCGTCCCCGTCCGCTCAGGGTTGGCCTTGTCCAGACCGTGAACGACGTGGTCGTGGATCGCGTCCTTGGGATGGCGGGGCGGGTTGGGCGCGTTCCAGAGCCGGCCGGTGTTGGTCTCGTTGTCGCAGAAGAGGAGGTCTGGAGCCCCGTCGTAGCTCAGTGCTCGGCGGCCGAGCTGCCAGTGCTCGGCGTTGATGTGGGGTCCGTCCTGGGCGGCGCCGATCGAGGGCTTTCTGGGGTCGCGGCCCCACGCCCACGTGTTGCGGAACCAGAGGGTGGGGATGACGTCGATCGCCGCCGGCTCCGGGCCGGCGTTCCGGACCGTCACCTCGAGGAGCAGGTCCTCGGGGTCGGCCTTGGCGTAGTCGGCCGTGATCTCGAAGTAGCGGTCAGCCTCGAACGCGCCGGTGTCCAGCAGTTCGAACTCGGGGTCCTGGTTGCCCCGGGCGCGGTTTTGGGCCAGCAGCTGCTCGTAGGGGTAGGCGGCTTGGGGGTAGGCGTAGCGCCAGCGCATCCAGGAGTGGGTGGGGG
>JALYZG010000333.1 GCA_030948965.1 Candidatus Dormiibacterota bacterium | reverse complement strand
CATCCAGCGCGAGTGGCAGCGGCGCCTCTTCGAGGGCGGCTGGCTGACCCTGGCGTGGCCCCGGGAGCGCGGCGGTCGAGGCGCGACCCCGGTCATGCAGGCGCTGTACGCGGAGGAGCTGGCTGACGCAGGCGGCCCGCCCATCCTCGGCCGCTTGGGCGTGACCCTGCTGGCGCCGCTGCTCAGCGTCTACGGCTCCGAGTGGCAGCGAGAGACCTACCTGACCAAGATCCTGTCCGGGGAGATGGTCTTCTGCCAGGGCTTCAGCGAGCCCAACGCGGGCAGCGACCTGGCCGGACTCAGCTGCCGAGCCGTTCGCCGCGACGGCGGCTGGTCGCTCACCGGCCAGAAGACGTGGTCCAGCGGCGCCCACTACGCGGACCGCAGCTTCCTGCTCGCCCGGACCGACCCTGAGGCCCCACCGCACAAGGGCATAGGCATGTTCCTGGTCGACCTCAAGCAGGCTGGGGTCGAGGTCCGGCCGATCGTGCAGATGACCGGCTCGGGCGAGTTCTGCGAGATCTTCCTCTCCGACGCCGCCGTGGACGACCGCGACGTGGTCGGAGCGCCTACCGACGGCTGGAAGATGGCCATGGCCACCTTCGGCTTCGAGCGCGGCGGCCTGGCCAACGCGTCTCGCTTCGAGAAGGTGGCAGGGGCCCTGGCCGACCTGGCCCGGGCCCGCCAGGCCGGGGCCGACGACGAGATCCGGCAGCGCGTGGCCCAGGCCCGGGTGGAATCCCACGTCTTCCGCGCGAACCAGCTGCGCAGCCTGACCCGGGCCCAGCAGGGCCAGGTCCCAGGCCCAGAGGCCAGCCTGACCAAGCTCTATTGGAGCGAGATGGATAAGCGCATGCAGGAGTCGGCGGTATCCGTCCAGGGCATGTACGGCGCGCTCGGGCCGGAGTCTCCATGGGCCATTCAGGAGGGTCGCTGGCAGCAGGGCTGGATGTGGTCGCTGGCGGAGACGATCTACGCGGGCAGCTCCGAGATCCAGCGCAACATCATCGCCGAGCGGGTGCTCGGGCTGCCTCGGGGCCGCTGAAGAATGGCCCCGTGACCGCCACGGCGGACGTCGTCGAGCGGGTCCGGGGCCGCATCGGCTGGACGGCGGAATCGGAGCCACAGCCCGTGGAGGCGGGCCACGTCCGTCGCTTCTGCGAGGCCATCGGCGATACCGACCCGCGCTGGCGGGAGGAGGCGCCGCCGACGTTCGTGGTCGCCCTCGGCGCCGAGACGCCGCAGATCCCGGAGGTGCTGGAGTACGGCAAGGGCTGGCTGAACGGCGGCGACCGCTTCGAGTACCTGGAGCCGGTCCGTATCGGGGACGTGATCACCTCGCGCACGCGCCTGGCCGACGCGTTCGAGAAGCAGGGCGGCTCGGGCAGCCTGCTCTTCCTGATCCTGGACACCGAATACGTGAACCAGCACGGCCGAGTGGCGGTGCGCGTGCGCGGCACCAGGATCCGGCGATGAACGTGAGTGCCGGGCAGGAGCTGCCGGACCTGGTCAAGGAGCCCACGACGCAGCAGCTGGTCAAGTACGCGGGCGCGTCCGGCGACTTCTACCAGATCCACTACGACCAGGACTTCGCCCGCTCCACCGGCCTGCCCGGGGTCATCCTGCACGGCCTGCTCAAGACCGCCTTCCTGGGCGAGCTGGTCACGTCCTGGCTGGGCGAGGAGGGGACGCTGGAGACGTTCGAGGTCAGCTATCGCGGGCTGGACGTGCCCGGGCAGTCGTGTCGTTCGCGGGGCGTGGTCAGGTCGGTGGCGGACGGCCGGGCCGAGCTCGACCTCTGGACCGAGGACCCGGACGGCAACCGGACCACGGTCGGCAAGGCCACGGTCCGGCTCGTCGCCGGCGCCTGACTCCAACGGGAGGGGACCCTGTGGCCGACCACAACATGACCGACTATGCGGCCACCCTTCGCGATTTCAAGCTCGAGGTGCCCGCCCGCTTCAACTTCGCCCGCGACGTGGTCGGGCGCTGGGCCCAGGACCCTGAGAAGCTGGGGATGCTCTGGCTGGGCGGCGACGGCGAGGAGCGGCGACTCACGTTCCGGCACTTCGCCGAGCGCTCGGACCGGTTCGCCCAAGCCCTACAGCGGCGGGGGGTGCGGCCGGGCGACCGGGTGATGGTCCAGCTGCCCAGGGTGCCCGAGTGGTGGGAGGTGCTGCTCGGCTGCTTCAAAGCCGGCGCCGTGGCGGTGCCGGGCACGGTTCTCCTGACGGCCAACGACATCCTCTACCGCACCGCCCTGGCGGAGGCCGTGGCCTATGTGACGGACGCGGACGGCGCGGCCAAGGTGGACCAGGTGCGGGCCGAGTGCCCTGCGCTGACGACGCTGATCCAGGTCGGGGGCGAGGCCGGCGCCGGTTGGACCGAATACGAGTCCGCGATGGCGGCCGCGGACGCGCCCCAGGCCACGGTGGACACTGCCTCCTCCGATCCCGCCCTCATCTACTTCACGTCAGGCACGGTGGGCAAGCCCAAGATGGTGCTGCACACCCACGCGTCCTACCCAATCGGCCACGTGGTCACAGGCCGCTTCTGGCTCGACCTGCGCCCGGACGACCTGCACCTGAACCTGTCCGAGACCGGTTGGGCCAAGGCCGCCTGGTCGTCCTTCCTGGGACCCTGGAGCCAGGGCGCGGCTCTGTTCGTGCAGGACGCGCGGGGCAAGTTCAGCGCCGGCGAGACGCTGGACCTCCTGGAGCGCTACCCCATCACGACGTTCTGCGCCCCGCCCACCGCCTACCGGATGCTCGTGCTGGAGGATCTCGGGCGCCGGCGGATGGACGCGTTGCGCTGGTGCGTGGGCGCGGGCGAGCCTCTGAACCCGGAGGTGATCGAGACCTGGGAGCGAGGCACGGGCCACCTCATCCGCGACGGCTACGGCCAGACGGAGACGGTCCTCCTCTGCGGGAACTACCCACCCCTCGAGGTGCGGCCGGGCTCGATGGGCAAGCCCTCGCCGGGGGTGACGGTGGCCGTGATCGACGAGTCGGGCGCCCCTCTGCCGCCGGACAGCGAAGGCGACATAGCCGTCCGCTTCCGGCCCGAGCGGCCGGTGGGCCTGTTTGAGGAGTACTGGCGCAACCCGGAGGCCACGGCGGCCAGCCGGCGCGGGGATTGGTACGTCACCGGCGACCGCGCCTATGTGGACGCGGACGGCTACTTCTGGTTTGTGGGCCGCTCGGACGACGTCATCATCTCGGCCGGCTATCGGATCGGCCCGTTCGAGGTGGAGAGCGCGCTCGTCGAGCACCCGGCGGTGGCGGAGGCGGCGGTGGTGGGGAAGGGCGATCCCATGCGCGGCACGATCGTCAAGGCTTTCGTCATCCTGGCTCCTGGTCACCAGGGCTCCGACGCGCTCTCGGCCGAACTGCAGGAGCATTGCAAGCAGGCCACCGCGCCCTACAAGTACCCGCGGGAGGTCGAGTTCGTGACCGAGCTCCCCAAGACCATAAGCGGCAAGATCCGGCGGGTGGAGCTGCGCGCCGCCCCCTGAATCCGACGGAGGAGAGTTGAAGATGTCCCAGCAGGCGCCCGGCCAGGCCCACCCGCCGGCCCTCGACCCACGTTGGGTGACCACGGCGTTCTCCATCGACGGTGTGCGGATCGGGCGCAGCTTGGGCGTTGTCCGGGGCCTGACCGTGCGCTCCCGGAGCATCGCCGGCAGCATCGGTGCCTCTTTCCAGCAGCTCGGCGGAGGCAACATCACGCTCTATACCGAGCTGGCTGAGCACGCCCGCGAGGAGGCCTTCCAGCTCATGCTCCAGCACGCGGCGGCCATGGGCGCCAACGGCGTCGTGGGCATGCGCTACGACGCCAACGAGATCACGCAGGGCGTCACCGAGGTGCTCTGTTACGGCACGGCGGTGGTGTTCGAGGCCGCTTAAACCGCGTCTCCCGGCCACAGCGGCCCGCCCCGTTCGCTAACCTTGCCCGTGGTGCTAGGGGTAGTCGAGCTCGACCACGTCACCCGCCGCTTCGGCGAGCGGGCGGCGGTCGAGGACGTGAGCCTTTGCCTCCAGCCGGGCGAGTTGGCCTGCCTCGTGGGCCCCAGCGGGGCCGGCAAGACCACCCTGCTGCGGCTGATCAACCGCGAGCTGCGACCCACGTCAGGCCAGATCTTCGTGGACGGCCTGTCGGTGCACTCGCTGCGGGCCGGCCGCGTCGCTGATCTGCGCCGCCGGATCGGTCCTGTCTTCCAGGACTTCAAGCTGCTGCAGCGGCTGACCGCGCTGGAGAACGTGATCTTCGCTCTGCAGGTCACCGACCTCCGCCTCTCCGACGCCGACGCGCGGGACCGGGCGCTGGACGCGCTGGATGCCGTTGGTCTGGGCGATCGCCCGGCGGCCTTCCCGGCCGAGCTTTCGGGCGGTCAGCAGCAGCGCGTGGCGATCGCTCGCGCCGTCGTCTCCAAGCCCGCTCTGGTGATCGCCGACGAGCCCACCGGAAACCTCGACATGGGCACCGCCTGGGGCGTCGTCGACTTGCTCGAGGACATCGCCGGCTTCGGCGCGGCGGTCCTCCTGGCCACGCACAACCTCGAGGTCGTGAAGCGCCTGCAGCGGCGCACGCTGACCCTGGTCGAGGGCCGCCTGGTCAGGGACGAGGCGGCCGGCCATGTCGGCCGCCTGGCCTGGGCGGTCGGCTCCTGATGCGCCTCAGCGTCGAACCAACGCCGCCCCCGCCCGCCGAAGGCCCGGCCCCGAGACGCCGCCCGTCGCCCCTGGCGCGCGTCCGTGCCTCGCGCTTCGGTCCGGCCCTGACCGTGACCCAGAACGTCACCCGCTACCTCTTCCGAGGGGCGTCGCGAAGCTGGCTGCGCAACCTCGGCGCCACGGCGCCGGCGCTGGGCTCCATGACCCTTCTCCTCCTCCTCGCGGCCGGAGCGGGCCTGACGGGCTGGGCGCTGCAGAGCCTGGCCTCCCGGCAGGCCGGGGACGCCGCGGTCCTGCACGTGTACATCCGCGACGACGCCGCCCCGGACGCCATCATCGCCCTGCGCCGGCAGCTGGACACCGATCCTCGCGTGGGGGCGATCGTCTACACGAGCAAGGACCAGGCGCTGGCGACGGCCCAGCACCGCCCCGGCCTGGGGGCGCTGGCCTCCGACGGCCAGTCCAACCCGTTCCCAGCGAGCTTCGACCTGAAGCTCCACCGCCTGCAGGACGTGGGCGCGGTGGCAGCCTCTGTCAAGACCGATGCGGCCGTCGACCCGATCCTTGCCACGTCCTTCGACCCCGGCGTCTACGGCCGAATCCAGGCGGCGCTGAGGGTGCTCGCCATCGGCGGCAGCGCATTCCTGCTGGTCCTGGGCCTGGTGACTGTGATGGTGACGGCCAACAGCGTCCGTTCGGAGATCCACGCCCGCCGGGACGAGGTCGCGATCATGCAGGTAGTGGGTGCGCCGCGCTGGATGGTGCGCGGACCGTTCGTGGTCGAGGGCGCGCTGACCGGGGCGGTGGCCGGCCTGGCGGCGGCCCTGGCCACGGTCATCCTGGCCGCGGTGGTCTTCGGATTTGGCGGCGGGCACTACGTCCAGGTCGCGCCCGACCTCACCTTCTTCACAGCCCTCGTGGCTGCGCTCCTGACGCTTCTGGCCGGGATCGTGGTCGGCTCTGGCTCCTCGCTGCTCGGCATCCACCGCCACCTGGAGAGCTGAAAGTCCACTAGTGGACCGTAACAGCCGAATGAGGACCATCCGACGCCCCAGAACGCCGGGAGCCCTGCGGGCTCTGATGCGCGCGTTCGGGGGCCCGGCGCGCCTCCTCACCCATCTTCAGATGGGGTCGTCGTTGCGCCACCCCGGCCTTCGCACCGACGGTCTGGAACGCCGGCCTTCCGGCCTTCGGCCTGGTCCCATTCGGCCGTTACAGTCCACTAGGCCGCTTTGCCGGCCCCAGTCTCGGCGGGGTACGCGAGGGTCCGGCCTCGGCCCAGCCCGAGCCAGGCCAGCCCCGCCATGGCCAACGCCACCGAGCCGTCGATGATCGCGTAGCCGCCCGCGATGGCCGATGGCGGATTGCCCGAGGGCAGGTGGGTCCAGGGCGCGACCGGCTGCCAGGTCCAATCGCGAAAGATGGTTCCCGCCAATTCCAGGTCCGTGGTGGCCACGAAGATGGCGGCGAACAACACTGGTCTCCGCGACCGCAAAACGCACCAGGCGAAGACCGGCCAGCAGAGTGCGCCCTGGAGGTCGACGCGGTGGGTGAACGGCGGCAATAGGGTCAGCCCGGCCAGCGCCCACGCCGTGCACAGGCCGAGGAGGACCCAGCGGGCGCGCAGCGAGTGGCGCTGGAAGATAGGCAGACCGGCCGCCGTGAGCCCGAACAAGTAAACGAGCCCATGGCCGAAAGGCACGTAGAGGGGCACGTTGTGCCACCGGTAGCGGTAGACGCCCCAGACGAGAGAGCCGAGCACCTCGAACCCGGTGGCCACGACGACGCAGACCCAAACCTGGGTCCGGATCTCCCGCGGCAACCTTCGGGTACAGAGCCAGAGCACTCCCAGGGTGACGACCCCGAGGGCGGATTGCTGAACCCAGTTCGCCGCCCGCGAATCCAGATAGAGCACAAGCGGCGTGTAGGTGAGCAGATAGAGGTGCACCCAATAGGGCCGGAGCCGAGCAAACACCGCGCTCAAGGTACGCAAATCCGACAGGTACGAACACCCCCTCCCCGGCCCCCGCCGCAAGGGGGAGGGAGAAATGAAAGGCGTCAGGCGCAGGCCCGGCTTTGCCGGGCACGTCTCACCAGCGAAACGTGGCCACTCCAGACATCAGGCGCAGAGGAAGGGGGTACGTGGGGGAAACCTTGGTTTCCCCCACGAAGCGAAGCGAAGCGAAGCGAAGCGCTACGGAAACGTGATCTTGCCCTTGACGTCGACAAGGCCGCCCTGGGGCGTGTAAGTGCCGTTGGCGTAGCGGGCCAGGAACTCCTGGGTGATGGTGTAGTGGTCGTTGGGCGAGTTCTTGACCCGCACCCCCGGCATGAGGAACGGATTGTTCGACTCGTTGAGGTTGTTGAGCGTCTGTAGCAGGTTCTTGCGCGTCGGGTTGGAGCCCGCGTGCTTGAGGGCGTCGACCATCGAGTAGGCGACGGCCATCCCGTACATGTTGAAGGCGTCGTTGAGGTTGCCCGCCGGATAGTACTTGGTCATAACGTTCTTGAAGAGCGTCCCGCCCGCGCTGCCGCCGCTGCTGGCGCTGACCGGGTCCAGGGCGTACTCGACCGAGTAGAGGCCCTCAACGGCCTGAGGCGACTGGGCCGCCTTCGCCGCCGCTCCGACGTAGGGAACTGGGGCGGCGACGGAGTTGAGGAAGATCGCCGGTCGCCAGCCGAGCTTATAGGCGGTGACCAGCGAGATGATGGCCGGGCCGGGTGTCTCGAAGACGAAAAGGGTGTCCGCCCCGCTGGCCTTGAGCTTGATCAGCTGCGAGGAGAGGTCCTTGGACGCCGCGTCGTTGGGTTGGGAGTCCAGGATCATCGAGCTGGCCTTGCTGCCGAGGCCTTTCTTCAGACCCGCCAGGTAATCCTGCCCGAAGTCGTCGTTCTGGTAGATGACGCCGATTTTGGCGTTCGGCATGTTCTTCAGGATGTAGTTGGCGTAGATCAGGGACTCGCCCTGGTAGACGGGCTGCCAGCCGAACGTGTAGGGGAACTTCTGGTGCTCAGCAGAGAAAGTGGTGGCTCCGGTCGCCACGAACGCCTGTGGCACCTTCTTGGTGTTGAGGTATTCGCGCACCGACTCCTGAGGCTGCGTGCCGAGGCCGCCGAAGAGGGCGAAAACCTGGTCCTGCTCTACCAGCTGTCGGGTCAGGGGGACGGTCTGGGCGGGGTTGTAGCCGTCGTCCAGGAACTTGTAGTTGATCTTGCGCCCGTTGACGCCGCCGTTGTCGTTGACGTAGTGGAAATAGGCGTCCGAGGCGCGGGCGATGGTGCCGTAGGCCGCCGCCGGGCCGCTGAGCGCGATCGTGCCGCCGAGTGTGATGGTGTCCTTGGTCACCCCGACGTCGCTCGCGGTGGGCCCGGTGGTGGCTGTGCTGCCGCCGCCACAGGCGGAAGCGGCCAGAAGGCCCGCTCCGACCAGGGCCCAAGGCTTGACAAATCTCACGTAAGTACCTCCTCCTCTTGCTTGCCGAAGTTGGCGGTATGCCGCCGCCCGACTTTGTAAACGAATTCGAGCCGCAACGCCAATATCGAATCAGGCCGCATGTGCGCGGCCGCCCTCCGCCGGCTCCCCGCGGAGGCGGGCCTGGACCTTGGCGTAGCCCAGCCGGACGAGGCCCGAGATGCCCTGGCGTGCGAAGAACAGAACCAGCAGCAGAATCACCCCCTGAGTCACCGCGGGCGCCGCGTTCGCGACCTGCGAGGAGATCGGCTGCAGGATCTGCTGCGAGTAAAGGGGCAGGAAGGTGACCAGGAGAGCGCCGAAGACCGGACCCTCGAGCGTGCCCAGCCCGCCCATCACCGCCCCCACCAGCAGCAGGATGGAAAGGCTGAAGGGAAACGCGTCCGCGCTCACGAAGCCGGTGGCGATCGCGTACAGCGCCCCTCCGACCCCCGCATAGAAGGCGCTCAGGCTGAACGCCAACGTCTTGTAGGTGGCCAGGTTGACCCCGAAGGAACGAGCCGCCAGCTCCCCGTCGCGGATGGCGCGGAAGGCGCGGCCAGTCCGACCGCGGAGGATGGCCCAGGCCACGGTGAAGAGCACGGCGGCGATGAGTAGGCACACGAAGTAGAAGGACTGGTCGTCGGTCAGGGCGCCGGTTGGGGATGTCCAGGGCGCCAGGATGATGCCCTTTCGACCTCCGGTCAGGGCCTCCGGCTTGCGCAGTAGGTCAGGCATCGCCACCGCCAGGGCGAACGTGGCCAGGGCCAGGTAGATGCCCTCCAGCCGCAGGGCGGGCAGGCCCAGGAGATAGCCCAGCGCCGCGCTGACGAGCCCGGCCACCGGCACCGTGAGTAGTGGGTTCGCCCCCAGTCTCTGTTGCATGACCGCGCTCACGAACGCACCGACCGCCAGGAAGGCTCCGTGGCCGAGGGAGATCTGGCCGCTGTAGCCGGTGAGAATGTTGAGCCCCAGGATCGATACGGCGAAGATCAGGACGTACGCCCACTCTAGGTTCTGGAAGCCGGTGCTGACGAAGGGCAGGCCGGCGGCGATGACGGTCAGGACGGCGAGACCGACCAGCGGTACCGGGGAAACGCCGTGTAGCCGGCTCACACCCGGCGCACATGGACCCGACCGAAGAGGCCGGCGGGGCGGACGAGAAGGATCAGTACCAGCACCAGCAGGGCCACCGCCAGGCGGATGTCGGCGACCTGGGGCAGGTAGGCGCCGATGAGGTTGAGGAGGACGCCCAGGATCAGGCCCCCGGCCACTGCCCCGAGTGGGCTCTCGATGCCCCCGAGGACCGCGGCCGCGAAGGCGTAGATGATGACGCTCTGCATCATGTTGGGCTCGAGAAAGATGCGCGGGGCGACCATGATCCCGGCCACCGCGCCCACGGCCGAGGCCAGGCCCCAGCCCAGCGCCGTCATGCGCCCGACCCGCACGCCGAGGAGGCCCGCAGACTCGGGGTAGAGCGCCGCCGCGCGCATCCTCAGGCCCAACGTGGTGCGGTTGAAGAGGAGCCAGACCAGGCCCACCACCAGCAGCGTGACGGCGATCACGCCGGCGTCCTGGGGGCTGACGAGCACCCCGGCGAGGGAGACCGGGGCGGCCGGCAGCGGGCTGGGGAAGAACTTGGGCACATAGCCCCAGATGAAGCCGGCCAGGCCGTTGACGATCGAGAGCAGGGCCAGGGTGACGATCACGACGATGAGTTGCGAGCCGCGCTCGAAGGGCCGCACCACCAGGCGCTCGGCCCCGACCCCGAGCAGCAGCGCGAACCCGATGCCGCCCACCGCGGCCAGCGTGTACGTCAGCGCGGTGGGCAGATGCAGGACCTGCAGCAGGAGCCAGGCGATGAAGGTCGACAGCATCGCGAACTCGCCCTGGGCGAAGTTCACAAGGCCCATGGCCCGGTAGATGATGACCAGCGCCAGGGCCAGGCTGGCATAGATGCCGCCGGCGGCCAGCCCGCTCACCACCTGCTGCAAGAACTCGGTCATGTCTCAGTAGCCGAGGTAGGAGCGGCGCACGGACTCGTCGTGGCGCAGGTCGGCGCTGCGTCCCGAAAGCACGATCCGGCCCGCCTCCAGCACGTATGCGTTGGCCGCCAGCTCCAGCGCCAGGTTCGCGTTCTGCTCGACTAGGAGAACGGCCACACCGTCGTCTCTGTGGACGGCGCGGATGATCTCGAAGATCGAGCGGGTCACCAGCGGGGCCAGGCCGAGGGAGGGCTCGTCCAGCAGCATCAGTCGCGGCCTGGCCATCAGGGCCCGGCCGATGGCCAGCATCTGCTGCTCGCCCCCGGACAGGGTGCCCGCCGGTTGGGAGCGGCGCTGCCCGAGAACGGGGAAGTACCCGAACACCGTCTCCAGACCCCGCTTCGAGCCCTCGCGATCAGACCCGGCCAGCGCGCCCAGGCGCAGGTTCTCGAGCACGGTCAGCTGGTCCAGGGTGCCGCGGCCCTCGGGCACGTGCGCGACCCCCAGCCGGGCCACCGCGTCCGGCCCTGCTCCGTCTAGGGCGCGACCGCGAAGCCGCACGTCGCCCGAGCGCCGGACGGTACCGGAGATACAGCGCAGGGTGGTTGTCTTGCCGGCCCCGTTGGCGCCCAGGAGGGCGACCACCTGACCCTCCTCGACGTCCAGGTCGATGCCGTGCAGAACCCGGCTCGGGCCGTAGCTGGCCCGGACCTGGCGCAGCTCAAGCAGCGCCAACTGCGGTCCCCAGGTAGGCCTCGATCACGGCCGGGTCGCGCTGCACCTCGGCCGGCGTGCCCTCCGCGATCTTGCGTCCGAAGTTCAATACCACGACCCGGTCCGACACCGCCATCACCAGCGACATGTGGTGCTCGACCAGGAGGATCGTCAGCCCCAGCTCGCTGTGCAGCCGTCTGACCAGGGCCACGAACTCGGCCACCTCCTCGTGGTTGAGGCCGCCGGCGGGCTCGTCGAGAAGCAGCAGGCGGGGTCCCGAGGCCAGGGCGCGGGCCAGCTCCACGCGCTTTTGCATCCCGAACGGAAGGCCGCGCAGCGGCACGCCGGCCAGGTCCGCGATGCCGATGCGCTCCAGTGCCGCCAGTGCATCGCGGCGTGCCCGGCGCTCCTCTCCGACTGCTCGGGGCGACCAGACGGCCGATTCGAGGAAGCCGGCCCGCAGCCGGGCGTGGAGGCCGACGAGCACATTGTCGAGCACCGTCATGGTGGGGCAGAGGGCGAGGTTCTGGAAGGTGCGCGAGAGACCCTGGCCGACGATCCGGTGGGCGGGCCGCCGGAGGAGCGACCGGCCCGCGTAGCGGATGTCGCCACTCTGGGGCGTGTACAGCCGGGTGATGCAGTTGAACAGCGTGGTCTTGCCCGCCCCGTTGGGTCCGATGAGACCGACCACCGACCCGGCCGGCACCTCGAAGGCGACCGTGTCCAAGGCCTGGATGCCGCCGAACCGGATGCTGACGTCGTCGACCGAGAGAAGGGCGGGTTCGATTCCGGAGAGTGTGGCGGCGCCGGCTGCCGCCGTCAATCCCCGCTCCCGGGGGGCGGTTCCGGGGCCTTGGGCGGCGGGGTCCAACCCGGCTTCGGCGGGGCCGGTGAGTCCGACCCCGGTTCAGGACCCGCTCCGGCCGGAGGCGGCGGTTGTGGCGACCTGACGGGGGGGGACCAGCCCTGAGGCCCGTACGGCCCGCCTCCGCCGCCGGGCGTCGGGCCGCCGGCGGTGCCAGGCGGACCGCCCGGGCGGCCCGGGGGCGGCACCACGTAGGG
>JALYZG010000317.1 GCA_030948965.1 Candidatus Dormiibacterota bacterium | reverse complement strand
GGGCCCCCACAGCCCGATCGTGGTCAGGCCCGCGGTCAGGTCGGTCAGCTGGGCGCTGCCGTCGGCGGGCAGGTGGTCTTTGAACCACTTCTTGTCCGCCATGCCGGCCGCGCCGCCGGTGACGACGCGGAAGTGGTCATCGCCCAGCCGCATGATCGTGAGGTCCGATTTGAAGCCGCCGCTCGGGCTCAGCACCGGCGTGTAAACCACGCGCCCCACGGCGACGTCCATCTGGCGCAGCGCGGTGCCCTGCACCGCCGCCAGGGCGCCCGGGCCCTGGATGTCGAACATGGTGAACGCTGAGAGGTCGAAGATCCCGGCGCGATCGCGCATGGCCAGGTGCTCGGCGTTGATGAGTGGCGACCACCAGCGTGAGTCCCACTCCGAGGAGCGCCGAGTGACCTGGCCGCCGAACTCCTCCAGCAGGCCGGAGTTGGATTCGTACCACTGCGGCCGCTCCCAGCCGGCCGCCTCGAAGAACACGGCCCCCAGCTCTCTCTCCCGGAGGTGGAAGGGGGCCAGCCGCACGCCCCGGTTCGACGCCCACTGCTCGGAGGGATGCACGATGCCATAGGTCTTGTTGAAGCCCTCCGCCGCCCGCGCCCGCACGTTGGCGCGGGTCCGCTGGTGCTCGTGGAAGCGCGCCACGTCGGAGGAATGAAGGTCGATCTCGGATTCGCCGTGCACCATCCACTCGGCGACGGCGCGGCCCGTGCCAGGACCCTCCTTGACCCAGACCGCGGCGGCGCACCAGAGGCCGCCCACGTCCGGTGACTCACCGAGGATGGGCAGCCCGTCGGCGGTGAGCGAGAGGATGCCGTTGATCGCGTACTTCACGCCCACCTTCTCGTCGCCCACGATCTCGGGCATCAGCTCCAGCGCGTGCTGCATCTGCTGCTCGAAGTCGGCTTGGGTGAACGGAAACTCCGTGGGCGAGAGCGCAGCCTGCGCGACCGAGGGCAGGTCCTCGGGGTCGTGGAGGATCGGACGGTGGGCGTAAGAGCCGATCTCCAGGTCGCCGCCCGCCTGGCGCTCGTACATGTTGGTGTCCATGTCGCGCACGATCGGGTGCTCGATGTCGCCCTGGGCGCCTTGGAAACGCGGCACCGGCCCGATGTCGATCATCTGGTGGACGGCTGGAGTCAGAGGAATGTCGACGCCCGCCATCCGGGCCAGCCGCGGGCTCCAGACGCCGCCCGTGATGGCGACGATCTCCGCCTCGATGTCACCTGCAGTGGTGCGCACGCGGCGAACTCGGCCGCGCTCCACGTCGATGCCGAGCACCTCGACGTTCGCCGCGACCTGCAATGCGCCTCCGGCCTGCGCCCGCTCGCGCATCAGGGTGCCGGCGCGCAGCGAGTCGACGACGCCCACGCCCGGCGTGTAGAAACCGCCGAGCAGAATCGATTCGTCGATGTACGGGACCAGCTCCTTCACCTCGGCCGGGCTGACGAGGGAGACCGGCTCGATGCGCCACGACTTGGCGGAGGCGACGCGCCGCTTCAGCTCCTGCATTCGCTCGCTGGTGCGGGCAACCTCGATGCCACCTGACCGCGTGAAGACGCCCAGCCCCTGGTACTGCTTCACGCTGTCGACGGTGAGGGCGGTCATCTCCTTGGAGTGGTCGACCAGGTAGATGAAGTTGGAGGCGTGACCGGTCGAGCCGCCGGGATTGGGCAGTGGGCCTTTGTCCACCAGCACGACGTCCCGCCAGCCCAGCCGGCACAGGTGATAGGCCAGGCTGTTGCCGACTATGCCGCAGCCGATGACCACGGCGCCGGCCTGCCGGGGCAGCTCACTCATCGGTTGTTGCAGCTCTCATGCACGCGTCTATGCCTCCGCCAGGACTTTCCGGATCTCACGTTCGAAGCCGATGACGTGGCGGCGCATGATCGCCTCGGCGCCGGCCCTGTCGCCGGCCACCACCGCCCGCAGCAGCTCGACGTGCTCGTCGACGGCGTCGCGCAGCCGCACCTCGCGGTCGAGGACCAGGAACCAGAGCCGCAGGCTGAGGCTGTAGTAGCGCTCCAGGGTGCTCTCGAGGAAGTGGTTGCGGGCCGCCCTGTGGATCTGGGCATGGACCTGGCGGTCGAGCCGCATCAGCTCGCGCTGATCGGTCGCGCCACCGGTCGCCAGGACTTCCTGCAGCTCCGTCATGGCCTCTTTGTCGGCCGCCGTCGCCCGCTCGGCGGCCAGCCCGGCCGCTTGCGCCTCCAGGACGACCCGGACCTCGGTGATCCGCGCCAGGTCGCTGATGTTGACCTCGGTGACGAAGGTGCCGCGATGAGGAACCGAACGCACGAGGCTCTCGTCCGCCAGCCGCTGCAGCGCCTCCCGAATCGGGGTGCGGCCGATGTCGAGCTCCCGGCGCAGCCTCGCCTCCTCGACCACTGCGCCCGGGGTCAGCTCGAGGCTGATTATCTTCTCGCGGATTCGCCGGTAGGCGTCCTGGCTCAGGGAGTGGATGGCGTCTGGAGGGGCCACGGCGACCCCGTTCGCAGCGCCCCCGCGCGCTCCTCTCCGGCCGGCGTCTCGGACCTCAGTCGGCATGGCTTCCTGAAAGCTCTCCTGGCTCACCGCAACCGATGTGCGATCGATATGCGATCGATATATCAGCTACTATAGCAGCGCTTGGAGAGTGGCAGCTGACGGAGTACGCTGAGGCCGGAGGGTGAGGGCGCCGATTCCATGAGCGGTGACGTTCGCGCCGACAACCTCGAAACGCGAAACGGGCGGCAGAATCGCGTCCCGCCCGCGGACATCGAGTTCATCCACGTCAGCAAGCTATTCCCGGGTCAGTCCCGGCCGGCCATCGACGACCTGAGCTTCAAGGTGAGCGCGGGCGAGATCTGCTGTCTCGTGGGGCATTCCGGCGGCGGCAAGACCACCGCCATGAAGCTGGTCAACCGGCTCATCGAGCTCACCGAGGGCGACATCACGATCGGGGGCCAGAGTGTGCGATCAGTGGACCCCACGATCCTGCGCCGAGGTATCGGCTACGTCATCCAGGAGGTGGGCCTCTTCCCACACATGACCATCGGGGCCAATATCGCGGTCCTGCCCCGGCTGCTGCGCTGGCCGGCGGCCCGCACCAGGCAGCGGATCCAGGAACTGCTGGAGCTCGTCCGCCTCGGCCCGGAGATGGCGGATCGCTACCCGGCACAGCTGTCGGGTGGGCAACAGCAGCGCGTCGGGCTCGCGCGAGCGCTGGCCGTCGATCCACCGGTGATGCTCATGGACGAGCCGTTCGGAGCCCTGGATCCCATCACCAGGGCCCGCTTGCAGACCGAATTTCTGCGGCTGCAGCAGGAGATCCAGAAGACCGTGATCTTCGTCACCCACGACATCGACGAAGCGATCCGGATGGGCGATCGGGTGTTGGTGCTGGCCGAGGGCGGCACTCTCGCGCAGTACGCCAGTCCGGAGGAGCTGCTGGCTCACCCGGCCGACGGGTACGTGGCCAGCCTCCTCGGCGAGGATCGCGGCCTGAAGCGCCTATCCCTCCTTCGCCTGGGCGATGTCGTGGCCGCCCATGCACCCGCGGCCGGAGTCGACGCGAGACTGCCGCGCTGCGGCTCCGACACTTCGCTCCGAGTCGCCCTCGCGATGGCGATCGATGCCGCCATGCCCGCGGTGGCCGTTTGCGATGGCGACGACGTCATCGGGACCGTGAACATCGAGCAGCTCCATCAGGCGCTCGTGCGCCAGTCCGCGGAAGTGGCGGCGGCGGACTCATGAGACTTGAAGTTCTCATCCCACCCGCGGCGACCCAGCCTGTCATCCCTCAGTTCGAGCACGCCGACGCGTGCGTCACCAACGTCAAGTCACTCTTCTGCTGGAGCTGGGTGGGCGCCAATTGGGGTTCACAGCTGCAACCGCGCCTGATCGAGCACATCGAGCTCACCGCGATCGCGCTGGCGGCGGGCATGCTGATCGCGTTCGCAGCCGCCTTGTTCGCGCTTCGCCGGGGGTGGTTCGAACAGGGTTTCACCGGCTTCTCGAGCCTGCTGTACACGATCCCGGCACTCGCTCTCTTCGAGCTGTTGGTCCCGGTGACGGGTCTGGGCGTAGTCACGATCGAGATCGGGCTGATCGGCTACACGCTGCTGGTCCTGTTCCGAAACAGTGTCGAAGGCCTGCGCTCCGCGCCCCCTGAAGTCGTGGCCGCGGCCAGCGGCATGGGCATGGACCCACGGCAGATCCTCTGGCGCGTGAACATCCCGCTGGCCATACCCTCGATGCTGGCGGGGCTGCGGGTGGCCACCGTCACCACGATCAGCCTGGCTACGGTCGCCGCCTACATCTCGCCCTTCGGGCTGGGCCAGCCGATCATCTCAGCCATCCAGGACAGCTTCAACACGGAGCTCATCGCCGCCGGCGGCCTGGCCATCCTGCTGGCGCTCTTCGCGGACGGGGTCATGGTTCTGTTTCAGCGCGCCGCGACACCCTGGGTGCGCGCCGCGAGGCGATGACTCACCCGTGAAGCTGCTCATCGACGCGGCCGCGTTCGTCCTGCACAACCCGCAGCTGTTGGCGGAGAAGGCCCTGCAGCAGCTGCTGCTCAGCGCCGTTTCTCTGGTGGTGGCGATAGCCATCGCCTTGCCCGTCGGCATCGTCACGGGGCATCTGCATCGGGGCGGGTTCCTGGCCATCAGCGGGGGCAACATCGCTCGAGCCCTGCCCTCGCTGGCGGTGATCGCGATCGGCATCCCGCTCTGGGGCCTCGGCTTTGTGAACATCATGATCACGCTGGTCGTCCTCGCGATTCCGGCCATTCTGACCAATACGTATGTCGCCGTGAGCACGGTCAAGCCGGCCACCGTGGAGGCTGCCCGGGGCATGGGCATGCGGCGTCGGCAGGTGCTGGCGAGGGTCGAGCTGCCCGTGGCCGTGCCGCTCATGGTCGGCGGCATCCGGACCGCCTCTGTATTCGTGATCGCGACGGCCTACCTGGCCAGCTTCGCGGGCAGCGGCAACACACTCGGCACGATCATCAGCCAGCAGGGCTTCTACGGGCTGTCGGGGGTCTTGGCGGCCACCGCTGTGACCGTGGTGATGGCGTTCTCTGTAGAGGGCGTGCTGGCCCTCTGCCAGAGATGGCTCACGCCGAAGGGACTGCGCCTGCTGCGCAGTGAGGGCGGCGGACCGTACGCAGGGAGGGCGACGGCAGCAGCCGAAATCCGGCCGGCGCAGTTGACATGACGGCGTGCGAATCACTGAGGAGGTTAAGTACGTGACGGCGAAGGCAAGGCTCGATGTCCAGACCACCGGCCGGACACGGTTCGGCGCACTGCTCTCGGCTGCCATTCTTCTGCTACTCACGGCCTGCGGAGGCAGCAGCTCAGGTTCCGCAGCCAAGCCGAGTGGCCTGCCCGGCGCAGGCAAGCCCACCATCATCCTGGGCGACAAGAACTTCGACGAGGAGTTCCTCCTCGGTGAGCTGTACGCGCAGGCCTTCCGGGCCAAGGGCTACACGGTCACCCTCAAGTCGAACATCGGCGGGAGTGAGCTCATCAACACAACCTTCCAGTCGGGACAGATCAACGCCTACCCCGAGTACCTGGGTGAGGTCGTGGCCAGCGATGCCCGCTACGAGAAACCGCTCGAATCGGAAGCCCAGACCGAAATGCTGGCGAAGCAGTACGAAGCGGCACATGGGGGCGCAGTAATGACTCCGGTGACCCCATTCTTCGACACCGACCAGCTGATCACGCTGAAAGGCTACGCCCAGCAGCACAATCTGACGTCGATCGAGGACCTGAAGGGTCTGGGCCCGGTTAAGCTCGGCGACTACGCGGCTGAGCAGACCCGCTATGCGGGCTTCGTGGGCCTGCAGCAGGCCTACGGGCTAACCAACCTCGAGTTCGTGCCCCTGGCGGCCGGGGCTCCGATCTATGCCGCGCTGGACAGCAAACAAGTGCAGGTGGGTGACGCCTTTTCGACCGACCCCCAGCTGGCCAGCGGCAACTACGCCACCCTGAAGGATCCCAAGAACATCTTCGGCTTCCAGCACGTGGCCCTGATCATCAAGTCATCGCTGCTCCAGCAGCTCGGCCCCGAGTTCCAGAAGACGTATGAGGCTGTGAATGCGCTGTTGACTGCAGATGCCATGCAGGCACTCAACAAGGCGGTCTCGATCGACAAGCAGACGCCCACGTCCGTGGCCCACGCCTTCCTCGCGGCCAACCACCTGGCCTGAGCACGAGGATGCGCCGGCCGCCCTGGACCGGCTCGCGTTTACAGCTTTTCGGCGAGAGCCAGAGTGTCCCGGTCGAGGGTCGGTTCGGAGCCAAACGCGAAGTGCTTGGACATGTCCGCTGAGTATCGACTGGCCTCCGGGTGCCGGCCCAGCGCCTCGGCGACCTCTCGCGTGTGGGCCGGGGAGTTGCCGCAGCAGATCCCGATGAAGCGGACGTCGAGGCTCTGTACGTCGCGGGCGAACTGCGCCATCTCGTAGCGGTTGCACTGGAACGGATCCAGCGCGGTCGGGAAGGGCCGTCCGTCCGGGACCACGGAGCTGGCCTCGTCGGTGAAGGTGAAGAAGGTCGGGTGCTGGGCGTCCGTCCGGTAGGGCACCGGCAGGGCCGCCACGTGGCAGGAGACTCGCGCGCGGATCTTGCGGATGTGGTCGAGCATCGTCTCGGGGCCGCGGAAGCAGTTCATGCCCACGACGTCGGCTCCGTCCTGCTCCAGGACCGCTGCCGCCTCTTCCACGGTCGATCCGTCCGCTAGGACGCCTGAGGCCGGCAGGGCGAGGTTGACGACCGCCGTCAGCCCCGCGTCCTTGATGGCCTTCAGCGCGATCCGGGCCTCCCCGAGATGGTAAAACGTCTCGCCGATGACGAAGTCGGCGTTGTCCGCGGCCGCCCAGCCGACCTGCTCCTCGAAGATGGCGCGGACGTGACGGTCCGTCTGGCCGTCCGGATGATAGATGTTGGTGTTGCAGACGTCGCCCGCGACCAGTGGCCGCTCGCCCTGGAACTCATCGGCCACAGACCGGGCGAGCTTGACCGCCTGGTGGTTCATCGGCTCGAGCAGGTCCTCCTTGCCGATCAGGCGGAGCTTCTCGCGGTGGGCGTAGTAGGTAAACGCCTGGACCACGTCCGACCCGGCGCGCACGAACTCTCTGTGCACCTGGGCCAGCGCCTCTGGGTTCTCGAGCACGACCTCGGGCACGAAGCCGCCGGCCTGCAGGTAGCCGCGCCGCTCCAGCTCGAAGAGGTAGCCCTCGGCGCAGATGACGGGCCCCGCCGCGAGTCGCTCGAGTAGTCCGTGGCCTCGGGTTTCGCCGTCTCCGCTCATGTCAGAACCTCCTCCGATCCTTGCCAACTCGCCCCTTGGCTGGGCACCCGATCACCCGGGCTGCGGCGTTGCGCATTGCGCTCTTGAACTATATAGTGCAACAGAATCCCGGGGCGGCGAGGCGCAGCTAGGGGTGCTGGCTGCGCAGCGCACGCCTGATCTCGGTCAAGGCAGTCGCCCGCAGCTGGACATTCAACGACGCTCTGAGCCAGGGCCATGACCCCGGCTCCCCCGCGAACCTTCGCCGAGCCCCGCGCGTACAGCCCATCGCCGCCTGAGGTCCGCGCATTTCAAGGCTCGGGTACGACCTCCCCGACCGCGCGCCTGATCGCCCTCACCACCGCCTCCATAACCGGCTGCTCGATACAAGCCCCGAGAGGACCGCGCGCCAGGAAGTCTCGATCGATGGTGGTGATCTCCTCGCAGAACGCGACGCTCTCGTGGTCCAGGCCGCCCGCTCCCTGGGCCAGCGGCACTCGCGTCGGGCCCGGCCGACCGCGAAAGAACAAGGAAAGCACTATCAGGTCGTCCGTCAGCCGGTTACGCACGTCGTCGGACACGACCAGAGCTGGCCGCGGCTGACGCGGATCATCCGGCTGGCCGGGGGTCAGCGCCAGCCATAGCTCGCCCCGCCGGGGCTCACCCAGAGCCCGACCGCCGGATAGCTTCATTCGCGGCGCAGACGGCGGCCCGCGGCTGAACGCCGGATCGTCGTCCAGGCCTCGAGCTCGGCGCCCTGCTCCGGAGGCTCGGAGTACTGGGCGATCATCGCCACCTCCTGCTGGGAGGCCGACCACGACCTCAACGCTTGCTCGATGACCTTGCTCCGATCAGCACCCTGGCTGCGGTGGATGAAATCGTCAACGGCCTTCAGGAGGGTGGGGTCGACCGTAACACTGATCTTGACCCGGTACATCCTACCGAGGTAGGATGTTTGGTCGGATACAGATGGCTGGGGCGGTAGGATTCGAACCCACGATCTCCTGATCCAGAGTCAGGCGCCTTACCAACTTGGCCACGCCCCAGTTCCAGTACTTCGCCTGACTCGTCGATTGCGAAACACTAACGCGCAAGACTCGTGCAGGCCGACTACGCGTCAATCATACCCGGCGGAAGCGACCGCGCCGGCTGACCGCAGGTAACATCAACCCGTCCCCCTATTCGCTTCGGCGGCTAGGTGCGAGGCTCGGCTTCGGCGGGCCTCTGCGTTTCCCGTGCCCGGACAGGCCACCGAGGCATCCGCCTGCGTTGCTGCGCCGATGAGGTCGCGGGGTCATGGCTCAAGGTGGCTCGGAGGCACCGTCGCCCGTCCCCTGAGACCGACTGCGGCACACTAGGTGGGAGGTGTCCGAGCTGCCGATCGGCAAGACGATTCTGGCGATGCGCGTCCAGCGGGGAATGACTCAGGAGGTTTTGGCCGGCCTTGCCGACGTGTCAGTCGGCTGGCTGTCGAGGGTGGAGCGCGGTAACCGCGGAATGGGGATACGGGTCGATGATCTGGTCCGGATCGCAGAGGCGCTCGGTGTCGAGGCGACCGATCTGATCAAGCGAGATGTTGGGACGGTCGTCAATCGGCCGCCGCCGGCTGGACTCCGTGGCGGGAACCTGCGCAGGCTGGCTGCCACGCGGAGCAAGATTGAGCGGCTCAGCACGCGGTGGGGCACGGTTGTCGGTCGAGTCTATTTCCCGTGGGTCGTCGCGAGCTTCGGACCGTACCGGGCTGAGCACATCGAGTCGTACTACTCGCCGGCAGAGCCGACGTACCCGGCTGACATCGAGGAGTCTTTCAGGGGCCTGCACGTAGACATCGAACGCCGAGCCGCCATGGGCGACGAGGTGCCGTACGACTCGGACGCGTTCAAGCTCACTCGGTTTCACGTTTCGTCGCGGACCCGCGGTCTCGAGGAGCCCAAGCTGGTGCTGCACTTCGCGCCGACAACCTACTACCGGATGCTGGTGACCGATCAGCGACTGGATGTGCCTCTGACCTGGGCCGGCCGAACCTACACGCTGCGTGAGCTTTACGCGGCCGAGATCGACCTACGTGT
>JALYZG010000314.1 GCA_030948965.1 Candidatus Dormiibacterota bacterium | reverse complement strand
ACCTAGAGGTGCCGCACCCCTAGCTTCCGTCCGCTCCTGGGAGGCTCACGTTCGCCAGCGCTTCGAGCAGGCGCGGGCGCAGCGGCTCCAGAGCGGCCGAGTCGTCGCTCTCGATCGCGCCGAGCGCGCGCCGGGCGCCACTGGCGGCCTCCCGCCTGGTGTCGAAGCGGAGCACCGCGTGGGTCTCGCCCTCGACCAAGGCCTCGCCCAGCTGGTCGCGAAGCTTGAGGAAGACACCGACCAGGGCCAAGAGATCAGCCATGCCGGAATCCGGCGTGCCGGCGCGGATGCGTGGGTTGAGCTGCACCCACCGGTCGCAGGCCGCTGCGGCCGGGCTCACCTCGACCTGGCCCAGGTCGACCTCGACGACGTCGTCCAGGGGGGCGGCGACCACGCGATGCAGCTCCTCGACCAGCAGCCTCAGATCGGTGCCCTTGGCCACCTCGGCGTCAGGCCGCTCGCTGCCCTCCAGGTGGGTCTGCACACCGACGTACGCGGAAAAGACGACGATGCGGGTGGCCGGAGACAGCGAGCGGAGGATGGGGATGGCCTCCTCGCCCGACATGACCGGCATCTGCAGGTCGAGGACGACTGCCTCGGGTTTCAGCTCGCGGACGCGCGAGATCGCCTCCGCCCCGTTGCCGGCCTCCCCCACCACCTCGAGGGAGCGATCGAGCTTGAGCCGGGTCACGAGCAGGCGGCGGATGTCCGCCTTGTCGTCGACGACCAGGATCCGCGTCCTGCGCGGTTCCATCACCACCATCTTCGCAGCCGACCCCATTGACTCATCTCGCGCCGCAAGCAAGACCCTCACTGACCGGCAGGGTGCGGGTGGCGGTCGCGCCCCCGCCATGGGCTGCTGTGTCCGGGAGTCCGCTCCAGTCCCGGCGGAGGCTGTCGTCGGGGCCGTCTGCCGGGCTGTCGACTTGAGGACTTTTCAGACGGTGCCGGCCGCCCGGCTCAGGAAGTCTCGGCCGCCCTCGCCGGCACCGCCTCGGCACGTCGCGTCAGCATCGCCACGGCCACCCCCGCCAAAGTCAGGACCAGCAATGCCAGGCCCAGCGCGGGCTCCGGCAGGCGGAGCCCTACCAGGTGGTCCAGCGAGTACCGGCCGGGGCCGGAGAGAGCCAGCGCCGCGGCCACCGCGACGTTCGTCGCGGGCAGCTCGGGTCCACCCCGCATGGCGAAGGCACCCTTGCCCCAGTGCGCCGTGAACGCGGCCACCAGCATGGCTGCGATCACCCCCAGGCTGCCCAGCGGGCTGAGCAGGCCGAGCGCCAGCAACGCCCCGCCCCCGGCCTCGCTCAGGCCGGCCGCCAAGGCCCAGAAGCCGGCTGGGCGAAATCCCTGCCGGCGCATGAAGCCGGTGGTGCCTTCGAGGCCCCCGCCGCCGAACCAGCCCCAGAGCTTCATCGCCCCGTGGGCGAAGAGGTAGACGCCCACCACCAGGCGCAAGATCAGCAAGGCCGCATCCATGAGTCGCTCTCCTAGCCCGAGAATCCGCCACCCACCGCTGGTGGCTATTACTTCGTAAGCTGCTGACGAACCGTTTCATTCCCGGCTAGGATCGAGGCGAGATGACGCGCGGGGGCCAGACGGCGACCCCACACGACCCGATCCTCTGCGCCAGCTACCAGCGCGGCATCGAGCTCATCGGTCGGCGCTGGACCGGCGCCATCATCTCCGTCCTGGTGACCGGCCCCAAGCGGTTCAGCGAGCTCGCGCAGGGCATCCCCGGCGTGTCCGAACGGCTCTTGTCGGAGCGCTTGCGGGAGCTCGAGGCGGAGGCTCTGGTTACCCGCCACGTCGAGGCGGGGCCGCCGCTCGCCGTGCGCTACGAGCTCACGGTCGGCGGCCAGGAGCTGGAACCGGCACTCGTCGCGGTCGCCGCCTGGGCCGAGCGCTGGATGCCGGAGGGGACACCGGAACCGAGACCGGAAGTCGCTGGCGGCCGCGCGCTGTGACCACCGACCTCCTGGTCGAGGTCCGCCGCGGCGCCTACCACGACTCTATCGTCCTCATGCTCGCCTCGCGGCGCATGGCCCAAGCCGGGGGCGTGGTCGCGGCCATGGCGGCCATGGCCACCGAGCTCAACCTGGACATGCTGCGCGACGCCGGCCTCTGGAGCCCTGAGCTGGAGTCGATCGGAGCCGAGGACTTGGTCCTCGCCGCCCGCGGCCCAGACGCCAAGGCCGGGCTGGAGGCGGCCGAGCGGGCCCTGGCCGACCACGGCCACCGCTCCGCGGGCGCCGGGGACTCGCCCCGGCCGCGGACGCTGCGCACAGCGGCGACCCACCTCCCGGGCGCCAGCCTGGCGGTGATCTCTGTGCCCGGCGCGCACGCGGCCTGGGCCTGCTGGGACGCGCTGGCGGCGGGCCTGAACGTCTTCTGCTTCTCCGACAACGTCTCAGTCGAGGATGAGATCGGACTGAAGGACGAGGCCCTTCGCCGGGGGCTGCTCTTCATGGGCCCGGACTGCGGCACGGCCATCCTGGACGGCACCGGCCTCGGTTTCAGCAACGCCCTGCCTCGGGGCTCGCTCGGGATCGTCGGCGCGTCCGGAACCGGCATCCAGGAGCTGGGTTGCCTGCTCGCCCACCAGGGGGTGGGCGTGTCCCAGGCGATCGGCGTCGGCGGCCGCGACCTGACCCCCGCCGTCGGCGGGCGCATGGCCCGAGAGGCGGTTCGGCGCCTGGACGACGACCCCGGCACGGAGCTGATCGTCGTCGTCTCCAAGCCGAGCCGGGTGGACGCCGGCCTTCATGCCCGCAAGCCACTGGTCAACGCGATGCTGGGTCCGCACCTGGACCTGACCCAGGTCGCTCTCAGCGTCGGCGGGGGCAGGCTCCCGTCTCCGCCCGAGCCCCTGGCCTGGGACGGGCCGGTGGCCGGGATCTTCTCGGGCGGCACGCTGCGCGACGAGGCAGCCCTGATCTGGGCCGAGGCTGGGGATCGCTTCCGGGCGGTCGACTACGGCGCCGACGAATACACTCGCGGCCGGGCGCATCCGATGATCGACAGCACCATCCGCCTGGAAGCCATCGCCCGCGCCCCCGGCCTCGTCTATCTGGACGTGGTCCTCGGCCGCGGCGCCCACCCGGATCCCGCCGCCGAGCTGGCGCCGGCACTGAATGGGCGGCCGGCAGTGGTGGCTCTGATCGGGGTCGAGGCGGACCCGCAGGGCCTCTCCCGGCAGCGCGCCGTTCTCGAAGCCGCGGGCGCGCAGGTCCATCTCTCCAACGCCCAGGCCGCGCGGAGCCTGCTCCGGTGAATGCGACGGACCGCCTGCAGCAGCAGCTGAGCTTCCTGGCCGCCGCTGACGGCTTGAAGACGGTCGAGAGGCGCAGCCGGCTGGCGGACGACTCGCGGCTCGAGAACAGCGCCGAGCATTCGTGGCACGTGGCGCTGTACGCGCTGGTGCTGGCCGAGTACGCGCTGGAGCGGGTCGACGCCGGTCGGGTGGTGAAGATGCTGCTGGTCCACGACCTGGTCGAGGTCGAGGCGGGCGACACCTACGTCTACGACCCGGCCGGCCTGGCCACCAAGTTGGAGCGGGAGCAGGCCGCCGCCACCCGCATCTTCGGCCTCCTGCCCGAGGCCCAGGGGGCGGATCTGCGCTCGCTCTGGGAGGAGTTCGAGGCTCGGGCCACGCCCGATGCACGCTTCGCCAACGCCATGGACCGGCTCTCGCCGGTGCTGCTCAACCGCACCAATCAGGGCCGGTCCTGGCGCAGCCACGGCGTGGTGGCCGAGCAGGTGCGCGCGGTCAACTCCGTGGTGGGCGACGCCGCGCCGCAGCTGGGCGACGTGGTCCGCGCGGTCATCGACGAAGCCGTCCGCGAAGGCTGGATCGAGGGCGCATGAGCCTGCTCGGAGCCCCGCTGCGCGCCGTCACGGCCGGGGCGGAGATGGTCGCCGACAGCCTCGATGGGGAGCAGGTGCGGGTGGACTGGCGGCCGCCGCTCCGGACTCTCCGGCCGGACCCCGACGTGGACGCCGCCAACCAGCGCGCGGTGGCGCGGATGCTCGCGGCGCGCCCCCGCTGGATCGGGGTCGGGGCCGCTTTGGACCTGGTCCCGGGCATGCGCCGCGACCTCCTCCTGCACAGCGGGCCGCCACTGCGCCCGGAGGATTGCAGCGGGCCGATGCGAGGCGCGATCGAGGGCGCGCTGCGACTCGAAGGCCGGGACTCGGCTGACCTCGAGCCCTGCCACGAGCACATGACCGTGGGCCCGATGGCGGGCGTCATCAGCGCGTCAATGCCGGTCGTGGTCGTGGAGGACGACGTAAGCGGGCTGCGTTCGTTCTCCAACCTCAACGAGGGCCTCGGCCGGGTGCTGCGTTATGGCGCCAATGACGCGCCCGTCCTGGAGCGGCTGCGCTGGATGGCGCGGGTGCTAGGACCGGATCTGGCCCGGGTGCTGGAGGCGGGCTCGATCGACCTGCTGGCCATCGACCAGAGGGCGCTGCAGATGGGGGATGAGCTCCACAACCGGCACCGTGCCGCCACGTCGCTGCTATTCCGCGACCTGGCGCTGCGCGGTCTGCCGGCCGAGTCGCTGCGCTTCATCGACGGCAACGACTACTTCTATCTGAACCTCGTGATGGCCGCCGCCAAGGGCGCCTGCGAGGCGGCCGCCGGCGAGCCGCGGAGCACACTGGTCGTGGCCATGGCCCGGAACGGCACCGAGTTCGGCGTCCGCGTGTCGGGCGCGCCAGAGCGCTGGTTCGTCGCCCCCGCCGAGGTCCCGACAGGCCTCTTCCTGGGCGCCTACACGCAGGCGGACGCGAACCCAGACCTGGGCGACTCGGCCATCACCGAGACGTACGGACTCGGCGGCTTCGCGATGGCGGCGGCTCCCGCCGTCACCGGCTACGTGGGCGGCAACGCGAGTACAGCGCTCGCAGCCACCCTTGAGATGTATGAGATCACGCTGGCCGAGAACTCGGCCCACCAGATCCCAGCCCTGGACTTTCGCGGCAGCCCCACCGGGATCGATGTGCGGCGCGTGGTGGAGACGGGAATCCGGCCGCTCATCAACACAGGCATCGCCCACCGCGAGGCCGGCGTAGGCCAGGTCGGGGCGGGCCTCGTGCGGGCACCGCTGGAGCCGTTCCTGGCCGCATTCGACTCTCTCGCGGGCTGAGCCTGCTGGGGCGGTACCCTCTCGGCTGATGCGGCTTGTGGACCTGACCCAGGACTTCTCCATGCACACCCCGGCCTTCGCCGGCTACTCGGGCCCCGCCATCAAGTGGGTCAAGCGGCTGGCCTTCGAGAGGGCGGGCGGCCAGGAGGTGACGATGACCCTCCACGTGAGCACCCACCTCGACGCCCCCGCCCACTTCTTCAGCGGTGGCAAGTTCATCGGTGATCTGCCCCTGGACTTCCTGGTCGGACCGGCGTGCGTGGTCGACCTGGAGCGTATGGGCGTCGGCGACTACGACCTGTACGGCCCGGGGCACTTCGAGCGCTGGGAGCAGGACACCGGGCTGAGCATCGAGCGCGGCGACATCCTGGTCATCCACACCGGCTACCACCGCCACTATCCCGAGAATTGGGCGGACCGCTCGGCCGTGGATGAGACCCGCTACTTCATCCGCCACCCGGGACCGGCGCGGCTGTTCGCGGAGTGGGTGCTGGATCGGGGCGTTCGGTGGCTGGCCGTCGACGCGGGCTCGGCCGACCATCCCATGAACACGGTGATCCGGCGGCTGCGCGCGGACGAGGCGGAGGAGGCGGAGGCGAAGCTGGGAATGTCGCTGAGCGACATCTTCCCCACGCGGGATTACCAAGTCATGCACACGCTCCTCTTCCCCCACGACGTGGTCCACGTGGAGAACCTGGGCGGTGAGATCGACCGCGTGCTGGACCAGAAGGTGCAGCTCGGCTGCTTCCCGTGGCGTTTCCAGGGCGGGGAGGCGGCGCTGTGCCGCGTCGTCGCATTCCTGGAGGACTGATCCCAAGGTGCATTCGCCGGCCGATAGACGCATCGAGCGCGATCCAAACGTGCGTTCGCCGGCGAGTATACGCCTCAGTGCCGAGGGGCTCGAAAGGTGTTTGCCGGATTTCTGTACCCACCCCCCAAGAAACCCACCCACCCCGGGGGGAATACCGCGGAGCTTGGGCGCAAGTCAAGACCCCGTCAACGCGGGCTGTAAAGAGGTTTGAAACCACCCAACTTCGAGTACCACGCCCCCTCCGACCTGGAGTCGGCGGTGCGGTTCTTGGGCGCTTTGGAGGACGCCAAGGTGCTGGCCGGCGGCCAGTCGCTCGTGCCGCTGCTCAACTTTCGTCTGGCCCGCCCCGCCCACCTGGTCGACATCAACGGCGTGGCCGGCCTCGACGCGATCGCCGCGCGGGAGGGCGGGGTCGCGATCGGGGCCACCGTCCGGCAGGCTCAGGCGGAACGGGACGCCCGCATCCAGACCGGCTGCCCACTCCTGGCTCTGGCCCTCGGCCATGTCGCCCACCCCGTCATTCGTAACCGCGGCACAGTATGCGGCTCCCTCGCCCACGCCGACCCGGCCGCCGAGCTGCCGGCGGTGCTGCTGGCGCTGGGCGGCCACGTGACGGTGTGTTCGGCCGCACGGGGCGAGCGCCGGATCGCGGCCCAGGACCTTTGCGTCGGCCCGTTCGAGACCTCGCTCGAGCCGGACGAGCTGCTGGTCGAGGCCTTCTTCCCGGCCGGGGCCGCCGACGTCGCCCTGGTCGAGGAGTCGCGCCGCCACGGCGACTACGCGATGGCCGGCGTGGCCCGCGCCGGGGACCGCCTGGCCCTCTTCGGCGTCGCCCCGACGCCCGTCCTGGCCGACCCCTCGGACCCCGCCCGCGGCCTCCGGCCGAGCTCTGACCTGGAAGCCTCAGCCGAGTTCAAGCTTCACCTGGTGGAGGTCTTGACCCGGCGAGCCACCCAGCCGCCGGCGACGTGATCCGGGTCAACGCGATCGAGCGCCCGGCCCCGAGCAGCCCCCGCCGGCTGCTCTCCGACTACCTCCGCCACGACCTCGGTCTGACCGGGACCCACGTCGGCTGTGAGCACGGCGTCTGCGGTTGCTGCACGGTGCTCTTCGACGGGCGCCCGGTGCGCTCCTGCCTGCTCCTGGCCGTCCAGGCCCAGGGGCACGACGTGCTCACCATCGAAGGCCTGGCCGCGGCCGATGCTCCCCTGCACCCCGTCCAGCGCGCGTTCCATGAGTGCCATGCCCTGCAGTGCGGCTTCTGCACCCCGGGCTTCGTGCTGGCCGTGGTCGGTCTGCTGCAGGACCACCCCGACCCGACCCCCGAGGAGATCGAGGCGGGGATCGCGGGCAACCTCTGCCGCTGCACCGGATACGCGGCCATCCGCCGCGCGGCCCACCGCTCGGTCGTGCTGACGAGGGTCCTGGACTGAGCACGCGCTGGTTCGGAGAGCGCGTGCCCAGGACCGAGGACGAGCGCCTGCTCCGCGGCCACGGCCGGTACACCGACGACCTGGGCGAGGGCGCCCTCGAAGGCTGCTTTGTGCGCTCGCCCCACGCCCACGCCCGAATTACGGGCATGGACGTCGAGGCGGCCCGGCGAGCGCCCGGCGTGCACGCCGTCTACACCGCGGCCGACTTGCCCTTCGGCGACCGCGACCTGCCGCTCCTCATCCCCCACCCCGCTCTCACCCAGGGCCGCACGCAGCGCTGCCTCGCCTCCGAGGTCGTGCGCTACGCCGGCGAGGCGGTGGCTTTCGTGGTCGCCGAAGACCGCTACTTGGCTGAGGACGCGGCCGAGCTGGTACGGGTCGATTACGAGCCGCTGCCGGTCGTGTTTCCAGTCGAACACGCGGAGGCGGCGGAGGCGCTCGTGCACGACGACGTGCCCCGCAACGAAGCCGCGGACCTGACCCAGGTGAGAGGCGACGTCGAGGCCGCGCTGGCCGGAGCCGAGCACCGCGCCCACCTCCGGCTGCGCTTCGACCGAGCCGCCGCGTGCCCCCTGGAGGCGCGCGCGGTCTGGGCTCGGTGGGACCCGGCCGAGCGCCGCCTCACGGTTTTCGACTCCACACAGTCGCCGACGTCCATCCGGGGCGGCCTGGCCGTGCTCTTCGGGCTGCCGGAGACGTCCGTGGAGGTGATCGCGCCGGACGTCGGCGGCGGCTTCGGGCCCAAGATCATGCTTTTTTATCCCGACGAGCTGCTGGTGCCGCACGCCGCTATGCAGCTGGGCCGGCCGGTGAAGTGGACCGAGGACCGGGCCGAGCACTTCACGGCGGTCAACCAGGAGCGGGCCCAGGTGCACAAGGTCGATGTGGGCTTCGACGGGCAGGGCCGGCTCCTGGCACTGGACGTGGATTTCATCCACGACGCCGGCGCGTACACGCCCTACGGCCTCATCCTGCCCATCATCACGTCGGCCCAGATCCCGGGCCCCTACCACCTGCCCAACTACCGGGTGCGGTTCCGCGCCCTGTACACGAACGCCACCCCCACATCGCCCTATCGGGGCGCGGGACGGCCGCACGCCTGCTTCGTGATGGAGCGCACGCTGGACCTGATGGCCGGCCGCCTCGGCCTCGACCGAGGCGAAGTCCGGCGGCGCAACTTCATCCCCCCCGACGCTTTCCCGTACCACACCGGCATCGGCTGGCAGGATGGCAGCCTCGCCGTCTACGACAGCGGCGACTATCGCAGCCTGCTGGAGAAGGCACTGGCGACGCTGGGCGAGCGACCGCCCGGCGACCACGTCGGCCTCGGCCTCGCCTGCTACGTCGAGGGCACCGGCGTCGGGCCCTACGAGGGCGCCCACGTCCAGGTCACAGTGGGGGGCCGAATAGTGGCCTCCACCGCCATCCCCAGCCAGGGCCAGGCCCACGCCACCGTCTTCGCCCAGGTCGTGGCCGATGCGCTCGGCTCGAACGTCGCCGACGTCGAGGTCCGAGGCGGCGACACCCGACGATTCCCCTGGGGCGTCGGCACGTTTGCCTCGCGGGGCGCGGTGACGGCCGGGAACGCGATGCACGTGGCGGCGAACCTGGTCGCGGCAAAGGCCAAGCGCCTCGCCTCTGAGCAGCTGGAGGCCGATCCCGCCGACCTTGAGCTGGCGGGCGGGGCAGTGCGCGTCAAGGGCAGCCCCGACCGCTTGATTCCGCTCGCCGCTCTGGCCGTCCTCGCGAACCCGGTGCGCTACGCCTTCGGCGGCGGTACCGAGGCCGCGACCCAGTTCCAACCCCGGCCGCGGCCCGGGGCGCCGCTGGCTGAGGGCGAGCAGCCTGGGCTGGAGGCGACCGGCTACTTCAGCCCGGCAGGTTCGGCCTGGGCCTCCGGCTGCCACGCCGCGTGGGTGCGGATCGACCCCGAGACCTACCGCCTGCAGTTCCTCCGCTACGTGGTCGTGCACGACTGCGGCCGCGTCATCAACCCCATGGTGCTGGAGGGCCAGATCCAGGGCGGCGTGGCCCAGGGCATCGGCGGCGCCTTCTACGAACGCCTCGCTTACGACGCCGAGGGCCAGCTGCGCAACGCGTCCCTCATGGAGTTCCTGATGCCCTACTCGACGGAGATCCCCGAGGTCCTGATCGCCCACCAGGAGACCCCCTCGCCGCTGAATCCGCTCGGGATCAAGGGCGCGGGCGAGGCCGGCGTCATCCCGGTCGGCGCTCTTCTCGCGGGCGCGATTGAGGAGGCGCTGGGCCTGGACGTGACGGAGATGCCGCTCACCCCCCAAATCCTCTTCGACGCGGCGCGACAGGCTGCGCCATCTTCGTGATGGGCGGACGAGCCCCCTCCGGGCCACCTCCGGCCATCCGGGCAGCGGGCTGGCTGCTGGTCGCAGGCATCGTCGCGATCGTCGCGGTGATGGTGCGGCGCCTCAGCCTGAGGCGACCAGGCTGGCGGGCGGGCGAGGCTCGCCCGCCAGGCAGGCCCGAAGACCTGCGCGGCCTGAGCATGGCCGAGGCTGAGGCGCTCCTCCCTGCGATCGATCTGGATCGGATCGAGAAAGCCGCCCGCCGCGGGTTCATTGTCCGCGCGGTCCGCTCCGGCCTCTTCACCATCTTCAACCTGGACATGTTTGCGATCACCGCGCTCATGTTCATTCTCGGCAGCCCACTCAGCGGTCTGTTGACCTCGGCGGTCCTGATCGCGAACGTGGTGGTGCGCGTCGGCCAGCAGCTCCTGGCCAGGAGCCGTCTGGAAAAGATGATCGGCGCGATTCGGCCCCGGGTCACAGTGATCCGGGAGGGATCACCCCAGCAGCTGGCCATCCGGGAGATCGTTCGCGGCGACCTGGTGGCCGTGGGTCTGGGCGACGAGATCCCACTGGCCGGCGTCGTCGTCGGCGCCAGCCAGATCGAGGTGGCCGGTGTGGCCGCGCTCGCGCTCGGCGGCGGCGAGGCGAGACAGGGCGGCGATTCGGTCGAGGCCGGGAGCTATTGCGTGGGCGGCCACGCTATCGTGCGCTCAAAGGAGGCCGGCGCCGAGCGCGAGGCTCTCCGAAGCCCTCGGTCCGATGTGCTCGCGCGGGCGCCGACACCGCTCGAGATCCTGCTCCGGCGCGTCCTTTTCGTGTTGCTCGGGCTGGTCGTCATCTTCTCCGGGCTGCTGCTCACCGGCAGGTACATTCCCCGCGGCCCAGCCTCGGAGGAGGCCTACCGCAACGCCTTCTCGCTCGTGTTCGGCGTCGCCCCCACCAGCCTCTTCTTCCTGCTGGTGCTCAGCTACGTCATCGGCCTGCTCGACGTGGCCGGCCGGGGCGGCCTGGTGTATCAGCCCGCGACGATCGAGGCCCTCGCCGCGGTCGACACGATCTGCCTCACCGCCCCCAGCGTGATGGGCGGCGCCCAGGTGAGCCTCGTTCCGATCGAGCCGGCCGCTGAGGGCGCTCCACCTCCGGACCTGGCGCGGCGGCTGCTTGGCGACGTGATCCATAGCGTGAGCCCGCACACCGTGGCCAACGACCTGATAGCCGCCGCGGTCACTGGCAGCAATCGCCGGCCGCTGGAGGTGGCCGGCCACCTTTCGTTCTTCGGCTGGCAGGCCGCGTCGTTCGACCAACCCGACATCCGCGGCACGTTTGTCGTGGGGTCGGCCGACGCCATCGCGCCCGGGGTGGCCAGGAGGCCACCGGCGGTCGTGGCGGCGGTCGCGGCGCGCGTGGAGAAGTCGAGGACGGTGACTCGGCGCGGCGTCGCCCGGGCGCAGGGCCTTGTAGCGCGGATCCGTCCCGGCGCAAGCGCCCGCGTCCCGCCGCCCTCGGAGCCGGAGCCGCCGTCAGAGGTTGCGGAGACGCCCGCGGCCATTGGATC
>JALYZG010000315.1 GCA_030948965.1 Candidatus Dormiibacterota bacterium | reverse complement strand
GGAGGCGGCCGGGTTGGTCATGCGCTCATTGTCGGAGGGCGACCTCTCGCCGGAGCACTGGGCGGACGGGGTGGATCGAGCTCGCGCCGCGGCGGGGCGGTTGATCGGCTGTGAGGCCCCGGACGTGGCCTTTCTCAAGAGCTCCGCGGAGGGCATCGGCGTCGTCGCGCTGGGGCTCGACTGGCGGCCCGGCGACGAGGTCGTCGTCTACGACCAGGAGTTCCCCGCCGGCGTCCTCCCGTGGCTCGGCCTCGACCACCTGGGCGTGGTGGTGCGATTCGTGCGGGACCGCGGCCGGAACCGGTTCGAGGCGGCGGATGTCGACGCCCTGCTGACGTCTCGGACGCGCGTCGTGTGCCTCGGCCTGGTGAACTTCAGCACCGGCTTCCGGGCGCCGGTGGAGGCCATCCGCCGGCTCTGTCGCGAGCGCGATGTCCTTTTCGTCGTAGACGCCACCCAGGCCCTGGGCGCTCTCACCGCGGACGTCCGCGAGATCGGCTGCGACGTGCTCGTGGCCCACGCGTACAAGTTCTTGATGTCGGGCCACGGCACGGCCATCTGCTACTTCTCCCCGACCGTCCGCAACCGGCTGCGGGTGCCTGAGCCCGGCTGGAAGAGCGTCCAGGACCACGGCGACGCCTCCGGCCCGCCCAGCTACGAGGTGGTCCGACTGGCAAGTGACGCGCGCCGCTTCGAGCCCAGCATTCAGGACCTGGCCTCAGTCGCCGCCCTGGGGGCGAGCCTCGGCCTCCTGACATCGGTGGGGCCGGCCGCGATCGAGGAGCGGGTGCTGGGCTACGGCCAGCAGCTCGCTGAGGCGGTCGCCGAACGCGGTTACCGGGTCGTCAGCTCTGGCGCGGCGGGCGAGCGCTCGGCCATCGTGTCCATCGAGCGCTCAGGCGTCGACCCGCGGACGGCCGCGGCGGCGCTGCGTGAGCGCGGCGTGGCGGTGGCGGCCAGGGGCGGCCGGCTTCGCCTCTCCTGCCACTTCTACAACGACTCTGGCGACCTCGGCCGTCTCCTGGAGGCGCTGCTCCGGCGCTAAACTATCTGCGTGGTTGCGCAGGTGACGGAGTATCAGGCCTCGGCCCTGCTCCGCAGCCTTGGCGACCCGGTCCGCCTCCGGCTCCTCGCCCTCCTGCCGGAGGAGGATCGGGCGGTGGCCCCGGTGGGGGAGCTGGCCCGGCGCCTCGGCGTCTCCGACACCGTGGTCTCCCAGCACCTTCGGGTGCTGTCCGGGCTGGGCCTGGTGGGCCATCACCGGACGGGCCGCAGCGCCCACTACTACGTGATCGCGGCGGCCCTGAAGAACGCCCGGCAGGCGCTGGCGAGCACGCTGCCCGGCCTCTTCGCACCTGCGGTCCCGAGCGCCCTTCTGTCCGCCCGGAACCAGCTGGTCGGCACCGTGGTGGAGCTGGTGCGGGGCGACGTTTCCACCGAGGTGGTCATCGACGTCGGGGGCCAGATCCTGGCCGCGGTCATCACCACCTCTTCCGCCGACCGAATGCAGCTCCGGCTGGGGGACGTGGCCGCGGCCGTTTTCAAAGCCCATGACGTGATCGTTCTGAAGTGAGGGAGCTACGCGTTGAGAAAAGTGCTGATCGGTCTCCTGGCCGCCGCCGTCGGCCTCCTGGCCGCTTGCGGCGGCTCCAGCTCATCCACCGCCTCGCCGCCACCGTCGCCGGACACCGTCAAGGGCAAGATCACCGTCCTGGCCGCGGCTTCTCTAACGGCCGCGTTCAACCAGATCGGAGGTGACTTTCAAAAGCAGCACGCGGCCGCGTCGGTCGCCTTCAGTTTCGCCGGCAGCCCGACGCTGGTGACCCAGATCCAACAGGGCTCGCCGGCCGACGTGTTCGCCTCCGCCGACGAGGCCAACATGGCCAAGGTGACAAACGGGCTGCTGGCCGTCGGCACGCCGACGATATTCGCCCAGAACCGGCTCCAGATCGTCGTGGCGGCCGGCAACCCCAAGCACATCACCTCGCTCGCCGACCTTGCCCAACCGAGCATCAAGGTCGTCGTCTGCGCACCCGGGGTGCCGTGCGGCACCTACGCGACCCAGGCTTTCACCAAGGCGGCGGTCAAAGTCACCGCGGTCAGCCAGGAAGACAACGTCAAGTCGGTGGTGACGAAGGTGTCGCTGGGCGAGGCCGATGCCGGCATCGTCTACGTGACCGACGTGAAGGCCGGTGGCAGCACCGTGCAAGGGGTTGACATTCCCGACACGGAGAATGTCGTGGCCAAGTACCCGATGGTGCAGCTGAAGGCGGCCACGAACGCGGCCAGCGCCCAGGCCTTCATCGCCTACGTGACCGGTTCGCAGGGGCGCCAAACGCTCACCAAATTCGGCTTCCTGCCGCCGAGCTAGCGCAGGTGTCACGCCTCGGCGGTCGGGCGTTTAACCCCGTTTTGGTGATCCTGGCCGCCGTCGCCGCCGCCTTCTTCGTGCTGCCGCTGTTCGGCCTGGTGCTGCGAGCGCCGTGGGGCTCGGCCCTGACGGCCCTGGCCGGCGAGGCCTCGCTGACCGCGATCCGGCTGTCGCTGATCTGCTCTGTCGCCGCCACGGCGCTGGCCCTGCTCTTCGGCATCCCGCTGGCCTGGGTCCTGGCGCGCCAGGAGTTCCGGGGCAAGAATCTACTCCGGGCCGTCACCACGCTGCCCATGGTCCTGCCCCCGGTGGTGGGCGGCGTCGCCCTGCTCCTCGCCTTCGGCCGCCGAGGCCTGATCGGGGAGGCGTTCGATCGGTGGTTCGGGCTCGGCTTGCCCTTCACGCTGGCGGGGGTGGTCGTGGCTGAGACCTTCGTCGCCATGCCCTTCCTGGTGATCACGGTCGAGGCCGGCCTGCGCTCGATGAACGTTCGCTTCGAGGATGCCGCGCGCACCCTGGGCGCGAGCCGCTGGATCGTATTCCGGCGGGTCACGCTACCCCTGATCGGGCCCTCGATCGTCGCCGGCGC
The DNA here is from genome assembly GCA_030948965.1 of Candidatus Dormiibacterota bacterium. Lineage (GTDB taxonomy): Bacteria > Chloroflexota > Dormibacteria > Dormibacterales > Dormibacteraceae > JALYZG01. Next base: position 12,852 of record JALYZG010000315.1, on the reverse strand, counting down.
GGTGCTCACGTGGTCGCGGGCACTGGGTGAGTTCGGGGCCACGATCACGTTCGCCGGCAACTTCCCGGGGACGACCCAGACCTCGCCGCTGGCCATCTACATCGACCTCGAGTCGGGGCGGCTGGACAGCGCCATCGCCCTCAGCCTGCTGCTGGTCGTGGTCAGCCTGGTGGTGCTGGTGACGCTCCGCGACCGCTACCTCTTTTCGGGCTAGTGTCTTGCGAGGGACGTTCGTCGAGTAAATCGTGGCAGGCACCCGAAAGGAGCTGCGATATACGGACGAATTTTCCTCGCAGGACACTAGTGTTCGCCGGGTGCTCAGCGCCGAGGTCCGGCTCCGCCTCGGCCGGCTCGACCTGGAGGCGGAGCTCCACGTCGCGGCCGGCGAGGTCGTGGCGCTGCTCGGGCCCAACGGTGCGGGCAAGACCACGCTGCTCCGGGCACTGGCGGGCCTCGTCCCCCTGGCGTCCGGCCGCGTGGTGCTCGACGGGGTCGCTCTCGAAGATCCCGAGCGGCGGCTGCGCGTGTCGACCGAGCTGCGGCCCGTGAGCATGGTCTTCCAGGACTACCTGCTCTTCCCCCATCTGTCCGTGCTCGAGAACGTGGCTTTCGGGCTGCGGGCCCACGGCACGCGCCATCGGGAGGCTCTGCGGCAGGCGGCGGCGGCGCTGGCACGGCTGGGCCTGGACGGGCTCAGCGCGGCTCGGCCGGGGACGCTCTCGGGCGGCCAGCAGCAGCGGGTGGCACTGGCTCGGGCCCTGGCCACAACGCCTCGGTTGCTCCTCCTTGACGAGCCGCTGTCCGCCCTGGACGTGTCCGCCCGGGCCGAGGTCCGGCGCGACCTGCGCCTCAGCCTGCGCCAGAGCGGCGCCGCCAACCTGGTCGTGACCCACGACCCGCTGGAGGCGGTGGCGCTGGCCGATCGCCTGCTGGTGCTGGAGGCGGGCCGGATCGTGCAGGCGGGGACCGCGGCAGCTGTCACGGGGCGGCCAAGGTCGGCCTACGTCGCCGACCTGGTGGGCGTGAACCTTCTCCGGGGGACCGCGCAGGGTAGTGCGATCGAGGTCGAGGGCGGCGGCCGGCTGGAGGCCGCCGGCGCCGTCGAGGGGCCGGTGTTCGCGGCGATCGCGCCGCAGGCGGTGTCGATCTGGCGCGGGCGGCCCGAGGGCTCGCCGCGCAACGTTTGGCCGGGCCGTGTGGAGGCAGTGGAGCGGCTCGGCGACCGTGTGCGGGTGAGGGTGCAGGCGAGCCCCGACATCGTGGCCGAGGTGACGCCGGCGGCGGTGACCGAGCTCGGGCTCGCCGACGGCGGCGAGGTCTGGGTCTCGGTCAAGGCGACGGAGGTGACCGTGTACCCAGCCTGAAGCCTTGTACCGATGCTCGCGGTGGCCAGGATATTCTGATTTGAGGAGTCGCAGAACCGATGGAATTGAGCGCACGCAACCAGCTGCAGGGCACAGTCAAAGGCGTGAAGAGCGGCACGGTCATGGCGGAGATCGAGGTCGATGTCCAGGCGGGCAGCGTGGTCGCGGCGATCACGGACAGCTCGCGGACGCGGCTCAACCTGCAGGCCGGCGACCAGGTGACGGTCGTGATCAAGTCGACGGAGGTGATGATCGGCAAGGGCTGAGCGGGAGGCGTCGCCTTCGCCATCGGCATCGCCGTCGCCATCCCGGCGGCCGCGGCGGCTGTCGGACGCCCAGGTGGGGGCCGTCGGCGAGCAGCTTCTGTGCGCCTACACGCTGGTGACGTCGGGCGGCGAGGTGGAGCCGTTCCGGCCTTCGGTCGACGACGATCACGTCGACATCGGGGTGCGTCCCCGGGCCGGCTTCGGCGCGCTGTGGATCCAGGTCAAAACCTCGATGAAGCCAGATCGCAAGCGGCGCATCTTCGCCCGCGCCGCGTTCCCGGCCGGGGCCGTCTACGAGGATCCGGCCTTCGTCTACGCCATCCTCCTGGTGGAGGCGACCAGCATCGTCCGCTGCTGGCTCGTGCCCAGCGCCGAGTTCAACCGCGGGGCCTGGCGGGGGCCTCTCGGCAGCCGGCGGGTGCAGCTGGTGATGACAGCCTACCTGGACCGCCCAGACGCCTGGTCGGGTTTCCTGGTGCCTCCGCTGGAGGTCGGGGCACGGCTCCGGGAGCTGCTGGTGGGGTCGGGGCCGACGCCCTCTGCCGCGTCGCCGGCGCTGATCGGGCGGGTCGCGCTTTGGCCCTGACATCCGACCCGCTCGACCTGTGGCGGGAGGCGCTGGCCTCGTGGGCGATCCCGGACCGGATCCTGGCCGCGGCGGAGGAGTCGCCCTGGCTGCTGCCGCCCGACCTGTTCGCCCGGCGCGCGGACGCGCAAATGGCACGGCCGGCGGGAGCGGCCCTGGCCCGGGCGGCCGAGGCGCTGCCCGCCGAGGGGGCGGTCCTGGACGTGGGGGCCGGAGCCGGGGCCGCTTCGCTCCCGCTCACCGCGGCCGGGCGCCTGATCGCGGTGGATGAGAAGCCCGACATGCTCGTCGAGTTGGAGGCGCGCGCGGCCGGCCGCGGGCTGGAGACCCAGTCGATCGTCGGTCGCTGGCCCGACGTCGCCTCTCGGACGCCCCCTGCCGACGTTGTGGTCTGCAGCCACGTCCTCTACAACGTGCTCGACATCGGTCCCTTCGTGGCCGGCTTGCATGAGCACGCGCGCCGGCGGGTCGTGGTCGAGCTCACGGCCAGACACCCTCTGAGCGGGCTCAACCCGCTCTGGCGAACGTTTCATGGCCTCGAGCGCCCTCAGCACCCGACCTGGGAGGACGCGGCCGCTGCCATCCGCTCGCTGGGGATCCAACCCACCGCCGAGGTCTATCCGCGCCGGGCTGGGACCGCCTGGGCGGTGAGCTTCGAGGCGTTCGTCCGAATCACCAGGATCCGTCTCTGCCTCGCGTCAGAACTGGAGCCGGCGGTGGCCACGGCCCTCCGCGAGCGCGGTGCCGATCCCGCCGATGCGTCCACCTGGACCGAGGGCAACGGCGACCTCGTCGCCCTCTGGTGGGACGTCTGATCTGAGCGCTCAACTGAGGCACCACGGCGGCGCCGGCATAATAGCGGGGCTTATCGAGGAGCCCTGAAAAGTGCACGAGATGTCGGTGGCGAACAGCCTGGTCGACCTGATCCACGAGGAGTGCGAGCCGCTGGGCGCGAGCTCCGTGGGGACCGTTCGGCTGCGGATCGGCGAGGCCTGCGGGGTCCTGGTCGATTCGCTGACGTTCTGCTTCGAGATGCTCGCCCAGCAGGACCCGCTCCTCCAGGGCAGCAAACTGGTCATCGACCTGGTCCCCCACCGGGCCAGGTGCGAGCCTTGCGCAGCCGACTTCGACGTCGCCGACGGGTTGCCCCAATGTCCGGTCTGCGGCGCCTGGAGCCGCGAGATCGTCTCCGGGACCGAGCTGCGCATCATCGACGTCGAATACGAGACGGCCCAGCCGGCCGGTCGGGAGGCTTAGCCAGTCGTGGCCCACGTGACGATCGCCCGCGACATCCTCGAACACAACGACCATGCCGCCGCTGAGCTGCACGCCGCGCTGGTGGCACGAGGCGTCCGGACCATGAACGTGATGAGCTCGCCGGGCGCCGGCAAGACCACGCTGCTGGAGCGCACCATCGAACGCCTCAGCGGCCGGCTGGAGATCGCCGTCGTCGAGGGCGACATCGCCACCTCAGCCGACGCCGAACGCATCGAGGCGGCCGGCGCGCAGACGGTGCAGATCAACACCAGGGGCGCCTGCCACCTGGAGGCGCACATGGTCACCGACGCGCTGGGGGAGCTCGACCTCTCGCGCACCGACCTCCTCGTGATCGAGAACGTCGGCAACCTGGTCTGCCCGGCCGGCTGGCGACTGGGTGAGGACGTCCGGGTGGTGCTGACGAGCACCACGGAGGGGGACGACAAGCCGGCGAAGTATCCCGACATGTTCCGCACGGCCCACGTGCTCATCGTCAACAAAGTGGACCTCATGCCGTACCTCGACTACGACCTGGGCCAGGCCGAGGCGCAGGCGCTGGCGCTGAACCCGGACCTTCGCGTATTCGAGTTGAGCTGCAGGAGCGGCGAAGGACTGGACGCCTGGTGCGAGTGGGTGGCCGGCTGCAGGTCCTGGCCATGACGCGGAGTCGCGCGACGACCCGGAGTTCGCCCCGCTAGCGTCTCGCTGCCTGGTACCTGGTCTCCACGTCGCGCAGGTAGCGGACGGCGTCGAACTTGGTCCGGATCCCCCGCCACGTGCGCTGCAGTCGTCGCTTCTCGCGGCGTATGGCGCCGGCGAGGTCGTGATCAGCGCTCGCGGCGAGGTGCAGGTCGCGGGCCAGCGCCAGCTGCACGAAGCCGGCCAGCGCGGGCTCGAGCCTCCCGTCCAGGTGCGCCGGCGCCACTTCCAGGTCGGCGGCGAGGATTGCCTCCATGCAGTCGGCGACCCCAGAGTGGGCGGCGGGCGGCAAGGCCAGCGGGGCATCGGTGCGGGGTCGGGGCAGCCCGAACAGGTGGTCGAGGCGCGCTGCAGCGGCGTCGCGCGCCGTGAGCGGCGCGAGCCCGAACAGGTTCTCAACCGTGGCCAGGACCGAGGTGTGGTCATAGACGGTGTGATCGATCAATCCCCGCGCCGTGTACGGGGACACGATCACGGCCGGGACACGGACGCCGAGGCGGTCGAATCGGAAGCCATTGTGGCTGTGGCCCGGCGGCGTGGAGTCGCCGGGGGGGACCGCGACCGGCGGTGCGACGTGGTCGTAGAAGCCGCCGTGCTCGTCATAGGTGACGATGAGCAGGCTCCGCGCCCAGTGCGGTGAGTTGCGGATCGATTCGTACACGTCCTTCAGCAGCCTCTCGCCGTGCGTGACGTCGTCGAGCGGATGCTGGGAGCTGCCGCACTTGAAGTTCGCGCCGTCCGCGAGCACGTGGCCGTAGTGGGGTTCGATGAAGACGTACGTGTCGTCGAACTCCGGGTCGGCGAGCCGCTGCTTGAGGTCCTCCATCGACACGAAGTGGCCGTCGAGCGCGCTCTCGACCATGCCCGATATGCCCAGCGCCTGCGGCAGGGAGTCGCCTTCGACCACCGTCCAGCGCAGCCCGGCCTGGTTCAGGCGGTCGAAGATGGTGCCGTTCGCGAATTGCCAGCCCTCCAGCAGCGATTCGGCCGACTGCAGGGGGGACGGGCTGTCGTCCAGGCCTGCCGACGACGCGGCGTGGACGAAGTAGCGATTCGGCCAGGTCGGTCCCGGCAGTGAGGAGAACCAGCGGTCGCAGACCGCGAACTCCGCGGCGAGGGTCGTGAGCACGGGCACCTGGGCCGGCCGGAAGCCGCGCATGACGATGGAGGGATCGCAGCCGGCGCCCGTGCGCTCGATCAGCGCGTCGATGCGCGACGCGAAGCCGGAGCAGTCGATCCGGGGATAGCCGCCGGCCGGGTCGGGGTAGGTCGCGCCCGGCCCGCACAGCTGCTCCAGCACATCGGCGAACTCATGGCCGGGGTCGACCGTCATCACGTAGTCGGCTCCGGCCGAAACGGTGACGAGACCGCCGCTGGGCAGCCGGTTCGTCTCCTGGCCGGTCAGCCCGTCGGTCGTGGTCGGCCGGCCCGTGACGGCGTCGCAGCCGCTGAGCTCGGACCAGCCGAGCATGTGATCGAAGGATCGGTTCTCCAGCATCAGGACGAAGACGTGGTCGATCACCTCGCACATGCTGCACCGGGTCGCGTGCCTGGCGTAAGAGACAAGCGCCCATGGGTGCTGGGACGCTAGAGTCGGGCGCCCGGGCTGCGCTTGCGCCGAGACTGCCGGATTTCGGTGCAGGTGCTGGCGGATCGACCCTTCCGAGGGCTTCGAAGCGTGCGGTCGCCGGCGAATCGACGGTGGCTGGACCGCCGCCGCTCCAGCTTTCGCCCGGCTGGAGCGGGGACCAAACCGCCCATGGATAAGTTGGCCAAGTCGGCGCATGGTGGTGGGGCCGGCGGCGGCACCCCCCAATCGCGCCGGCGGTCGTCGCGATCGACCGGCACGACGCGAGCGGCAGCGCCCGGGAGGGCGGCTTGAAAAAGGAAGCAGCCATGAGCACCATCGACACCCGCGAAACGGTCCTCACGTCCTTCGACCAGGCCCGGGCCGGCTTTGTCGCGCAGCTCCAGTCGGCGCCGGAGGCATCACTGCGCTACCTGAAGGCCGGCGACGACTACGCCCTGGGCGGGCTCGTGTACCACGTCAATGCGGTTCTCGAGCACTACCTCGGCGCGCTCGACGCGATCGCCTCGGCCGGCTTCGCGGAGACCGAGGCCAGGGACCGGCCCGGGCTCTTCGAGGAGGCGAACGCCAGGGCCAAGCTTGGCGTCACCACCGTCGAGCTGAGCGGAGCGCTGACCGAGACCGCGCGCCTGCACGAGGGCGTTCGCGCGCGGCTGGCGGCGTTCCCAGCCGCGGACTTCGAGCGCCGGGCGCCAGTTCGCCTCGAGGCGGGGGCCGAGCCCTATCTGACCAGTCCGGCGGATGTGGCCGGCTGGCTGACGGGCCACTATGAGGAGCACGTACCCCACGTCCAGCAGCTGCTGGAGTCTTGGGAGGCGTCTCGATGAACGCGACGACCGCGCCCGAGACGGCGACGATGGCCGCCGTCGAGGCTTTCAACGCCGCCTTCGCGACCCTGGACGCTGATGCGGTGATGGCCTGCATGACCGAGGACTGTGTTTTCGAGAACACGTTCCCCGCGCCGGACGGCGAGCGCCACGTCGGAGCGACGGCGGTCGGGGCGTTCTGGGCAGAATTCTTCGCCTCCACCCCCAGCGCCGTCTTCGAGACCGAGGAGGCCTTCGCCTGCGGCGAGCGCGCTGTGGTGCGCTGGGTCTTCCGCTGGCGGGATAGCGAGGGCGAGGGCCACGTTCGCGGCGTCGACGTCTTCCGCGTCAGCGGCGGCAAAGTCGCGGAAAAGCTCTCTTACGTCAAGGGCTGAACCGACGGCGCGACCGCCGGATTCGGTGCCGGCGCCGGCGAATGCACGCCTCAGACCGCGTCGAAGGGTTCGGTCCCCGGCGGATCGACCGCTGGCGGGGCGGTCGCGCCCGCTGGGAAGGCTCGTAAACACCGGGGATTCATAACTCCCGACCATCGATCAACTCGATCCGGCAACCGGGTCCGTTGGCGGCTGCGAGGCGGCGGTCGGTAGTGACCAGGACGGCCTCGAGCGCCTCGGCGAGCGCCACGTACATCGCGTCCCAGCCGCGGACCGTGTTTCGTAGCTGCCAGGCTCGCCCGAGTAAGAGCCTGTGACCGAAGCGCTCACCTGGCCACGCCTCGAGATCCGCGACCGCCTGCGCGGCCTCGGTGCGATCCAGGCGCCCACGCTGGTGCTCACGCCGGACGACCCCAAAGACCTCGACGTCAACGATATGTGGGGCGGCCTGATCGCTGTCCGCTGCGAGCCGGTGGCGGATCGCCTCGGCGCCCGGGCCCCCGATCAACACCTCACAGAGGCAGGAGGCGTCAACGACCAGCATCCGGCCACGAGCCCCGCTGTTCGTCTAGGGCCGCCAGGATCTCGAGTCGCCCGAGCGGAGAGGCCCGCCGCCGGGTGCGCGTCAGCCACGTCTCCATGCTGGGCTGAGCGGCCAAGCGCGCGGCCGCGCCGCGCAGGAGCTCGGGCACGCTGATCCCAGACTCGGCTGCGCGCCGGGCCAGCCCGGCGTAGACATCATCGTCAAGGTCGCGAATCTGGACGGTCTTGGGCACCACATGGAAGGCTAGCATGCGTGAGTGCACCACAACATGCGTGAGCGCACCTCACCACAGGCTGATCAGAGGATCGACGCTAATTGAGCGCCAGGACTATTGCGGTTGGGCGACATTACCGGACAAGCCCCCCGGGCTAAAAAAACCGGCCGCCTGGCCGCCTCCGGCCCCCCCTGCCCCGGCCCCCCGGAGGCCCCTATCGCTACCCCATGCCCCCCTCCGCCCGGTTGCAGTGGGCGCAGGCGGGTACCAGCTCGCCGACGCCATGGCCCAGCCAGACGGGGTCGGCATGGTGGCCCTGCTCGGCCCGGCCGGTGCAGCCGGGTAGCTGCAGCTGGCAGCGCGCCCCACCGCTCAGCAGCTGGCGACGAGCAGCTTGGTACTCGGGACCGTAGGCACCGCCGGACTGGCGGCGGCGATTGTGACAGCCGCGGCAGCGGCTGCGAACCTGGGCCGGGCGGCCGCAGTCTAGGCAGGGGAGGATGGCAGGCGCCCCCGGAATGCCATACGTTCTCGGACGGTTGTATATACTGTGGCGCGAATCGTATGGGACGACGACAACCGCCGCCACCTACTGCTGGACCGCGCCGCTCGCTGGATCAGCGAGGCCGACGTCGAGCAGGTCTTGACATCCGCGGCGAGCACGCGGAAACGGAGCCGTCGGGGGCGGCTCCAGGTCACCGGCCGAACCGCCGCCGGCCGCCGGCTGACCGTGATCGTGGAGCGGCCGGCACCAGGACTATTGCGGCCGATCATGGCCTGGGAGACACCGTGAGCAGAGAAGTGACCAATGCGGAACTGGAGCGGATGAGCGAAGCCGAACTCGACGCCTGGGTGGCGAGCGAACAATGGGAACCGCTCACCGAAGAGGAAGCCGCCGACTTCCGCAACCTGCGCGTACCCATGGTCGCCATCTCGCTGCGCCTGCCCGAGCAGCTGCTGGCCGATGTCAAGGCCGTGGCCGAAGCTCGCGGCCAACGCTACCAGCCTCTGCTCCGCCACTTGATCGAGGTCGGGTTGAGCAGCGACGTTGGCGGCGCCAGCTCGACTCCGGTCACTGAGCTGCGCTTGAGCCGGACCCAGCTCCGCGAGCTCCGCAGTCGGGGTGAGCTGACTGTGCACATCCGCGCCAGCTAATCCCGTCCGCTCCACACACGCGACGAGGCCCGCACCCCCCTGGTTACCGGCGGGGGACTCCAGCTAGCCCCAGCTAGCCCGGGCTTGCGGGAGCTTCAGACTACGGGCCTCGTGTGTGAGGGTACCGCGATGGCAGCCGCCTCGCTTCGTACCAGCCACCGTGAGGAGCACCCGCAGTGAGTTGGGCGGCGAGACGTTCGGCGAGCCGGCGGGTCCACGTGCGCCATCGGGTCGGCTGCGGGACCATAGTGCTGGCCTGCCCGTGCCACCACCGCATCACGACCCACCGTCTCCCCATCAACGCGAAGTGCCGGGGTGGTGGTGGCGGGTCTCGATGCTGGGCCAGCGGCGGTTGACGGCGCGCTCCACGGTGGCGTAGGTGCCGGCGGTGTTGCGGCGGGCGAGGCGGCCGAAGCGTCAGCGGTTGAGCGCTTGCTCCAGCTCGGCTTTGCGCATCCGGGATCGACCCTTGAGGCCGCGCTCCCGGGCCTCGTTCCGGAGCTGGGCGTAGGTCCGACCGCGAGCTCCGGTGTGAGAGCGCAGCCCACCGCGGCGGCCGGACGAGATGTCGTCGACTGAGGTCCGGCTGACCTCCTTGGCCTCGCCGCGCCTCGCGCGTTCCTTGTTCACTGTCCGGGCCGCGATCTCCTCGGCCGCCTCCTCGTTGGTACCGCGCTCGCGGAGCCCCTCCTTGATGTGCTCGTACTGGCGCCCTCGCTTTGCGCTCCACGCTCGTTGGGGCATGGCATCGACCTCCTCTTCCTTAATGTATGCCGTGAGCCCGACCGGCCTTACCGTCACGCCGGACCCGGCTGCTCCCGCTCCTCACGCTCCCGCTCGAGCGGATCGACCGTGCTGACCTCCACCGGGCGCCGCAGCTCCTCGGCGTCGTGCTCCCCCTCGCGATCCTCCATCGGGCCGAGGTCGATGTCCGCGTTGGCGTCGTCGGCCTCACGGGCGACCAGCGGGGGATTCGGCTGGGCGCGGCGGAGATCCTCGGCCAGCTCGGGGCTGACCGCGGCCAGCTCCTCCGCCGGCGCCTCGGCGAGGTCGTTCTCCATCGGATTGTCTTCTTTCATACATCAAGACTATACGGAGAGCTGAGTTCGAGTGGGTATTCGGCCTCAGGTGGGAAGACTGGGCCACCTGAGGCTCATTTGGCCAAGAACAGGGGCTATTCCTGCCCGTCGAATTGATGGTCGGCCTGAGCGGTGGCGTCCTGATGGCCCGAGGCGGCGCCGCCACCCGCGCCGGCAGGCTGCGCGGATTCGGGAGCCGACTGGGGTTCCGCGGTCTGCGGCTGCTCAGCAGCTCCGGCCGGCTCGGGTGCATCCGGGGCGGCCGCGGGCTGGGACTGGGTGACCGGGGCAGTGTTCGGAGGAGCCGCTGCGTGGGCGACGACCGTCCCGCCCGCCACGAGGAGCGCGGCGGGCGCGCTCACGACCACGAGCTTGCGCTTCCAATTCAGTCGTTCCAAGATCGCACCTCAATTCAAGAGTCCCTACGGCAACGAGATCGAGCTTGAGCCGGTGCCCTGAACCGGTCCTAAAAACAGGCCCATCGCGCCTTTAGAAGTCCTTTAGACGTGAGGCGCATCCTTCGGCCATGCGCATCCTCATCGTCGAGGACGATCACCGGCTGGCGACCAGCCTGCGCCGTTCGCTGATCGAGGCCCGGATGGCGGTGGACGTGGTCCATGACGGGGAGGAGGGCGTGGCCGCGGCCTCGGCCACCGCGTACGACGCCATCGTCCTCGACGTGATGCTGCCGCGACTCGACGGCTTAGAGGTGACTCGGCGCCTTCGCGTTCGCAGGGTCGAGAGTCCGATCCTCATGCTGACGGGACGGGATTCGGTCGACGATCGGGTGGCGGGGCTGGAGGCCGGCGCCGACGACTACCTGGTCAAGCCGTTCGCCCTTCGGGAGGTGGTCGCCAGGCTCCGCGCGCTGACGCGCCGCCACGTTTCCGACCGCCAGGCGCAGCTCCGGGCCGGGAAGGTGGTCCTGGACACAGCCGCGCACACGATGAAGGTCGACGGCGAGTACGTGGAGCTGACCACCAAGGAGTTCGCCATCCTCGAGTACTTCCTGCTCAACCAGGGCCGCCTGCTGACCCGCGGCCAGGTCCTCGAGCACGTCTGGGACTACGAGTTCGACGGCGGCCGCAACCTGATCGAGGTTTACATCGGGCGGCTGCGGTCGAAGCTCATCCAGGCCGGGGCGGGGGATCCGTTTGTAACGGTCAGGGGCTCCGGCTATCGGTACACCGCCGAACCGGCTTGACCCGCTTCCTGGGCACCACGCGGGGGCGGCTGGTCCTCTTCTCGGTGGCGATCCTGGCCGTGGCCCTGCTGATCGCGGACGGCGCCGTCATCGGTTCCCTTTACTTGGCCGAGAGCACTGAGTCGGACGCCGTCCTGGTCGCCCAGGCCCGGGTCATCTCCGCCACGCTCGAGAACGTCAACGGCAACTTGAGCCTCGACACCGCCGACACCCCGGTCGAGACGCAGGCCGGCATCGCCGTCGATGCCGCCGTGGTGGCCACGACCGGGGTGCTCACGCAGACGCCCGCGCAGCCGCTCTCGGCCGCGGCCCTGGGCAGCCTCGCCCAACGAGCCTCGACTGCCCAGGGGCCGATCTGGGCCGACCTGACAGACAGCCGCGGGGTTCCCCGGCGCGCCTACGCCCAGCCCCTCAATATCGGATCGGAGCCGTCGCCGGTCCTTGTCGTCAGCCGGTCGGTGGGCGAGATTCAGAGCAACCAGCGCCGCACGCTCTTGGTCCTGGTCGTCGTCTCGGCGGTGCTCCTGGTGGTCGGGGGGACGCTCGCCTACTGGCTCGCCGGTCGCGCCCTCCGACCCGTCCGCACGATCGCCGGCCTGGCCCGCTCGATCAGCGAGCACGACCTCCATCGCCGCGTCGACGTCAAGGTGCCACCGGACGAGTTGGGGGAGCTGGTCGACACCTTCAATTCGATGCTGAGCCGCCTGGAAGCCTCCTTCGACAGCCTCGGCCGGTTCACGGCCGACGCGTCGCACGAGCTGCGCGCGCCGCTGGCGTTGATGCGCAGCGAGCTGGACGGGGCGCTCACCCAGGATCGCAGCCGGGACGAGTACAAGCGCGTGCTCGTGGCGCTTCAGGGCGAGGTCGACCACCTGAGCCGCCTCTCGGACCAGCTCCTCATGCTGGCGCGGGCCGATGGGGGCGCCCTGGTCCCGAGCCGGGAACCGATCGACGTGGCCGACTTCATGCACGAGACCGGGGCGCGCTGGGAGGCGGTCGCAGAGCGGCAGGGCGCGCGGATTGACGTTTCCGCTCCCGCCTCAGGCGTGATGGAAGCCGACCCCAGGCTGGTCCGCAGGGTGCTCGACAACCTTGTCGACAACGCCATCCGTCACGCCCCGGTGGGGACGCGCGTCGCCCTCCACGGCTACGCGGTCGACGGCGGCTGGAACCTCGAGGTCGGGGACCAGGGAGCGGGTGTGCCACCGGAACGGCGGGCCGACCTGTTTACGCGCTTTGGCAAGTCCGACGCCGCGCGAACCCCGGACGGGGCGGGGGCGGGACTCGGGCTGGCCCTCAGTACGGCCATCGCCCGCGCGCACGCCGGGACGCTCGAACTGGTGCCGGATGACGGTCCCGGGGCGCTCTTCCGCCTCCACCTCCCGGGCGACTCTGGCAGAGTTGACCCGCGGTGAGCGACCTCGCAAAGCTGAAGGCCGGGCTCTCGGGTCACCTCATCGAGCCGGGTGAAACCGCGTACGAGAACGCCCGCCGCGTCTGGAACGGAATGATCGATCGGCGTCCCGCCGCGATCGCTCGATGCGTAACCGAGAGTGACGTCATCAGGTCCCTGGAGGTGGCTCGGATTGGCGGCATGACCGTAGCCATTCGGGGAGGCGGCCACAATGTCGCCGGCAACGCCGTCTGCGACGGTGGGCTCGTAGTCGACCTTTCTCCGATGAAGGAGATAGTCGT
>JALYZG010000296.1 GCA_030948965.1 Candidatus Dormiibacterota bacterium | reverse complement strand
AGGCCGAGGCGGCGGCGGCCCGCGTGGCCGCGCTCAGCGAGCCCGGGCGCCGCCTGTACGCTGAGATCGTGGCCGGAGGGGCCGTGAGCATGTCCGATGCGGGCCTTCTCGGGCGCCTGGGCTGGTCCCGGCCTCGCGCCCAGCAGGTGGTGGCGGAACTGGAGGCTGCCGGCCTGGTGACCTCGGCTGGCGAGGTGGCCCCGCGAGGCCGCCCGCGCAAGCTGTTCACAGCCCGGTGAGTCAGGCGGCGATCCGGGAGCTGGCGGACACGCACGCGTTCAACGCCCGCCCTCGGACGTCGGACCAACGCCAGGTCTACGTGCCCTTCGACGATCTCCAGGCCGGCGCCCGGGCGGAGCGCCGCGTGGCGGACCTGGTCCAGGCCGGATCTCGCGTGGGCCTGGTGGGGCCGACGGGCAGCGGCAAGTCCAGCCTCATCGAGTACGTCCTCGCCCGCGACCCCTTCGCCCTTGTGACCGTGCCCGTCAGCCTCGACGACGACCGGGTCGCGGGCGAGCCGAAGCTGTTCGCCCAGCACCTGGTGCGGGCCCTCTGCCGCTACGGCGATGCCAGCGCCCGGCTGGAGCAGGAGGACCGCATCCGCGCTCTAACCGAGGCCAGCGACCGCGACGTGCGCACAGCCGACCGGCTGCGCCACGCTCGCGGCGGCGTCAACGTGGGCCTCCTTCGCGGCGACGCCGCGGTCGAGTTCGCGAGCAGCGCCGTGCGCATCGACCTGGGCCGGCCGGCGACGGAGATCGCCCGCGCCGCCGGCCGCCTCTTCGACCTCTTGCGCGCCCACGAGCTGCAGCCGGTCGTGGCCGTGGACGACTCAGACAAGTGGCTCGCCGCCGCCGCCGAACCGATGATCGAGGCCTTCTTCGGGCGCGTCCTGCCCTGGATCGCCGAGTTAGGGACGGCGATCGTCGTCGCCCTGCAGCCCGCTCCCTACCTGCGCCGGCACGCCTATCGGGAGGCGCGGCGGGCGGGCGTGCCCGAGCACGAGGTCACGATGCCGGGTCTGGTCGGACCCGTGCAGGTGGCCGGAATCCTGGGCCGGCGAATCGACGTCGGCGGCGTGGCGGAAAGGGTCGAACGGATCTTCACGCCGGACGCCGTTCAGGCGCTGTTCGACTACTACGCGGGCGAAGCCGGGCACAGCCTGCGCAAGATGCTCAACGCGGCCAACTGCGCGGTGGACCTCGCAGCCGAAGCGGGGGCGGCCGCGGTGGACGGCGGCCTCATGAAAGAGGGCATCGCCGATCGTTGAGCCGAAACCAGCCGGCTACTTGCGGATCTTTAAGTAAGTAAAGTCACCTACCCGGGGACGGCTTCGCCACGCCGGAGCTCGAAGACCGCGCGGACGCCGGCGGACACCTGCACGGTGCCCGGTGCGACTTCGATGGGCTCCGCCACCGCCGCCGCGGGGGCGGCAAGTGAGCGCATGACCGGCCCGAAGCTGGAGCTGGCCTCCTCCGCGTTCACCACCGGGCCGAGTTCGAGGCCCAGCCCGGCCGCGTAGGCGGCGGCGCGACCCTGCGCGTCGCGGGCGGCCTCCCTGTAGGCCTCGGTTCGCGCCGGGTGCTCGCGGCTCACGTACCAGTTGGGTCCGCTGACCTGAATGCCCGCCTCCCGGACGGCGGCGTCGATCAACTCCCCGATCCGGTCTGCGGCCTGCATCCGCACGGTGGTTGTGCACGACGCGAGGTGGTCGCGGACCTCGCCCCGCTTGGGATCGCGGCGCTCGTACACGAAAACCGAAGCCGTCTGGCGATCGCGGGCCGGGACCTCGTGCGCGTCCAGCACCCGGACCAGCGCCGCCTGGGCGCGAACGACCCGGTCGTACGCCTTCTTCCTCTCAGGGTCCGAAGCCGTCGCCTCGAAGCGGATCGTGGCTCGATCCGGCTCCGCCTCGACCTCCGCGGTCCCCGTCACCGTCACCGTGTTCCTTTTCGCCATCGGCCGCAGCGTACCCGCTGCAGCGGAGCACCGGCAGCCGCGGATATCGAGGGAACGACGGGTTGGTCCGCGACAGGTCGCAGAGAACGAACCGGGTACGCGCGCCCGAGATCAGGCGCGAGTGCCGGCAGCTCGGGCAGAGGCCGGGTTCCACCACTTGATCATGCCCGCACCCCCCTGCCCAGGAACCGCCGGGCTCGAGG
>JALYZG010000255.1 GCA_030948965.1 Candidatus Dormiibacterota bacterium | reverse complement strand
CTTCAGCACCCCGTCGTCGCCGGACTGGACCGGCAGCTGCAGCTCGTGCGCCACCTTGGGCTCGGCCGCCATCACCTCCAGCAGCTCGGGCTCCAGGTCCTGGGGATGGGAGGTCATGAAGCGCACGCGCCGCAGGCCTTCCACCTGGACCACCGCCAGCACCAGCGCGGCCAGGCCGCCGCCGCCCTCCGGGTCCCGGTAATCGTCCACGTTCTGGCCCAGAAGGACGACCTCGCGGGCGCCGTCGGCAACCGCTCGCACGCTTTCGGCGACGACGTCGGCGAGAGGGCGATGAACCTCGCGGCCCCGCACCTTGGGCACGATGCAGAAGGTGCAGTTGTGGTCGCAGCCCTGGATGACGTTCACGTAGTGGCTGATTCCGGTGCGCCCGCTCGCGGGTAGCGGCTCACCCTGCGCCCAGTCGTAGCGCGCCGCGAGGTCGGCCACGAAAGTGTCGTAGTCGCCGATCGGCACCACTTGGTCGAGGTGCGGGAATCGGCGGCGGAGGTCGTCGCCCTCCTTGCGGACGATGCAGCCGGTGACGGCCAGTGTGCGGCCCTCGCTTTTCCAGGACCGCAGCTCGTGGAGCTTGGATGTGACCTTCTCTTCGCTCGCCTGGCGCACCACGCAGGTATTGAGGACGGCCACGTCGGCGTGCTCCAGGTCCACCGCTTCGCTGTAGCCGGCGGCCAGCAATCGCCGAGCCAGACTCTCGGAATCGGCCAGGTTCATCTGGCAGCCGATCGTCCAGACCTTGAAGCTCCGGCTCAGCCTGAATTCACCGCTTCAGGACGGTTCAGCTCAGCGCACCTCAATGAGCAGGCGAATGCCGGTGCGCTCCTCACCATCGATGGAGATGTCGATGAAAGAGGGGATGCAGATGATATCGATGCCGCCCGGAGCGACGTAGCCGCGGGAGATGGCGATAGCCTTGACGGCCTGGTTGATGGCGCCGGCGCCGATGGCCTGCACCTCCACACGTCCGGCCGTCCGGATGACCCCAGCGATGGCGCCCGCGACAGCCACAGGCTTGGAGGTCGCGGAGACCTTGAGCACCTCCACCTGGCGGTGGACCTCGCCGGTCATGACTGGAGCATCTCCTATCAAACGTGTTCTCGATCGACGCGCAAAATCGACTGGGCCCGCCCGCTTAGCCCATCAATGGTAACGACAACCGAATTGAAAGTCACGATGCCCCCGGCGGCTTCGAACCGGTGCGGCATGCCGGTCAGGAAGCGCCGGACCGCCACCTCCTTGGCCACCCCGATGACCGAGTCCCGTGGCCCCACCATGCCCACGTCCGTTACATAGGCGGTGCCGGCGGGCAGCACCCGGTGGTCGGCGGTGGGCACATGAGTGTGCGTGCCCACGACGGCGCTGACGCGGCCGTCGAGGTACCAGGCCAGCGCCTGTTTCTCGCTGGTGGCCTCGGCGTGCATGTCGCAGAAGACGATCCGGCAGTCCGGGTGGTCCGCGAGGATGGCGTCGGCGGCGCGGAACGGATCATCCAGGTCGGGCAGGAAGACCCGGCCCATCAGGTTCATCAGCAACACTTGGTGTCCGTCTACCGTCATCTCGAGGGCGCCGGTGCCGGGCGCACCGGGCGGAAAGTTGTGGGGCCGCAGGACCCGGTCGAGGTTCCGGATCTCGTCGACGAACTGCTTTTGGTCCCAGACGTGGTTGCCGGTTGTGATGGCGTCGGCCCCGGACTGGAACAGCTCCTCCGCCGTCTTGGCCGTGATGCCGAAGCCTCCAGCCGAGTTCTCGCCGTTGACGATCGTGAGGTGCGGCCGGAAGTCGGCCTTCAGCCCCGGCAGGATCGCGGCCAGGGCGTCGCGGCCGGGCTTGCCAAACACGTCGGCCACGAAGAGCACGCGGAAGTCGTTGGGGGCGGCCGGCACGGCCCCAGTATCAAGCAGCGCGAGACCCGATCCGCCTGCGGCAACCCCGGAAGGCGGAGGCCGGTGGGAGCGATCCGGGGCAAAAAAAAAGAGGGGCCCCGGTGCGGGGGCCCCTCTCTCAGCGCGCGTACTCGATGGCGCGCGTCTCGCGCACCACTGTGACTCGGATCTGACCCGGGTAACTGAGCTCTGACTCGATCCGTTTGGCGATGTCCCGGGCCATGAGCTGGGCCCCCGGGTCGTCGATCTGTTCTGGCCGGACGAGGATCCGCACCTCGCGGCCTGCCTGAATGGCGAACGACTGCTGGACGCCGATGAACGAGTTAGCGATCTCCTCCAGCTTTTCGAGACGCTTGACGTAGGCGTCCAGCGTCTCTCGCCGGGCCCCCGGCCGGGCGGCTGAGATGGCGTCAGCGGCGATCAGCAGCTGAGCCTCGATGGAGTGCGGCTCCTCGTCGTAGTGGTGCGCGCGAACTGCATGCACCACCGCTGCGGGCGCCCCGTGACGCTGGATCAGATCGGCCCCGATCACGGCGTGCGAGCCCTCGACCTCGTGATCGATGGCCTTGCCGACGTCGTGGAGCAGCCCGGCCATCTTGGCCACGCGAACGTCGGCGCCGATCTCCGACGCCATCATCGCAGCCAGGTAGGCCACCTCCTTGGAGTGGTTCAAGACCTGCTGCCCGTAGCTGGTCCGGAAGCGGAGGATGCCCAAGTGCCGGACGATCTCTGGATTGAGGCCCTGGAGGCCGACCTCCAAGACGGCGGCCTCGCCCTCCTCCTTGATTCGCTGCAGGACCTCCTCCCGCGACTTGGCCACCGTCTCCTCGATCCGGGCCGGGTGGATGCGGCCATCGACGATCAGCTTGTTGAGGGTGGTCCGGGCGATCTCCCGCCGGACCGGGTCGAAGCCGCTGATGACGACCGCCTCGGGCGTGTCGTCGATGATCAGGTCGATGCCGGTCGCCTGCTGCAGGGCTCGGATGTTCCGTCCCTCGCGGCCGATGATCCGGCCTTTGATCTCCTCGTTGGGAAGCGGCAGCACGGAGATGGACGTCTCCGCGGTCTGGTCGGCCGCGATCCTCTGAATGGCCTCCGTGACGATTGCGCGAGCGCGGCGCTCGCTTTCGTCCCGGGCCGCGAGATCCGCCTCGCGAACCCGCCGCGCGGTCTCGTTGCGCAGGTCCTGCTCGACCTGGTTCATCAGGATTCCCTGCGCTTCCTGGCGGGTCATGTTTGCGACCCGCTCCAACTCAACTTGCTGTTGGCGAACGATGTCCTCGACCTGGGCCCGCGACACTTCGAGCCCGCGCTCGCGATCACCGATTCCCTGCTCGCGCCGCTCGAGGTCTTCGACCCGGCGCTCCAGGTTCTCCTCCTTTTGGAGCAGGCGGCGCTCTGACTGCTGCACCGCCGCCCGCGTATCGCGGGCCTCTTGCTCCGAAGCGGCCCGGATGCGGACCGCTTCCTCCTTGGCCTCGAGGAGCCGCTCCTTGGCGGCCTGATCCGCCTCCGCCAGCCGGCGCTGGGCCAGGACCTCCAGTTCGGAGGAGGCCTGGGG
>JALYZG010000253.1 GCA_030948965.1 Candidatus Dormiibacterota bacterium | reverse complement strand
GGCGTCAACGCTTTTTTGTGGAAGATGATCGCCGTTGAGCCGCGGTCGGTCACCGAGGCCAAGCAGTGGATCCAACGCATCGTGGTCGGCACGATCGGGGTCGAGCTGGCCGGGACCCTGGTCAACGTTCTCACCGGCTCCGTCACCCACTGAGGGAGTCGATGGACCTTTTGCCGGGGCCCCTCGGTCAGCTGCTGGAGGCCGTCAACGCGATCCGGCAGGACCTCGAGGTCCTGTTCCAGCCCCAGCGCATCATCGCACCCAACCTGTCCGCCGTCTTGGAGGGGTTGCGGCTCTACGTCTTCGCCACCGGCAATCCATTCAACCCCGGCCAGGACTTCGTCCAGGCCCGGCCCATCCAGCGCTTCGTGCCCTTGACCCGGGCCGTGGCCGATTCGGCGCTCACCCTGGTCGTGACCTGGAACTTCTTTCGCGTCATGTTCGGGCACGGCTTCCGGAACAAGTACACGCTTCGCATCCTGCTGCCGCGGGTGATGCTGGCGGTGGTCCTGATCAACTTCTCCGACAGCCTCGTCCAGGCCGCCATCGACAGCGCCAACGTGGTCAGCAACACCGTCGTCAGGATCGAGCCGCAGGACTACATCGGAGTTCTCCGCCGGTGGTTTACGGATGGCTTTGCGCCCGGCCTCCAGGCGCTGACCGTGACCGCACTATTCGCGTCCTATGCGGTATTGGCCATCGCCTACATCCTCCGCTTCGCCCTACTCGTTGTGCTCACGATCCTGGCCCCGGTCGCCGGTCTTCTATTCGTGCTGCCGGAGACCCACCGCTATGCCCGCGAATGGGCCACCCTCTTCGCCGGTGCCCTGATCATGCAGCCGGCGCAGCTGCTCGTCATCCAGATCGGCTTTGCGACGGATGCGTCATTCGAGCAGAACTCGATCTACCCCGTGCGTCATCTATTCGCCCTGGCTACGCTCATCATCGCCTTCAAGGTGCCGGGCGCCTTCCAGAGCGCGTCTCGGGTCGCGTCGAAGGCCTCATCCCTGAGCAAGCGGGAGGCAAATCACGCGATGCACGCGGTCGAGCGCGTGCTGGTGAAGGTCTGAGGTATGGGCGTCAAGCTCGGCGCCGTCCTGCTCCTCGCCATGGTGGCGTTGGCCGCGGCCGCCGGTCCGCCCACGCCGCCGCCATCAAGCGGGCTCCCGGCGCCGGCACCGGGGCACCTCCTCATGCCAGTGTCGGGCTACGTCGAGTCGCAGCCTTTCGGTTGCACGATGTTCGCCCTGGAACCGTACGCCGCGTGGTGCCCGAGCCGCCATTTTCACAGCGGCGTCGACCTCGCCGCCCGCTTGGGCACGCCGGTCCACGCGGCGGCGGCGGGCAGGGTGCAGGTGATCCTCGACCCGGGCGGCTACGGCCTGCACGTCTTGCTTGCACACGGCGGCGGCTTGGCCACGCTCTACGGGCACATGTCCGCGGTCCTGGTCGGCAATGGCGCTCAGGTGTCCGCCGGCCAGCTGGTCGGGCTCATGGGTTCGACCGGTATGTCCACCGGCTCGCACCTGCACTTCGAAGTGCGCCGCGCCGGCCGGCCGGTGGATCCGGCCCCTTATCTCCCCGTCCACGTCTAAGTAAGGTTCCGCGCAAGGCGGACAAGGAGCTGCACAGCAATGGTCAACAAGGTCATCTTCGTCGGACGCCTGGCCGCCGACCCCGAGGTCCGCGCCCTGCCCACCGGCACGCACGTCACGACCCTCCGGCTGGTCACCAACACGTATGCCGGCAAGAGTGAGGACGGCACCCGCAAGGAGCACACGGAATTCCACAACCTGGTCCTCTTCGGAGGTCTGGCCGAGCTCGCGGGCGGCCACCTTCAGAAAGGTCGGCAGGTCTACGCCGACGGCCGGCTGCACCACCGCAGCTGGGAGGGCGATGACGGCAAGCGTCGCTATGCCACCGAGGTGGTGGTCGAGAACCTGCAAATGCTGGGCTCGCGATCCGGTGCCAACGGAGGTGCCCCCGGGTCCGAAACCTGGGCCGGCTCCGCAGAGCTCTCGGTCGTGTGACTGCCAGTCGATGGCCGCGGGTTCTGCCGGAGGCAGGTGAGCTGAGGCGCCCGAGCACTTCAACATATCGCCGGCTCGTCAGCCAGCCGGGGTTTCCCGGCTGGCGGCGGCGATCCGTGCTCGCCCTCCGGGCGCCAGCGTGTAGGCGCTTCACGCTGATCCGCAATGAAAGCGCCGGCCGAGCGGCGTCTCCGACGCCATCGCCGCTATACAGTGAGCACTGGCCGTGCGGGATGGGCCCCGCACGCTCGGAGCAGAACGGCACAGGAGGTGGAGACGATTGAGCGATGAAGCGGCCGCTGACGAGCTGAGGCTTCTTTTGGTGGAGGACGACGCGACCATCGCCGAGATGTACCGACTGAAGCTCGAGATCGACGGTTACACGGTCAGCGTCGCCCGGGATGGGGAAACCGCCCTGCGGATGGTCTCCGACTCCCCACCCGATCTCGTCTTCCTCGATATCAGGCTGCCCGGGATGGATGGCCTGGCGGTGCTGGAGGCCATCCGCGCGGACACCAGCTCCCGGCACCTGCCCGTGGTGATCCTGTCGAACTTCGGCGACGAGGAGCTGCGTGAGCGCGGGATCAAGCTCGGCGCCCTCGAGTACCTGATCAAGGCGCAGACGACGCCGGCCGGGGTCTCCGAGCGCGTCAGGGGCTGGGCCGAGACCGCGCTCGGAGAGGCCGCCCGGGGGG
>JALYZG010000244.1 GCA_030948965.1 Candidatus Dormiibacterota bacterium | reverse complement strand
GCGGCGGCCAACGTCGTCCTCGCCGGGACGACGCTCCAGAACGAGGTCGTCGCGCCCCCACGCGAGGCGTTCCTGGGCGAGAGCGAGCTCGTCCAGGTGGACCAGGCCGTGGGCCGCATCTCCTGCGAATCGATCGCCGGCTATCCCCCCGGCATCCCGGTCCTGCTCCCGGGCGAACGCATCTCCGGGGCGACGATCGCGTACCTGCGGCAGCTCACCGCCGCCGGCGCCCGGCTGCACGGCGCCAGCGACCCCGGGCTGAGGACCATCTACGTGATGCGCGAGCCGATGCCGGCGGCGGAACCGCGGTGACCGCCTCGCGGGCCGAAACCGGCGTGGAGCTCTGGCGACTCTCCGCCACAGAGCTGCTGCCGCTGCTGCGCGCCCGGGAGGTGAGCGCTCATGAGCTCCTGGAAGAGGTGCTGGACAGGTCGGACCGCCTCCATGAAGCGCTCAACCCCTTCAGCGTCCGGCTCGACGACCGGGCCCGAAGCGCGGCCACGGCTGCGGATGCCGCCCTGGGTCGCGGAGAGGGCGGACCGCTCTGCGGGCTGCCGGTCACGATCAAGGACTCGCACTGGCTGGCCGGCGTCGAGTCCGCCTACGGCTCGCCCAGCCGGAAGGGGTTCGTGCCTGACGAGAACACCGGCGCCGTGGACCGCCTGCTCCAGGCCGGCGCCGTGGTGTTCGCGAAGACGACCATCTCGGAGTTCGCCTACTTCGGCGTCTCCGACTCGCCGCTCCTCGGTCGCACCAACAACCCCTGGGACGTGACCCGCACCGCCGGCGGCTCGTCCAGCGGCGCCGGCGTGGCGGTGGCCGCCGGCCTCGGCCCGCTTGCCCTCGGCGGCGACGGCGGCGGCTCGATCCGGATCCCGAGCGCCTTTTGCGGGGTCGTGGGCCTGAAGCCCACGTTCGGGCGGGTGCCGCACGAACCCTCCTCGCCGGGCTGGAAGACGCTGGTGGCGCTGGGCCCGATGACCCGCTCCGTCGCTGACGCCAGACTCATGCTTGCCGCCCTGCAGGGATCGGACTGGCGCGACCGGCACTCGGCCGGCGACGCCGGCGCGGATTTGACCGCCGCGCCGCCGGCGCCCCTCCGCGTCGCCGTCAGCGAGGACCTCGGCTTTGCCGCCCTCGACGAGGACGTCCGCGGCGCCTTCCGCCAGGTCGTGTCCGGCCTCCAGGCAGCCGGGGTGGAGACGGTCGAGGACGGGCCGGGCGTTGGTCCCAGCGCCTCCATCTGGAGCACCGTCGCGTGCGCGGAGGCGCGATGGTCGGAGGCTGCCGCCTACGAGCACCACGCCGACCTGCTCTCACCGGACGCGCGCGAGTACCTTGCGTTCGGCGAATCGGTCACGGCCCGCGACTACATCCTCGCCCAGTTCGACCGCGAGCGCATCCACCGCGGCTACGCCGACCTCTTCCAGCGCACGGGCGCGCACGTGCTGCTGACGCCGACTCTGGGCTGCGAGGCCTTCCCCCACGGGCAGCGCTACCCGGACACCATCGGTGGGGCGCCGGTCGAGCGGCCCTGGCTGGACTGGGCGCCGTTCCTGTACGACGCGAACCTGGCCGGATTGCCCGCCTGCGCGGTCCCGGTCGGGCTGGGTTCGGAAGCACTGCCGGTCTCCGTCCAGGTGATCGGCCGGCGGTGGGATGATGGCCTGGTCCTGGCCGCGGCCGAGCTGATCGAGAAGACGGTGAGGTTCGACTTGAGGCCGCCCTTGGCGGGCGACGGGGAGGCATGAACATGTTGAAAGGACCGGCGGCCATGAGTTCGGAGCGCCCGCCGCAGGATCGGGGCCGGACGCTGCGCGGCGTCTCCGAGATCCGCTCCTTCTTCCGCACCAACCGCACGGCCATCTACTTCATCTCGCCCACGCCCTTCAACCTCCTGGGCATGGACCGTTGGGCGCGGAGCTTCAACTACGTCAGCTACTACGACTGCTTCGACGGCGGCCATCCCCGCGTCTTCGTGCCGACCGAGCTCGAGGACCGGGAGTGGAAGTCGATGGAGGAGATGAACGACTACCTCCTCGGCCATCCGGAGGTCTTCGACCTGGTTCGCCGCAAGGGTCCGGGCAAGGCGCTCTTCGTGATGTTCGACGAGGAGGCGGAGCCGCTCGCCGCCCAGCTCGGGCTGGAGATCGCGCACCCGTCGGCGGAGCTCCGCAACCGCCTCGATTCCAAGATCGTGACCACCCAGCTGGGCAACGAGGCGGGCGTGCCCAGCGTACCCAACGTGCTCGGCCGGGCCGCGACGTACCAGGAGCTGGCCCGGGTCGCGGAGAAGGCAGGCCTGGGCGAAGACCTGGTGGTGCAGATGCCGTATGGCGACTCGGGCAAGACCACCTTCTTCGTGCGCTCGGAAGAGGACTGGGAGAAGTACACCGCTAAGCACGCCCTGGCCGACGAGGAGCTGAAGGTGATGCGCCGGATCCGCAACCGGGCGCTGGCGGTGGAGGCGGTGATCACCCGCCACGGGACGGTCGTCGGGCCGATAATGGCCGACCTCACGGGGCACGCCGAGCTGACTCCCTACAAGGGCGGCTGGTGCGGCAACGACGTCTTTCCCAGCGTCCTCACGCCCGAGCAGCGCCGGCGCGTGGGCACGCTCACCCAGAACCTGGGCGAGCGCCTCAAGAGCGAGGGCTACCGGGGCTTCTTCGAAACCGACTTCCTGCTCGACCTGGACACGGGCGAGCTGTACTTGGGCGAGATGAACCCGAGGCTGTCAGGGATCACCTCGATGACCAACGTGACCGCGGGCGCGTATGCGGACATGCCCCTGTTCCTGTTCCACCTCCTCGAGTACATGGGCATCGACTACAAGATCAACGTGGACGAGATCAACGAGCGCTGGGCCCACGACGAGAACGTCGACGTCTGGGGCCAGGCGGTGATCAAGCAGACCGAGGCCGAGGTCGGCCTGATCACGGCCGCGCCCCGGAGTGGCATATGGAAGATGGACGCGCGAGGCCGGGTCCGCTTCGCCCGCGAGGCGATCGACTGGTCCGATCTCGACGAGGGCAGCGAGGCCTTCTACCTGCGCATCGCGGGGACCGGCAACTATCGCTATCGCGGCGCCGACTTGGGCATCTTCGTGACCCGCGGCCGGCTCCAGACCGACGACGGCACCCGGCTCACCGAGCTCTGCCGCCGCTGGATCCGAGGCTTCAAAGCCCAGTTCGCGTCGGAACCGCTCCCCGCGTCCGGCAGCGATCAAATCGAAGAGCCGGAGCTGACCTCGCCGATGGTCAAGTCGGCCCCGGGCTTTGGAGGTGGACTGTGAGTGCCGACACCATGACCGCGGACGTCGACCGCCAGGCGCTGGCCCTGGCCGCCGGTGGGATGCTGATCGACGGGCGCTGGGCGCCGGCCCGTTCGGGCGGAGAGCTGCGCGTCGAGGACCCGGCGACCCAGGAGACGCTCGGCGCCGTGCCCGACGCGTCCCCCGAGGACGGGGTCGCGGCGCTCGACGCCGCGGTTCGGGCGCAGCGAGCATGGGCGGCCACGGCGCCCCGCGCACGCAGCGAGATCCTGCATCGAGGCTTCGAGAAGATGGTCGAGCACAGGGACCAGCTGGCCCGACTGATCACCCTGGAGAACGGCAAGCCCCTGGCCGAGGCCGCCGGCGAGATCACCTATGCCTCCGAGTTCCTGCGCTGGTTCGCCGAGGAAGCGGTGCGGATCGACGGCCGCTACACGGTCGCGCCGGACGGGCGCAGCCGGCTGCTGGTGACGCGCCAGCCCGTCGGCCCCTGCCTCCTGATCACGCCCTGGAACTTCCCGGCCGCCATGATCACGCGCAAGGTGGGCGCCGCCATCGCCGCGGGCTGCACGATGGTGGCCAAGCCCCCGTCGGAGACCCCGTTCACGGCCCTGGCGCTGGCCCGGCTGCTGGAGGCGGCGGGCCTGCCGGCGGGCGTCCTCAACGTGATCACGACGTCGCGTTCGGGCGAGGTCGTGAGCCGGCTGATGAGCGATACCCGGCTGCGCAAGATCAGCTTCACGGGCTCGACCGAGGTCGGCCGGGTGCTGCTTCGGAGCGCCGCGGACAACATCCTCCGCAGCTCCATGGAGCTGGGTGGCAACGCGCCTTTCCTGGTCTTCCCCGACGCCGACCTCGAGGCGGCGGTCGAGGGGGCGATGATCGCCAAGATGCGCAACATGGGCGAGGCCTGCACGTCGGCCAACCGCTTCTATGTGGCCCAGCCGATGGCGGCCGATTTCTCCGAACGCCTGGCGGACCGGATGGGCGCCCTGCGCCTGGGCCGCGGCACCGAGCCGGAGTCCCAGGTGGGGCCGCTGATCAACGAAGCCGGCCGGACCAAGGTCGGCGACCTGGTCGGGGACATGGTGGAACGCGGCGGCCGGCTCCTGATCGGCGGCGAGCGCGTCCAGGGCGCGGGCTACTTCTACCAGCCGACGGTCGTGACCGGCGTCAGCCCCACCAGCCGCGCGCTGCGCGAGGAGATCTTCGGCCCGGTCGCGCCGATCGTCACCTTCGACGACGAGGACAGCGCCCTCAACTGGGCCAACGACAGCGAGTTCGGCCTGGTGGCCTACGTCTACACCCGCGACCTGGGCCGGGCCGTGCGCGTGGCGGAGCGGCTCGAGTACGGGATGGTGGGCGTCAACACGGGCCTGGTCTCGAACCCGGCCGCGCCATTCGGCGGCGTCAAGCAGAGCGGCATCGGGCGCGAGGGCGGAGCCGAGGGCATCGCCGAGTACCTGGAGACCAAGTACGTCGCGCTGGGCCTATAGAAGAAGAAGCTCCTCCCCCCATGTGGGGGGAGGTTGGGTGGGGGGTACGCCCCATCGAAGGAGTGCGCATGACGGATAGAGAGAGCGCGGCCGACTTCGTGCCGCGCGGCGTCTACACCTATCACCCCATGCTGGCCGTTTCCGGCCAGGGCAGCCGCCTGACCGGCACCGACGGCCGCGACTACCTCGACTTCGCGACCGGCATCGGCGTCACCATCCTCGGCCACTCCCACCCGGCGGTCGTGGAGGCTATCCGCGAGCAGGCCGGCCAGCTGACCCACAGCTGCCAGCACGTCCTCATGCCCGAGGCCTACGTGCGCCTGGCCCGGGCCCTGGCCGAGGTGGTGCCGGTCAAAGCTCCGGTCAAGACCTTCCTCTGCAACTCGGGCGCGGAGGCGGTGGAGAACGCGGTCAAGATCGCCAAGGCGGCGACCGGACGGCGGGCGGTCGTCTCGCTCCAGAACTCGTTCCACGGCCGGACAGCGATGGCGCTGGCGCTGACGGGCAAGGCCAAGCCCTACTCGACCCGGTTCGGCGCGGCCACGTTCGGCGTCTTTCATGCCCCCGCCCCGTACTGCTTCCGCTGCACCCGGCGGAGCGAGCCCTGCTGCACCCTGAGTCCCGACTTCGGGCTGCGCCAGGTCTTCGCCACCGACGTCGCGCCCGAGGAGGTCGCGGCCGTGATCGTGGAGCCGGTCATGGGCGAGGGCGGGTTCGTTGTCCCGCCTCCGGGCTGGCTCGCGGACGTGGCCGCGCTGTGCCGAGAGCACGGCATCGTGCTCATTGCGGACGAAGTGCAGAGCGGCATGGGCCGGACCGGCACGATGTGGGCCTATGAGCAGGAGGATGTGCACCCGGACCTCGTCTGCGTCGGCAAGGGCATCGCCAACGGCCTGCCCCTGGCCGCGGTGGTCGGGGACGGCGCGATCATGGACGCGCCGGAGCCGGGCGGCCTGGGCGGCACCTACGGCGGCAACCCGATCGCCAGCGCGGCCG
>JALYZG010000242.1 GCA_030948965.1 Candidatus Dormiibacterota bacterium | reverse complement strand
CGCCGAGCTCGACCCGCGGCTGGCTGCCGGCGCCGAGCGACTGGCGACGCTGGAGGCGGAGGCGGCCGACCTCGGCGCCGGTCTCCGCCGCTACCTGGAGACACTCGACGCCGATCCTGCCCGCTTGGAGGCGCTCGAAGCTCGTCTGGCCCAACTGGAGCAGGTCAAGCGGCGCTTTGGCGGCAGCCTGGGCAGCGCCCTGGCTGAGCTCGAGCGGCTGGAACTGTTGGTCGGATCCGCGGCCGACCTGGGCGCAGCCCTGGCGACGGCACGCGGGGAGGAGGCGGCGGCGCGACGCCGGCTGGAGTCCGCCGCCGCCGCGCTGACGGCGGCTCGGACGAGGGCCGCGTCGCGCCTGGGTCCGGCCGTAGCGGCAGAGCTCGCGGGCCTGGGGCTGGAGGGATCGGCCTTCGAAGTCCGGCTGACGGCGCGCGACGTCCTGGGCGCGGACGGCGCCGAGCAGGCGCTCATGTGGTTCTCCGCCAATGCCGGCGAGCCGCCGGCCCCGCTGGCCCGCGTGGCTTCGGGCGGTGAGCTGTCCCGGGTGATGCTCGCGGTCCGCTCCGCGTCCGCCGAGGTGGACCCGGTGCCGACGCTGGTCTTCGACGAGGTCGACGCCGGCATCGGCGGCGAAGCCGCCACCCAGGTAGGTCTCCGCCTCAGCCGGCTCGGGGTCTGCCAGCAGGTGCTGGTGGTGACGCACCTGGCCCAGATAGCGGCCTTCGCCGACCAACACCTGGTGGTCGAGAAGGCGGCCGGGCAAGACGGCCGCATCGTGGTCCGGGTGCGCCGGCTCCAGGGCCCTGAAGAGCGGGCCCTGGAGCTGGCTCGGATGATGTCGGGCCGCGTGACCGCGAAGGCGATCGCGCGGGCTCAGGAGCTGATGGATGAGGCCGCGGCGACGAGCGGGCGCCCTTGGGGAGCCGGCGGGTCGCGCCGGCGCAGGCCGGGATAGCGCGAGAAGTATCTGTCCGCGCTCTGCGGGCCCTCATTTTGGGTCAGGTTGCCGTCGACTAGAGGCGCGGCCGCTGCCTCAGCAACCGTCTAGGCGCTTCAGCGCCTCGGTCGCCCGCCGCCTCTGCTGCACATCACGCGGGCCGGCGCGTAGCAGGTCGGTTCCCCTCACAATCATCGCAACTTTGGCCAAGCGCTCTAAGTTCAGCGGACCCGACGACCCGCGGGTGCGGCGCGCCCTCTGCATCGTGGCCCATCCCGACGACATCGACTTCTTCTGCGCCGGCACCGTGCTCCGCCTCACCCGCCGCGGCGCCACGGTCGACTTCGTCCTCGTCACCTCGGGCGACAAGGGCAGCCGCGACCGCGAACAGACCGGCGCCAAGCTGGCCGCGACGCGGGAGCGTGAGCAGCTGGCCGCCGCGGAAGTCCTGGGCGCGGAAGGGGTGGCGTTCCTGCGCCACGGCGACGCCGAGGTCGTGGAGTCATTGGAGCTGCGGGGCGAGCTGGTGCGGGAGATCAGGCGCAGCCGGCCGGATGTCCTGCTCACATTCGACCCCACGCCGGCTTACCGCCAGCACCCCGACCACCGGGCTGTGGGCCGCGTGGCGTTGGACGCGGCCTGGCCCTGCGCCCGGGACCGCCTCACCTATCCGGAGCTGGGGCCGCCGCACGAGACGGCCGAGGCCTGGCTCTTCGCCGGCCCCGGCGCAGACCTGGTGGTGGACGTGCGGCCGGAGCTGGAGGACAAGATCCGGGCCCGGCTCCAGCACCGAAGCCAGACCGGCAGCCCCGCGGTCCTGCGCGCCCGCTGGCGCCGGATCGCGGCGGAGGAGCGCTTCGCCCAGGTTGATCTCAGGTAACGAGCGGCCCCCGACCTCGGAGCTGTTGATCCAGGGCGGCCGATATCATGACCAGCCGATGGACCCCGCCGCCCCGGGTCGCCCACGCCTGGACGTCGCGGTCCCCGTGTTCGAGGGGCCCTTGGAGCTCCTCCTGGCCCTTGTCGAGCGCCACGAGCTGGACGTCCTGGAGGTGCCGCTGGCCGCTCTCACCGACGCCTACCTGGGCGCCATCGCGGACCTGGACAGGCGCGACCCGCAGGAGATGGCGGACTTCTTGTGGCTGGCCAGCCGCCTGCTGCTGCTCAAATCGATCCGGCTCCTGCCCGGGGAGGAGACGCAGCCCGCCGAGGCGGAGCTGCTGGATTGGGAGGAGGACGTCCGCCGCCGGCTCTTCGAATACCGCGCGTACAAGGCCGTGGCCGACGAGCTGATGGCCCGGGCCGTGGCCGGCGAGACCAGCTTCGAGCCCCCAACCCGCGAGGTGCCGGGCGCCGGCCAGGAGCAGCCGCTCGAGGTCGAGGCACTCGTCCTCGCCTTCCAGAGCGTGATCGCGCGCCTGCCGCCGCGGCCGCTCGTGTACACCGGCCACGGCTGGACGATGGAGGAGAAGATGGACGCCGTGCGCTCGCGGCTGCGGCGCGGACCTTTCGACCTGGTCGACCTGATCCTGGAGTCGGCCGACAGGCTCGAGGCGGTCGTGACCTTCGTCGCCATCCTCGAGCTGCTGCGGCGTTCGGAGATTCGAGTCCGGCAGCGGCAGGCGTTCGGGCCCGTCTGGGTCGAGGCGGCGACGTGACTGGCGGCGGCGTGCGCCGGCTCTCGGCTGCGCTGGAAGCGATCCTCTTCAGCTCCAACCGGCCTCTCCGCCTGCGCGAGCTGCAGCAGGCCACCGACTCCGACCGAGTGCAGCTGGAGGCGGCACTGGCCGACCTGCACGAGTCGCTGACCGAGCGCGGGCTCATGCTCCACCGCCACCACGACCAGGTCCACCTCGGCACCCGGCCTGAGCTGGCCGCGTTCGTGCGCCGCGCCCTCCGCCCCGAGGTCGCCGGCCGGCTCTCGGCCGCGGCTTACGAGACGCTGGCCATCGTGGCCTACCAGCAGCCCGTGACGAGGGCTCGGATCGAGGAGGTGAGAGGCGTCAACTCGGACGGAGTCCTGGCCAACCTGGAGCTGCGCGACCTGGTCACGGAGGTGGGCCGGTCGCCGGGCCCCGGCCAGCCCAAGCTCTACGGCACCACCATGCGCTTCCTGCGCCTGATGGGCCTGGGCTCGCTGGCCGAGCTGCCCCAGGCGGCGACGGGACCAGAGCCCCGCGAGCCGCTGAGGGAGGGCGCGGGATCGTCGAGCGCCTGAACCGGTACCTCGCCCGCGCCGGCGTGGCCTCGCGCCGGGATGCCGATCGCCTCATCGCCTCCGGCTCGGTGCGCGTCAACGGCCGAGTGCCGCCGCCGGACGGGATGCTGGTGGACGCGGAGACCGACCGGGTCACCGTGGACGAGCGCCGGGTGGAGGCAACGACCGGCGGGCGCTGGCTGGCGTTCAACAAGCCGCTCGGCGTCATCACCACCGCCCGCGACCCGGAGGGCCGCTCCACCGTGCTCGAGCTGGTCCCGCCCGAGCACCGGGTGGGCAGGCTGTTCCCGGTTGGCCGGCTCGACGCCGACACCACCGGTCTCCTCCTTCTCACGGACGACGGCGACCTCGCCAACCGCCTCGCCCACCCGGCGCACAAGGTGCCCAAGGAGTACGTGGCAGCGGTTCGGGGCGTGCCCGGGGAACGGGACCTGAGGCTGCTGCGTGACGGCGTCCAGCTGGTGGACGGCCGCACGGCGCCGGCCGAGGCTGAGCTGGTCTCGGCCCGCGGGCGCGTGGGCCAGGTCCGGATCGTGATCCGGGAGGGCCGAAATCGCCAGGTGCGCAGGATGCTGGAGGCGATCGGCCACCCGGCTCAAGCCCTGACCCGCACGGCCGTCGGCCCGATCCGCCTGGGACGGCTGCGTACTGGCGGCTGGCGGCGGCTGCGGCCCGCGGAGATCGAGTCCCTGCGCCAAGCGTCCGGGCTGGCCGGCCGATGATCATCGCCATCGACGGGCCCGCAGGGTCCGGCAAGTCCGCGGTCGGACGCCGGGTCGCAGAGGCCCTGGGCCTGCCGTTCGTCGACAGCGGCCTCATGTACCGCGCCGTGGCTATAGTCGCGGCCCAGCGCGGCATCCCGCTCGAGGCCGAGGCCGAGCTGGAGCGGCTGGCCGCGAGTCTCGACCTTCGCGTATCGGGCCCCGACCTGACCGCGGACGGCGAAGACCTGACAGGCCGCATCTACGCGCCGGACGTCAGCGCGGGCTCGTCGCGCGTGGCGGCCGTCGCGGGCGTGCGCCGGGAGCTGGTCGGCAAACAGCGTGCGCTCGGCGGGACGGGGGTGGTGATGGCCGGTCGCGACATCGGCACAGTGGTCTTCCCGGGCGCGGGGGACAAGTTCTACCTCACTGCGAGCGCGGCCGAGAGGGCTCGAAGGCGCACGCGCCAGATCGAGGCGCGGGGGGGGACGGCCGCCGCTGCCGACCTGCAGCGCGAGATCGAGGAGAGAGATCGGCGGGACGCGGGCCGGGCCGTTTCGCCCATGCACCCGGCACCGGATGCCGAGGTTATCGAGACGGACGGCCTCGACCTGGAGGCCGTGGTGGCCGAGGTCCTGCGCCGCGTCGGCGACCGGCAGTGATCTACGCCGGCCTGCGCTGGTGCATGCGGTCCCTGGTCCGGGTCTACCTTGGCCCCCGCTTCAGCCTCGAAGACGGGGACCTGATCCCACGTAGCGGGGGCCTGCTGGTCTGCTCCAATCATCGGGGCACGATCGATCCACCCCTGGTGCCGGCGTTCCTGCCTCGCCGCGACAGCTGGAGCGTGGCCAAGTCGGAGTGGTTCTCGAAGCCCCACCTCGCCGCTCTCCTGCGCGCCTATCAGGCCTTCCCGATCGTCCGGCACAGCGCAGACCGCAAAGCCCTGGACAGAGCGTTCGAGATCATCCGCGGCGGCCATGTCCTGGTCATATATCCGGAAGGCACGCGCGTCCCCGCCGGCGGCATGCGTCCGGCCGAGCCCGGCGCCGGCTTCATCGCCCGCATTTCGGGCGTGACCGTGCTGCCCGTGGCCCTGGTGGGGACGGAGGAATGCCTGCCCCGGGGCGCCCACTGGCCGCGGCGAGTGGACGTGGAGATGCGAATCGGGCCGCCGCTGCGGGTCCGCGGCCGGCGCCCGGACGGCCGGCGCGTCCAAAACCAGGAGGCGGTCGACGCCATCATGCTGGCGGTGGCGGAATGCCTGCCGGAGTCGCTGCGGGGAGCCTACGCCGAGGTCGCGGTTCTGCGCGCCCGGCTGGCGGGCGTGACCGAGCCGGTGGCCGTCACGGAGCCGGCTTGAGCGGGCCAGTGTCTGCGCGGGCCTAGAATCGCGCCCAACGTGCGGTACCTGGCACTGGATCTGGAGACCACCGGCTTCGACCCCGAACGCGACCGCGTCATCGAGGTTGGCGCGGTGGCCTTCGACGAGGCCGGGGTCGAGACCCGCCTGGAGCGGTTGACCGATCCCGGCCGTGCGGTCCCGGACGCGGTCCTCCGGCTCACCGGCATCGACCCCGCCGATCTCGTCCTGGCGCCGCCGCCGGATGCCCCCCTGCGGGAGCTGGCAGTCCTCCTCCAGGGGCGTACAGCGGTGGGCCATGGCGCCCGGCTGGACGTGGACTTCCTAACCGCCGCCGGTATTTGGCCGCCGGGCGAGGAGATCCTGGACACGCTCGACCTCGCTCGCATCCTCCTGCCCGACGCGCCGAGCCACAGCCTCCAGGGGCTTGTCGCCTGGTTCGGGCTGAGGCAGCCCCGACCCCACCGCGCCCTGGATGACGCGGACGCGACCCGCCAGCTCCTGCTCCACCTGCGGCAGGTGGCGGCCGGATTCAGGGACGAGGTGAAGCGGTCGCTGATCGACCTGGTCGCGCCCTACGTCTGGCCGCTGGCCAGATTCCTCGCGGAGAGCCTGACCCTGCCCGAGCGATCGCTTCCCGTGCAGCCGG
>JALYZG010000214.1 GCA_030948965.1 Candidatus Dormiibacterota bacterium | reverse complement strand
CCGCCCAGCAGCTGGACTTTCAGCGCTTCAGCTCCGACGAGGTGCTCGCCTGCTTCGAAGCTGAGCGCGCGATCCTGGCCCGGGTCACGCCCACCCTGCCGGTGACCACCAACTTCATGGGCTTTTTCAAGCCGATGGACTACTGGCGCTGGGTCCGCGGCGAGGACATCGTCAGCCACGACTCGTACCCCGACCCCTCAGACCCTGAGTCCACCGCCCGAGCGGCGATGAGCGGGGACCTCATGCGCTCTCTCGGCGGGGGCCGGTCCTGGATGCTGATGGAGCAGACCACGAACCGAGTCAACTGGCGACCCCGCAATGCGGCCAAGCCGCCCGGGCTCATGCGGCTCTGGAGCCTGCAGGCCGTGGCCCGGGGGGCCGACGCGGTCATGTTCTTCCAGTGGCGCCAGTCCCGGGGCGGAGCCGAGAAGTGGCACAGCGCGTTCGTGCCCCACGGGCCGGTCGAAGACTCGCCCGGCTGGCAAGAGGCGAAGGCCCTCGGCGCCGAGCTGGGCCGGCTGGCCGCCGTGGCCGGAAGCCGGGTGCAGGCAGAGGTGGCCGTCCTCCTGGACTGGGAATCGTGGTGGGCGCTCGAGCTGCCGAGCAAACCGTCGACGGACGTGCGCCTCCTGGACCAGGTCTGGGCCTGGTACCGGGAGCTGTTCGACCTCGGCGTGACCGCCGACTTCGCCCACCCGGAGGCCGACCTCGGCGCCTACCGCCTGGTCGTAGCCCCCAACCTGTACCTGATGACTGAGAGGTCGGCGGCGAACCTGGACGGCTACGTGACCGGGGGCGGCCACCTGGCGGTGTCCTTTTTCAGCGGCCTCGTCGATGCCCAGGACCGCGTCCGCCCGGGTGCTTACCCGGCCGCCCTGGCGGGGCCGCTGGGGCTGACGGTGACCGACTTCGCGCCGCTGGCCGAGGGCGAGACGTTGAGCATCCGCCTGGCCGACGGCACCCGGTTCGCCGCCGATCTCTGGTCGGAGATCATCGTCCCCGGCGCGGCCGAGGCCGTGGGCTGGTTCGAGGACGGCATCCCGTCGCCCGGTCCGGCCATCACCCGCCATCGCCACGGCCAAGGCGTGGCGCACTACCTGGGCACGCGCCCCGACCGGGCCGGGATGGGCCGCTTGGTCGGGGACATAGTGGCCGGGGCCGGCGTCCGGCCGCAGGTCGGGGCCCCGGCCGGGGTCGAGGTCGTGCGCCGGGTCGCCGCCGGGCGCTCCCTGCTCTTTCTGCTCAACCACAGCGGGGAAGCGGCCCTGGTGGACGTCGCCCCGGGTGCGCGGGACCTCTTGACCGGTTCCGATTGCAGCGACGGCCGCCTGCGCCTGGAACCGCTCGGCGCGGCCGTCCTCAGCGAGCCCGAGGCGCGCTGACGGTGCTGGCCGAGGAGCGGCGGGACCTGATCATGGAGGCCATCGTGCGCCGCGGCGCGGTGCGCGTGGCCGAGCTCTCGGAGCTGCTCTTGGTGTCTGACATGACGGTTCGCCGGGACCTCGACGTGATGCAGTCGGCCGGCCTCCTGGAGAAGGTCCACGGCGGCGCGGTGCTTCCCGGGCGCCGCGCAGAGGAACCGGGCTTCGAGGCCAACCGCGAGCGCCACCTGCGCGAGAAGCTGGCCATCGCGCAGCGGGCGGCGACCCTGGCCCGGCGCGGCACCGCGGTCGGCATCACGGCCGGCACCACCACCTGGCACCTGGTCCTGGCGCTGGCGCAGGTGCCGGACCTGACCGTGGTCACGAACTCGCCCAACATCGCCGCCGAGATGCAGCGGGTCGTCCGGCCGGGGACCTCCATCATCCTCACCGGCGGCGCTTTCCGCACCCCCTCGGACGCGCTGGTGGGTCCGGTGGCGGATCGTGCGCTGCGCTGGCTGAACGTGGACATCCTCTTCCTGGGGGTGCACGGCATGGACCCGGAGGCCGGCCTGACCACACCCAACCTGGCGGAGGCCGAGACCAACCGGACCTTCATGAGCCGCGCCCGGCGGGTCGTGGTTGTGGCCGACCACACGAAGTGGCACACGGTGGGCCTGCACACCATCTGCGCCCTATCCGAGGTGGATGCCGTCGTGACGGACGCGGGGCTGGAGGCCGAGGGCCGGGAGGGGCTGGCGGGGGCCGGGCCCGAGCTGATCCTGGCCCCTCTCGACGGCGAGCCGGCCACCTCCCTCGACCCCGGGTGGGAGAGCGGGCGCGGGGCATGAGACGGACCTTCACCCACCTCTCGGACGGGCGCGAGCTGATCTACTACGACGAGAGCGAGCAGGCGCCGCCCCGGGATGCTCCGGACCTGCGCGGTCTGCCGCCATTCAACTTCAGCTCGGAGGTCCGCTTCGACCCACTGGCCGGCGAGTGGGTCATCATCGCCTCCCACCGCCAGGAGCGCACTTTCCTGCCCGCGCCGGATCACTGCCCGCTCTGCCCCTCGCGGGAGGGGCGGTTGACCGAGATCCCGGCGCCGGACTACGAGGTCGTGGTCTTCGAGAACCGCTTCCCATCGCTGGCCACGTCTGCCAACGGCGACTCCTGTCAGGTCACGCCCTTCACCGAACGGCGCCCGGGTCTGGGCCGCTGCGAGGTCGTCTGCTTCAGCTCTGATCACGACTCCAGCCTGGCCCGGCTCGGTGAGGGCCGCGTCCGCACCGTGGTCGAGGTCTGGGCCGAGCGCACGGCCGAGCTCGGGCGGCTGTCCTACGTGGAGCAGATCATGCCGTTCGAGAACCGCGGTGAGGAGATCGGGGTGACGCTGAACCACCCCCACGGCCAGATCTACGCTTATCCCTTCGTGACCCCGCGGGCCGCCCGCCGCCTGGAAAACGCCCGCGAGCATCATCGCCGCCACGGCGGCTGCCTCTTCTGCGCCGTGGTCGGGGCGGAAGCCAAAGCCGGGGTTCGGGCGGTCGCGCGGGACTCGGGCTGGTTCGCGTTCGTCTCCGCCGCCGCCCGCTGGCCCTACGAGGTCCAGATCTTCCCGCTCCGCCACGTGCCCGACCTCGACGCGCTGGACGGGAACGAGCGCGACGCCCTGGCCCGCGTCCTGGTGGACGTGCTGCGCCGCCTCGACGGCTTGTTCGACACCCCCACCCCCTACATCCTGGCCTGCCAGCAGGCGCCGGTCCGTGATAGCCGGGAGCTCGGCCACCTGCACTTCGAGCTGACGTCGCCGCGACGCTCGCGCGACCGCCTCAAGTACCTGGCCGGCAGCGAGACGGCGGGCGGCGTGTTCATCAACGACGTGAGCCCCGAAGTCGCCGCGGCGCAGCTACGCGAGGCCGGGGCGGCCGGTTCCGGCTGAGGCACCCGGGATTGGCCAAGATCGCCTTCCTTGGCGCGGGCAGCACGGTGTTCGCGCGCACGCTGCTGGGCGACCTCCTCAGCTACCCGGCGCTGGCCGGCTCTCGGATCAGCCTCTTCGACATCGATCCCGAGCGACTCCAGACCTCGGACGCGGTCGCCCGGCGCCTGGCCGAGGAGATGGGCGTCTCGGTCACCATCGAGAGCACCCTCGACCGGCGGGCCGCGCTGGACGGCGCCGACTACGCCCTCTCTATGTTCCAGGTCGGCGGCTACCGGCCCTCCACGGTCGTCGACTTCGAGGTACCCAAGCAGCACGGGCTGCGCCAGACGATCGCCGACACGCTGGGCATCGGCGGCATCATGCGCGGCCTGCGCACGATCCCGGTGCTCCTCGACATGTGCCGGGACATGAGCGAGCTGTGCCCCGACGTGGTCTTCCTCAACTACGTCAACCCGATGGCCATCTGCTGCTGGGCGGTGGCCCGGGCCACCCCGATCCGCACGGTTGGCCTCTGCCACAGCGTGCAGGGCACGGCCGGTTCGCTCGCCCACGACATCGGGGTGCCGCTGGAGGAGATCAGCTACCTGAGCGCGGGCATCAACCACATGGCCTTCTACCTCCACTTCGAGCGGGCGGGCCAGGACCTCTATCCGCTCATTCGCCGCGTCGTCGCCGAGGGCCGCGTGCCGGCGGGGAACCGCGTGCGCTACGAGATGCTGAGCCGCCTCGGCTACTTTGTGACGGAGTCGAGCGAGCACTTCAGCGAGTACGCGCCCTGGTTCATCAAGCGCGACCGGCCGGACTTGATCGACCGCTTCGACATCCCGCTGGACGAGTACCCACGCCGCTGCGAGGCCCAGATCGCGGAGTGGGAGAGCCTGCGCGACCAGCTCGCCGCCGGCCCTCGCGACCTGGAGCGTGAACGCTCCGTTGAGTACGGCGCCCGGATCGTGCATGCGGTCGAAACGGGCCAGGCCGAGGTGGTCTACGGCAACGTCCCCAACCACGGGCTGATCGACAACCTGCCGGACGGCTGCTGCGTCGAGGTGCCCTGCCTGGTCGATCGCAACGGGGTGCAGCCGGTGCGAGTGGGCGCGCTGCCGCCGCAGCTCGCGGCGCTGATGCAGACGAATGTCAACGTGCAGGCGCTGACCGTCGAGGCCGCGCTCTCCGGTCGCCGGGAGCACGTCTACCACGCGGCGATGCTGGACCCGCACACGGCAGCCGAGCTGGATCTGGACCAGATCTGGGCGCTGGTCGACGACCTGCTGGCCGCCCACGGGGACTGGATCCCGCCGCTCCACTGAACGCTGGCGAGTCGTCGACGGTGAGGGTCATTCGCCGGCGACGTCAAATTCGCAGGTGCGAGGGTCGATTCGCCGGCGGATGCACTTAAGGCGGCGCCGCCGATCAGTGTTCGGGATCCGGCGGGCGCCCGACCAAGCGGCGCTCGATCCCATCCAGGAGCAGGCCGAGGCCGACCTCGAACCGGCGCTCCGGGTCGGGATGGGAGAGCTCCGCGAACGCGGCGGCGAGGTTCGGGTAGCGGACCGGGTCGAGCCCGGCGAACGGGTGCGCCGGGGTCGCGGGCGGCAAGCCCTGGCCGTGGATCCGAGCCTGGCCGGTATCGGGGCCGACCCTCGTCTCGAGGTCGCTGACGCCGCCCGCGACCTCGAGCTCGACCACTCCCGTCGCGGCGCCTGCGCCCGGGCTCTCCCAGCGGGTCGTGCCGCCGACGCTGCTGAGGAATGTGCCGTCCAGCACTAGCCTCCTGCCTCCGTGCTTGATGGTCGCGCGAAGGGCTGTGCCCGCCGGCCGCTCGAGTGTGAGGCGGCGGGCGCCGCCGCTCACCTGAACCCCGATCGTGCCGGAAGCCGCGGGCAGTCGAAGCAGGACGTCGGAGACCCCGCCGGCGACGCGGACCCCGTCGACGGCCAGGAGCGAGAGGTCGGCCGCCACGCGCCTGACCCCGCCTGAAAGCTCGATCGACCAGCGGCTCGACGCGGCCAGCGTCAGGTGGCAGGCAGCGCGGTTGCCGCCCGCGACGCGGACCCGAAGGAGGTCGCCGGCCAGGCTCACCTGCGGCGGGTGACCCTCGTACGCGGCCCGGTAGAGGTCGGGCATGGTGGCGTCGCCGTCGATGGTCAGGTTCACGCTGCCGCCGGCCACGACCAGGCGACAGCTCGCGGGGTGGGCGACGGTTGGCGCGGGACCAGGGGCGGTCGGGGCGGCGTTCTGTTCGGGGCTCATGGATTCCTCCAGAAGGCTTCCGGTGAGGAAGGAGTTGAGGGCGCTGTTCAGCGCCGGGATCTCGGACGGCGGGCAGCCGGCCGCGCGCAGGGTTTCGAAGAGGGTCTCGATCAGCGCCAGCCGATGCTCGCCGCGGGGTATGGACAGCACCAGCACCCGGGCCCCGTCGCGATGCGAGAGGGTGACCCTGCGGCTGCTCCGAGCCATTCCCAGCAGGGCGTCGCGCCAGGGCGTGCCCGGCGCGGGCAGATCGATCCCGGCCACGATGGCCTCGGCCACCAGGTCGATCAGCTCCTGCTTGTCGCGGACGTGCCAGTAGAGCGCGGCCGCGGTGACGCCCAGGCGCTCGGCCAGGCGGCGCATGGAGAGGCCCTCCACCCCGTCGGCGTCGAGCAACGCGACGGCCGCCGCGACCACCCGGTCCCTATCGATGACGATCCGCGGGGGTCGGTCCGGCCGCGGGGGTCGCTCCGGCCTGTTCGATTCCTGGCTCACCTTGACAGCTTAACATTGTTTATGTAGATTGGCGACAGTGCCTGTACAGCGTTTAATTGATCGGCATGCATGGACACCGCCCATCGGCCGTTACCACCCGCTATAATGCGGTCTGCATTATGGCCGAGCAGTCTCTGGCGGCGCGGCGGGACCTCGTGGCGTTGACCATCCTCGCGCTGCTCTCTGAGCAGCCGCGCCATCCCTACGAGATGCAGCGTCTGATCCGGGAGCGGCGCAAGGACTTTGCTCTGGGCAGCGCCAGGGGCCTCTACCACCGGGTGGCGAGCCTTGCCCGCCGCGGCTTCATCGAGGTCGCGGGCCAGGGGCGCGAGGGCCACCGCCCCGAGCGCACGACCTTCCGCATCACGGACGCCGGCCGGGACGAGTTCCGGTTCCGCCTCCTCGACCTCCTGGCGACACCTGCGGCCGGCGAGAAGCTGTTCGCGGCCGCGGTCAGCTTCCTCGGCTACGTCGACACAGGCGAGGCGGCGACGGCCCTGGAGTCGCGCCGGGTCGAGCTGGAGGCGGCGATCGCCGGCCACGAAACGGCCCTCGCCTCGCTCCAGGGGCGCCTGCGCCTGCCTCGGATCGTGCTCGTGGAGCTCGAATACGCGGTGGCGATGCGGCGCGCGGAGTGCG
The DNA here is from genome assembly GCA_030948965.1 of Candidatus Dormiibacterota bacterium. Lineage (GTDB taxonomy): Bacteria > Chloroflexota > Dormibacteria > Dormibacterales > Dormibacteraceae > JALYZG01. The sequence goes on along the minus strand of JALYZG010000214.1, from coordinate 5,383 downwards.
CCTGGGTGGCCTCGATCGTGACCGACCTGCGCGCCGGCCGGCTGCCGGGCCTGGACGAAACCATGTTCGCCGCGCACAACGACCTGTCCCGCATGGAGCTCAGAGCGAGCCCGAATGACCGCCCGCAACACGCCTGAGGAGGTTGCCATGTCCATGTCCCACGCCCCTGGTTCCACGGAAACCGTCATCGAGACCCGCGGCCTGCGCCGCACGTTCAAGAGCCGCCGCGGCGCTGTCGAAGCCGTCGCCGGCGTCGACCTGCGCGTCGAGGCGGGCGAGATCTTCGGCTTCCTCGGCCCCAACGGGGCGGGCAAGACGACGACCCTGCGCATGCTGGCCACCCTTCTCCCACCTACCGGCGGCGACGCCACCGTCGCCGGCGTCGACCTGCGCCGCCAGTCCGGCGTGGTCCGGACCCGGATCGGCTACGTGGGCCAGTCCGGCGGCACCGACCCCATGGTGACGGGCCGCTCCGAGCTGATCCTGCAGGGCCGGTTCTACGGCCTGAGCGCGGCCGAGGCGCGGCAGCGCGCCGCGGAGCTGATCGCGAAGGTGGAGCTGGACGACTGCGCCGACCGCCGCACCGGGACCTACTCCGGCGGCCAGAGGCGGCGGCTGGACATCGCCCTGGGCATGGTCCACCGTCCCCAGGTCCTCTTCCTCGACGAGCCCACCACCGGCCTCGACCCCCAGAGCCGGGCTCGGATGTGGGACGAGGTGCGGCTCCGGCGCGAGGAGGGCACGACCGTCTTCATCACCACCCATTACCTGGAGGAGGCCGACGTCCTCTGCGACCGGCTGGCCATCATCGACCACGGCCAGATCGTGGCCGAGGGCACACCGGACGCGCTGAAGCGGCAGATCGCCGGCGACGTGGTCACGGTCGGCGTGGCCGCCAACCCCGAGGCGGCGGTCGCCACCCTTCGTCACCAGCCCTTCGTGCGCGAGGCAGGCAGCGAGGAGGACGGGCTCCTGCGTCTCTACGTCGATCGGGGGGAGACGGCCATGCCCCAGATCCTGCGCCTGCTCGACGGGGCCGGCCTGGAGCTGAGCACGATCAGCCTCACCCGGCCCAGCCTCGACGACGTTTTTCTGCGCCAGACCGGGCGCTCGCTGCGCGAGACGGCGGCATGAGCCGCGCCCACCGCGTCATCCTGCCCCTCATCCTGGAGGTAATCGCTTCATGAAGCTCGTTCGCGACACCCGGCTGGTCTTCGTCCGCTACTTCATGCTCCTCATCCGGAACCCGGCCTGGGTGATCATCGGCATCCTCAACCCGGTCCTCTACCTGATCCTCTTCGCGCCCCTCCTGAAGTCGATCGCAGAGATGCCGGGCTTTCCGAAGGGCGGCGCCTACAACGTGTTCGTACCCGGCCTCTTGGTCCAGATCGGGCTGTTCGGCGCTTCGGGGGTCGGCTTCGGCCTGATCGCGGAGCTGCGTCAGGGCGTCATCGAGCGGTTCCGGGTGACGCCGGTGAGCCGGTTCGCGCTGCTGCTCGGACGGGCGCTCCGCGACATTCTGCTGCTGGTGGTGCAGTCGCTGATCCTGGTCGTGCTCTCGCTCCCGTTCGGCCTCACCATCCAGGCCACCGGGCTGCTCGTGATGCTGGCCCTGATCGCGCTGATCGGTCTCCTGACGGCCTCCTTGTCCTACTACGTGGCGCTGGCGGTGAAGTCGGAGGACGCGTTCGCGCCCATCGTCTTCACGGCGACGCTGCCACTGTTGCTGCTCTCGGGCGTGCTGCTGCCGCTGACCCTGGCGCCGAGCTGGCTGCGGTCGATCGCCAACCTGAACCCGCTGTCATATGCGGTGAACGCCGCGCGGGCGCTGTTCTTGGGGCATGTAACAGACCCCAGCGTGGGGCAGGGCGTCCTGCTGATGGCCGTGCTGGCGGTGGTGGCCGTGGTGCTGGCGGCGCGCTCGTTCAACCGGGCCGTGGCCTGAGGTCGCGTCCGGGCGCGCGCGCGAAGGACGCGCCAGCTCAGTCCCACCATCGGCCTCTGAGAGGCAAAGTTCCCGCCCGCCACATCGCCAACTGACGGTCCGCCCAATCAACCAACCTTTCACCGACCTCGATCGGTAAAAGGCACGTGGTGTCGATGACTTCGATAGACCAGCGGGGATCGCCTTCTTGCCAGTCACGCCAGCGATCCCACGGGAGATCGCGGGAGGGTGCCTCGATGACATCGCGTTCCCACTGCGGATCGGTCGCATGCAGACGGTGCCAAGCCGCCCAGTTGAGCTGATCCTGCGTGGCGGCCGGCCGACCGCGTTGGCGCAGGCGACGAATGCGAACCACGTCGTGACAGTCGAGCAGGCACGCGGCGATGCCATCGAGTCGGTCGGCTGAAGGCGAGGCGAGCAACTCCCCGAGCGGTGTCTGGCCCGACAGCATGAGGTGTCGTGTGCTGGCGATCGCGTGCCTCACCCAGCGTTCGTTGGCCCTGAGCCGCCACAACCCGTCGGCGTGCTCCGGTACTCCGATCTCATCGAAGTCTCGAACCTCAACGTCTCGGAGCCGGTCTCGGGCTGTACCTAAAGCCGTCGTCTTGCCAGCAGCAGAGGCTCCGACCACGAGCAGAATCACTGAACGAAAGGCAACACAGCCCAGTGGTCCAAAGAAGGTACCGCCGAGCCCGCCCGGCCGGGCCCTGTCCGAAAGCCCGGCGGGTCAGGTCTCCAAACCGTGGGCCCGGAGGTGCTCCCGGAAGCCGCGGGGTTTGAAGCCGAAGGTACGCTCCACCGAATCCGGCTCAGCGACGTTGTCGAAGTCGAACAGCTCCATGCTCGCGGGCGTCAGCGGCGGCCGGGGGAGCACGGCGCTCATCAGCCCAGCCTGTATGCGCGCCAGCGACAGGGGCAGCGACACGAACCGGCGGTGCACGCCCAGCGCCTCGGCGATCGCCTCCAGGAGCGCCCGCTGGTCCAGCTGCTCCGCGCCGCCGAGGGCGATGGCCCGGCCCACGAGCCCGTCGTCCGCTGTGGCGGCGACGAGGCAGCGGGTCAGGTCCTCGATCCACAAGGGCTGGAAGCGCAGCTCGGGGCCGCCCACCATCGGCACCAGCGGGAAGCGGCGGACCACGCCCGCCAGCGCGCTGACGAACTCGGCCCCGGCCCCGAACAGGACCGACGGCTGGAGGATGACATAGGGGACCGAGCCCGAGCGGACGGCCTCCTCGAGTCCCCAGCGGGTGGCCATGTAGGTGGCCGCCGGAGCCGGTTTGGTGCCCAGCCCGGACATGACCACGAGGCGGCTCACCTTCGCCGTGGCCGCGGCGGCGACCAGGTTCTCGGTGCCGGCGCGGTTGATCAGGTCATAAGCGTCTCGGTACGGCTCCTTCAGGCTGGCCGTGATCGCCGCCGCGTGCACGACAGTCGCCACCCCGGCCACGGCGGCCGGCAGTGTGGCGGGTTGGGTCAGGTCGCCCTCCACCACTTCCACGCCGGCGGGCTGGGAGGCGCGGGCGGCGTTCCGGACCAGGGCTCGGACCGGTGTGCCGGCCTCCGCCAGCGCGGCCACCACGTTACCGCCGATGAAGCCAGTGGCGCCGGTGACCAGGATCACGCGCCGGCGAGGAAGGCGTGCATGATCGCCGCCAGCTCGGCCGGGCGCTCCACCTCGACCTGGTGGCCGGAGCCGCGGATCAGCTCCATCCGCGCCCCCGGCACGCCGGCCGCGATGATCTCACCCGCGCGCGGCGGGCAGAGCGGGTCCTCCGCGGCCGACACGACCAGGGTCGGCGCCTTGATCCGGTGCAGGTCGGGGTCCAGCGGTTCTGCATGCAGCCGCGCCATCGCCCGGCAACCGGCCTCGAAGCCGCGGGGGTCGGCGGTCGACTCGCGCCGGATGCGCCAGTGGGCCTCGAGCAGGTCGGGAGCGCGGCCGAGCTGCAGCTCGGTGTCCTCGCGGAGCACGGGGTGAAGGCGGTCGGCACCTTCGGCGGCGAGCGCGGCGCGCTCCTGGTACCAGCCCGCGGCCTGCTTTCCGACCCGGCTGGAGGTGGCGATCGGGATCAGGCGCCGCACCCGCTCGGGGTGGTCGATAGCCACCTTCAGCACGACCGTCCCGCCCAGCGAAAAGCCGGCCAGGTCGGGGGCGCCCAGCCCCGCCACGTCCAGGAACGCAACGAGGTCGTCCGCGAGCTGGGCGAGTCGCGCCTCCGAATCGCCCAGCGACGTTTCGCCGTGGCCGCGCAGATCGTACGCGATGACCCGATGGTCCAGCGCCAGCGCCGGCAGCACGTGGCGCCAGGCGCGATGGTCGTCGGCCAGGCCGTGGACCAGGACCAGCGGCTCGCCCCGGCCCCAGTCGTGCCAGGCCACGTCGATGTCGCGGCAGCCGCTGCGCACCGGCTCATTCTGGCAGCCGGCCGGAGACGTCGAACGAACGGGCCAGGGCCGCGGCCTGCTCCCGCAAGCCCGCGCGGTCGGGCTTGCCCGGGCCTCGCACCGGGATCTCGGGCAGGGGGATCACCGCCTCCGGCCACTTGTAGCGGGCGAGGCCGAGGCGAGCCAGGTGCGCGCGCGCGCTCTCCAGCGACAGGGGCCCGCTGCTCACGACGAACGCCACCACCCGCTCCCCGAGGTCCGGATCGGGCCGGCCGACGACGCAGGCGTCGACCACGTGCTGATGTTCGCGGATCGCGTTCTCGACCTCGTTCGGGTTGATGTTCGTGCCTCCGCGGATGATCACGTCCTTGACCCGCCCGACTACGTGCAGGAAGCCGTCCGCGTCGATGAAGCCGAGGTCGCCCATGTGCGCCCAGCCGTCGGCGGCGAGCGGGCCCCGGGCCTCGCCCCAGTACCGCCGCTGCACGGTGGGGCCGCGCATGCAGATCTCGCCGTCCGGCGTGATCAGCGCCTCGGCGCGGTCGTGCACACGGCCCACCGTGTGCCAGCGTTTCAGAGGCGGGTCCTCCGGAGAGCCCACGGCCAGCTGCCCGGCGTCCATCGAGCCGTAGAAGATGCAGACTCGGTAGCCGGAGCGCCGCTCCCACGCCTCGGCCACCGCCGGCGGCATAGGCGCCCCGGCGACGGCCGTGCAGCGAGCGCTGGACAGGTCCGTCGTCGCCAGTTCGGGTGCGGCCAGCATCCGGATGACGTGCGTCGGCACGCCGACCAGCACCGTCGCCCGGCGGCCGGCGGCGACGGTCAGCGCGTGTTCGGCGCTGAAGCGGGGCTCGCCCAGCATCACCAGCGTCGCCCCCCGGCGGAGCGCGAAGAGGGACATGCCGCCGATGCCCTGCATCAGAGGCGCCAGGCTGAGCACCCGGTCGGCGGGACCGATGCCGAGGCGTTCGGTGAACGCGGCGGCCGTCACCGCCTTGAGCCCGGCATGGAGCGAGGCCAGCTTGGGCAGGCCGGTCGTGCCCGACGTGAGGG
>JALYZG010000304.1 GCA_030948965.1 Candidatus Dormiibacterota bacterium | reverse complement strand
CCCCCGGGCCGATTGAGTTGTTTTCTCCGCCGCTCCCCGTCAGGCGCGCGCAAGCGCGTCGAGGGGTTCTGGAAGGGGAGGCCTGCCTCCCCTTGCCATTGCTCCCCGTCAGGCGCGCGCAAGCGCGTGGTGGGGTTTTGGAAGGGGAGGCCTGCCTCCCCTTGCCCCTGGTTCTGGAAGGGGAGGCCCGCCTCCCCTTGCCCTAGTGCGCTGTCCGTACTGCGGCCATCACGACCTGAAGGTCGTGGACTCGCGCGATTCCGAGGTGGGCGAGGCCATCCGGCGACGGCGGGAGTGCCTGCAGTGCGGGCAGCGCTTCACCACCTACGAGCGGATCGAGACGGTGCCCTTCTTCGTCATCAAGAAGGACGGGCGGCGTGAGGACTTCGACCCGCACAAGCTGTTCGGCGGCCTCAAGAAGGCGACCGAGAAGCGGGACATCTCGCCGGAGCGCCTGAACGCGATCGTGGATGAGATCGAGGCCGAGCTGCGGCGCAGCGGCCGGGTGGAGATTCCGAGCGGGGAGATCGGCGAGATGGTGATGGAGCGGCTCAAGGACCTGGACGAGGTCGCCTACATACGCTTCGCCTCCGTGTATCGCGAGTTCAAGGACGTTCAGGACGTGAAGACCGAGATCGAGCGGGTGCTGTCCTCCCGACCCGGTAGCGCCCGCGCCGGCCGCCGCTAATCCCCCGCGGGGTAGGCTCCGCGACATGGACCCGCCACCTCGCCCGGGCGTGGATTGGCTGGGATGGTTCCTGCCGCGGTCGCTGGTCCGCCGGCCACCGCGGACCACGAGCCTCGCCCCGCCTCATCCAGACGACTTGATCCGGCTCGATGAGCTGCGTCGCCTGGGCTCGCGTCTTGATCTCCAGCACCCGGTGCGGTCGTTTGTCACCTTCGATGACGAGGTCGCAACGCGGGCCGCCCGCGACCGGCTGGAGGAGGACGGCTATCGCTGCCAGGTTCGCCACGAGGCTGGGGCTTGGACCCTGACCGCGATCGCCCCCCTGGTGCCCACGCCGCAGACCCTCACGCGCCTGCGGGAACATCTGCTGGAGGTCTGCGGCCCGCTGGCCGGCAGCGTTCGCGGGTGGGAAGCCCCGGTGGTCCACTGATCCGACTGGCCGACCCGGCGTCAGACCCAACCCGCGAACGTCTGGCCGGCGCTCTGGCCTCGGTGCGCGCGCGCCTCCAGCGCGCCGGTGCGGAGCCCGGGTCGGTCCGGATCGTGGCCGTGACGAAGGGCCAGAGTCTGGCGGCCTGCCGGGCCGCGGTGGCGGTGGGCCTGACCGACCTGGGCGAGAACCGGGTCCAGGAGGCGCTGACCAAGATGGGCCAGGTGCCGGGCGCTGACTGGCACCTGGTCGGCCGGCTGCAGACGAACAAGGCCCGCCACTCCGGCCGCTTCGCCCTGATCCAGTCCCTGGACTCGGCTCGGGCGGCGGAGGCCGTGGCCAGGCGGGCCGTGCCGGCCGCGCCCCCCGTCCTCCTGGAGGTGAACGTGGCCGGGGCGCCGCAGCGGCCTGGCGTAGCCCCAGAACAAGCGCTCGAGGTGGCGGCGAGCGTCGGCGAGCTACTCGACCTGCGCGGCCTGATGGCGATCGCCCCGCTCGGCGCCGACCCGGGACCATCGTTCCGCTTCCTGCGCCGGCTCCGGGACGAGGCGGAGCAGCGTCTCGGCCGAGAGCTTCCCATGCTGTCGATGGGTATGAGCGACGACTTCGAGGCCGCTGTCAGAGAAGGCAGCACGATGGTCAGGCTGGGCCGGGTTCTGTTCGGATTGGCTGACAGTGGACCGGGGTAGGCTTCGCAAGGATGTCGATCGTCACGCTGGTCCAGCTCCCGCTCTACGCCTTTCTCCTGTGCCTCGTGGTCCGAGGGTTCTTCAGCTGGATCGAGCCCTACCCCCGCAACGCCGTCCACCGTCTCACCTGGCGGGTGACCGAACCCGTCGTCGGCCCAGTGCGCCGGCTGATCCCACCCTTCGGCGGCTTCGACGTCGCCTTCGTGCTGGTGTTCTTCGGCGTGTACTTCCTGATCTCGCTGGTCGGCCGCGTCCTCGTCGGCAGCTGACGCCGATCCAGCGCCGGTAGACTTCAACCCACCGGCGATGAACTAAAGACAGGTAGGACTGTCCAGGAGGCGTCCAACAGAGAGCCCGCGTAGCTGGGATGCGGGCGGCGCCGGACGGGCCGAGATCACTTTGGCGAGCCGGTGACCCGACGAGCGCCCGGTGTTGGCCGGGAATCTGGGTGGTACCGCGGGCCGCGGCGGGCGGCTCGTCCCAGAAGAAACACATCTGAAGGACGAGCCATGCAAACCGAGAAGAGCACGTTCGCCGCGGTCGACCCCCGGCAGTCTTTGCCAGAACTGGAGCGGAGCGTCGCCGGCATCTGGGCCGAGGAGGGCACGTTCCAGCGCAGCCTGGCCCAGCGCGAGGGCCGGCCGCGCTTCGTCTTCTACGAGGGGCCGCCGACTGCCAATGGCCGCCCGGGCACCCACCACATCATGGCCCGGGCCTTCAAGGACCTCTTCGGCCGCTACCGCACGATGAAGGGGGCCTACGTCGAGCGGAAGGCGGGCTGGGACACGCACGGGCTGCCGGTGGAGATCGAGGTCGAAAAGAGGCTCGGCATCTCTGGCAAGCAGCAGATCGAGCAGTTCGGCATCGCCGAGTTCAACCGGCTCTGCCGGGAGAGCGTCTTCGAGTACGTGGCCGACTGGCGGGCCTTCTCGGAGCGGATGGGCTTCTGGCAGGACTACGACCACGCTTATTGGACCCTCGACCCGGCCTACATGCAGTCGGTCTGGTGGGCGCTGAAGACGATCTGGGACCGTGGTCTCTTCTACCGGGGGTTCAAGGTCGCGCCCTACTGCCCGCGCTGCATGACCGCGCTCTCCAGCCACGAGCTGTCACAGGGCTACGAGGACGACGTCCCCGACCCCAGCGTCTA
>JALYZG010000184.1 GCA_030948965.1 Candidatus Dormiibacterota bacterium | reverse complement strand
GTTCAGGCCTCCCGCCGGTGTGGCCATGGACAACGTGGTCAAGGCCATGCTGACGTGATCTTCGACGCCCGCCGCGCAAGCGGCGGCGGCTTGGGCCTGGGCAAGCCGCAACCGGCGAGTTGGTCCTGGTTCCGGCCTCCCGCCGGCGTGGCCCTGGACAACGTGGTCAAGGCCATGCTGACGTGATCTTCGACGCCGGCACTGTGGTGGCGGCTGCGCTGCTGGCGGCCGCCATCTATCCATTCCTCATCCGGCGCCTGGAGCGGGCCGGGTTCAGCCAGGTCATCCAGGCCGAATTGCCGCCCGAGCACCACCGCAAGGCGGGTACCCCGACGGGGGGCGGAATCCTTTTCGTCGGCCTGGCCCTGGTCGGCGGCCTGCTCTCGCTGCGCATGCATTCGGGGGCGCTGCCCGCCCTGGCCGCACTCTTCCTCTTCGGTCTTCTCGGCCTGCTCGACGACGTGCGCAAACTGCGTGTCGGCGCCATCGGCATCCCGGCTCGCTTCAAGTTCCCGCTCCAGCTCCTGCTGGCCGTGCCGGTGGCCTGGCTGGCGCACGGGCCCCAGCACGGGCTCCCCGCCGGGGTGGCCTGGCTCTACTGGCCCCTGGCGGTGGGGGCCATCGCCGGCGCCGCCAACGCCGTGAACCTCAGCGACGGCATCGACGGGCTCGCGGGCGGCCTGGCGGTGATCGCCCTCGTCGGCCTGACCTTCTTTCTGCCGGGGGCGCCGGCGGGGGAGAGGGCGGTGGCCCTGGTGCTGGTCGGAGCCCTCCTCGTGTTCCTCTTCTTCAATCGCTACCCGGCGCGGGTGTTCATGGGCGACACGGGCGCCCTGGGCCTGGGCGCCACCTTGGCCGCCATGGCGCTGCAGCAAGGGTGGGTGCTGCTCTTGCTGCTTGTGGGCCTGGTCTTCGTTCTGGAGACGTTGTCTGTCATGATTCAGGTTGGCTACTTCAAGGCCAGCCACGGTCGCAGAGTGTTTCCCAACACACCGATTCACCTCACGTTCCAGGAATGGGGTTGGTCAGAAAACCGCATCGCGCTCACGTTCTGGAGCGCCGGCCTGGCGGCGGCGCTCGCATCGGCCCTGGTCGCGCGCGCCGGCGCGTGATCGCGGCCCCATTGCCTGCGCCCGGCGAGCGGGCGCTCGTCGTGGGTGCGGGTCGCAGCGGTCTGGCCCTGGCTCGTTTCCTAGACTCGCGGGGCCTCGGCGTGAGGGTCTGCGACGCGCTCCCGGAGGCGCGGCTGGCCGCCTTCCTGGCCCGGCTTCCCCGCGCCACGGAGACTGTGACGGGCGGGTACGGCGAGGAGGTCCTGGAGGGCTGCGCCGCCGTCTACGCCAGTCCGGGGGTGCCGTGGCGCGCTCCTCTCCTGGAGCGGGCGCGGGCCCTGGGCCTGCCGGTGTCGAGCGAGATCGACCTCTTCTTCAAGCTCTGCCCGGCGCCGATCGTCGGCATCACCGGCACCAATGGCAAGACCACCTCCACGGCGCTCACGGGGGCGGTCCTGGCTCGCGGCCGGCGGCCTGTTCTCGTAGGCGGCAACATCGGGCAGACGGTCCTGGACCGGCTGGACGAGGTGACGCCCGAGCACTGGGTGGTGCTGGAGCTGTCGAGCTTTCAGCTGGAGTCGGCGGAGCGGCCGCGGGCTCGCGTCGGCGTCGTCCTGAACCTCACTCCCGACCACCTCGATCGGCACGGGGGCATGGGCGCCTACGTGGCCGCAAAGGCGCGCCTGCTGGGCTTCCAGAAGGCTTCCGACGACGCCGTCCTCAACGGCGAGGACCAGCTCTGCCGCGAGCTCGCCGCAAAGACACGGGCCCGCGTCACCTGGTTCAACGAGCACCTCCCGCCGCCGCCCGTCGCCCTACCCGGCCGGCACAACCTGATGAACGCCCTGGCCGCCGCCGCCGTCGGCCGCATCGCCGGCCTGCCGGACCCGGAGATCGAGGCCGCGGTCGCCGCCTTCAAAGGCGTCGAACACCGCTTGGAGCTCGTGGGTGAGTGGTCCGGAGTGCGCTGGTACAACGACTCCAAGGCCACCAACCCGGACGCGGGCCTGGTCGGGCTGCGGGCCTTTCCGGGCATTCCCACGATCCTCATCGCGGGTGGCTACGGGGGCCCGTTCGAGCTCGATCCATGGCTGGCGGCGGTGCGGTCGGAGACGCGGGCGGTGGTCCTGATGGGTGCCAGCCGGGACCTGCTGGCGGAGCGCCTCCAGGGCCACCCCCTGCGCCAAGCCGCTTCGCTGGAGGAGGCGGCGGGCCTGGCCCGCGAGCTGGCGCGGCCGGGCGAGGTGGTTCTCCTCAGCCCGGCCTACAAGAGTTTCGACATGTTCCAGGACTTCGAGGATCGGGGCCGCCGCTTCAAGGCCGCCGTCAGGGCGCTGCACGGTGAGGCGGAGTGAGCGTCTCCGCGTCACCGTGCAGCGGTGAGGCGGAGTGAGCGTCTCCGCGTCGCGGGTGGCAGAGAAGAGGGAGGCGCGCGTCGACACGGACCACGTGCTGCTCCTGGTCACGTTCGTGCTGGTCGGTAGCGGCCTCGTCATGGTGCTCAGCTCGAGCCAGGCGCTGGCGTACCTGCAGCACCGCTTCGCCCTCTACTACTTCATTCGCCAGCTGGTCTTCGCCGGCGTCGGGGTCAGCGCCCTCCTGGTGCTGCGCCGCGTGGACTATCACCGCCTCCGGCCCTACGCTCCGCTGCTGGCCGCCCTGACCATGGCCGCGATGCTGGCCGTGCTCGTCCCCGGCGTTGGCCTCAAGATCGGTGGCGCCCGCCGCTGGGTCAGCCTCGGCCCGCTGGGCACGTTCCAGCCCTCAGAGCTGGGCAAGCTGGCGTTCACCGTCTACCTCGCCCACTGGGTGGACCGGCGGGGGCCGCGCATCCGCAGCTTCGCCGACGGCTTCGTACCCTACGCGCTCATCCTGGCCGCCGTGCTGGGGGTGATCCTGCTCCAGCGCGACCTGGGCACGGCGATGGTCACCGCGGCCACCCTCGTGGCCGTGTTCTACGCCGGCGGCGGGCGCAAGAGCCATCTCTCGATCCTGGTCGTGCTCCTGCTCGCGGCGCTCGTCTACGTAATCCTCTTCGAGTCCTATCGCTCCCAGCGCCTGGCTGTCTTCCTCGACCCTTTCAAGGACCCGCTCGGCACTGGTTACCAGGCCCGTCAGGCGCTCCTCGCCCTGGGCTCGGGCGGGCTGACCGGGGTCGGCTTGGGGCACTCGGTGCAGAAGTACCTGTGGCTGCCGGCAGCCCACACGGACTTCATCTTCGCCATCGTCGGCGAGGAGACGGGCTTTGTCGGCACGACCGCGGTCCTGGCCGGTTTCGTCCTCCTGGCGGCGCGCGGCTACCGGGCGGCCATGCGCGCGCCGGACAGGATGGGCGTGGCCCTCGCCGCCGGCATCACGACCTGGGTCACCGTCCAGGCGCTGCTCAACATCGGGACGGTGACGGACACGATGCCCATCACCGGCGTCCCCCTGCCGTTCATCAGCTACGGTGGCTCCTCGCTCACCATCGTTCTGGCCGGCATGGGCATCCTGCTCAATGTGGCCGGCCAGGGCCGCCGGCAGACTTACATGCGCAGGAGGATCGATGCGACTCTTGATCTCGGGCGGCGGGACAGGCGGCCACCTGTCGCCGGCGCTCGCCGTCGCTCAAGCGTTCCGCGCTGAGCGGCCGGACGACGAGATCCTGATGGTGGGACGCGTCGGCGGCCTGGAGGAGCAGCTCGTGGAGAAGTCCGGCTTCCGTTTGGAGACGGTGCGGATCAGCGGTTTCAACCGCGACGCGGTCTGGAAGAACGGCGCCCTGCCCTTTGTGCTGCCGGCCGCTTTCACGCGCGGCCTGGCCATCCTCGACGCCTTCCGCCCGGACGTGGTCCTGGGCGTCGGCGGCTACGTGATGGCGCCGTGCGTGGCCGCCGCGCGGGTTCGCCACATCCCCTACGTCCTGGCCGTCTTCGAAGCCGGAGGCCTGGCCAATCGCATGTTCCGGCGGGGCGCCGCGGCGGCTTGCCTGACATTCGCCTCCGACGTGCCCCGATTCCGCACCGCGCGCACGACGCTCACCGGCTACCCGTTGCGGACCGGTTTCGTCCCACGGGTCCCCGAAGTGCCGCCGCGCCGCTTGCTGGTGATGGGCGGGAGCCAGGGCGCTCGGAACCTCAACCTGGCCGTCTGGGGCGCGCTGGACGGGCTCCGCGCCCGTTTCCAGGAGGTGATCCACCTCACCGGTGCGCAGGGCCGGGAGGAGGCGCAAGCGCGGCTGGGCCCCGGCTACCGGCCCATCCCGTTCAGCGAGGACATGGCCGGCCTCATGAGCGAGGCGGACCTGATCGTGTCCCGGGCGGGAGTTGGCACCGTCGCTGAGCTGGCCGCGGTCGGGCTGCCCGCGATTCTCGTGCCGGGCACGTTCGGTGGCCATCACCAGGAGCGCAACGCCCGCCGGGCGGTGACGGCCGGGGCGGCGGTCAGGATCGCGGACAGGGATCTGGGACCGGAGCGCCTCCTGGCCGCGATCGACGGTCTCGACCCGGAGCGGCTG
>JALYZG010000303.1 GCA_030948965.1 Candidatus Dormiibacterota bacterium | reverse complement strand
GGCGGCGGCCGCCGATGCGACGATCGCAACCCTCGCCGACCTCCCTGCAGTGCTGGATGGATGGCGGTCGGGTTCGATAGCCGCGTTCTGATCAATTGGGAAGCCGGGTGCTGGCAGGTTCGAGGGGTCCCATTTCCATGGGCCGACCGGACAGGGGCGGCCGGTTGTCCCATGGACTGACCGAGCCCCAAATGACACGCTGCGGCATGGCCGTAGGACACGCTCATCCGCCCCGATGCGCCGAGAGGACAACGCGGGCGAGCGAAGCCGGCCGGCAGGTGGTCGTGTCCCGAGGTCGATTCTCCGTAAGCAAGCATTCTCTTTTGGAGGTGGCTCTCAAATGCTCCTTGTTCTTTCGCGCCCACCGGCGCGCATGCCCGTTCGGGCGCTGGCGGCCGGGCTGGCAGCTCTACTGCTCGCCGCCGCCTGCGGCGGTGGCGGCCAGGGCGCCCCCACCCAGCTCTCGGCCAGTCGCCTTTTCGAGGTGGCGAAGCCGGCCATCGTTCTCGTCTACGCGCAGTGGTCGGCCACTCTGACCGTCCCCGACGGCCAGCTCACCGACCCCGCCAAGAACCAGATCATCCAAACCCTCGCGGCCGAGGTCAACGCGGGCCAGCTGGCTGACAACCAGCAAGCGATCATGACCGCCTTCGTCCAGCAGCTGACCGCTCACATCTTCGACTACGTCGTCCCCGATCCCAACCCCGACCACGTCTCGCAGTACCCTGCCAAGCCGGGCGCCATCGGCTCGGGCTTCGTCGTCACCCCCGACGGCACAGTCGTCACGAACGCCCACGTCGCGGCCCCAGGGGACGACACCGTGCACACCCTGCTCGTCAACAGCGTCCTGAACGACGTGGTCAAGAAGGAGCTGGCGGGGATCGTCCAGGCCCAGATCTCGCTCCCCGACGACGTGCTCAAGGCGTATCTGCAGGCTTATCTGAAGTGGGTCCTGAAGTACGTCCAATTTGGCAATATCACGACCACACTGACTGCCTTCACCGGCGCCGCCGTGCCCGGAGTCCTCGACGCCAACAAGGGCTTGACCGCCGAGCTCGTGACCGCCGGCCAGCCGGTCCCGGGCAAGGACGTGGCCATTCTCAAGATCGAGGGCCAGCACGACATGCCGACCATGGCGCTGGGCGACGACGCCGCCCTGCAGACCGGCGACAGGCTCTTCGTGGTCGGCTATCCGGGCGCGGCCACGTTCAACCCGCTGCTCAAAAAGGACCAGAGCTTCGAGCCCAGTCTGACCTCAGGCCTGGTCTCCGGGCGCAAGCAGTTGGACGGCGGCTGGAGCGCGATCCAGACCGACGCCGCGACCACCCACGGCAACTCCGGCGGTCCCGTCGTCAACGCCAAGGGCGAGGCGGTCGGAGTGCTCACCTTCGGATCGGTGGACCTGGGCACCGGCCAGGAGATTCAAGGCTTCAATTTCGCCGTTCCGACCTCCATCGTCAAGGAGTTCCTGGCCAAGGCCGGGGTGAGACCCGCCCAGAGCCGAACCTCGCAGCTCTTCGTGAGCGGCCTCAATGCCTATGACCAGGGCCACTACCGGATCGCCCACAACTACTTCACTGAGGCTGACGCCCTGGCCCCCGGCAATGCCGAGATCCAGGACCGGCAGCGCCAAGCCGAACAGCAGGTCAGCCAGGGCAAGGATCAGACCCCCTTCTACTACTGCTGGCTCAACGCCTGCCCCAACGCGGCCTGAGCCAACCTCTGACCCAACGTCTGCCGGAGGGGCCGCCCAATCGCGGCGGCCCCTCCCACCAGAACCTTCGCCGTCCCTTCCACCTTGGTTAACCGACGCCGCCGTACGTTCGCCCGTGAGCTGTCCGGGCCGCGGGTGCGGCCTCAACCAAGGAGGAGGTGGCCTCGATGACGCGTACCCTGCCGTCCCGTAGAGCTGCACTGGCCGTGGCGCTGGCGCTGGCCGCCGCTGCGCTCATCGCCGCCCGGGTCTGGGTTCCGGCCGGGGCTGAGCCTGGTCCTGGCGATGGCTCGAACCCGATCGTCGCGCTCCCGGGCTTTCACGTGGCGCCCTTCACAACGGGAGGCACGTCTAACTCCAAGCCCGACTCCCTCGTCGCCGCCGGCCATCGTGTCTACGTCGGCTATCAAAACGCGACCGCGGCCGATGACCTTGTCAGGTCGAGCACGGTGGTCGAGTACTCGGTCGGCGGCAGGCGCCTTCGGAGCTGGTCGCTGGTCGGCCGCAACGACGGGCTGCGCTGGAACCCGTACACGAAAGTCCTGTGGGCCACCGTCAACGAGGACGGCAACTCCTCGCTGTTCACGATCGATCCCTCGAGCGAGGCGATCAAGCACTACACATGGTCGGCGGCGGCCCACGGCGGCGGCTACGACGATGTCGCGTTCACCGGCGGCCAGGCCTTCGCGGCCGCCTCCAACCCCACGCTGGACGCGAGCGGAGCGAACACCAATGCGGCGATCGTCAGCGTGAAGCTGAGCGGTTCTACCGCCATCGTCACTCCGGTGCTCGCGGGCAACGCCAGCGCGATCGACCAGCCCACCAAGCAACCCGTGACGCTCAACCTGACCGACCCCGATTCGTTGAACGTGGGCGCTGGCGGTGACCTTCTCCTGGTCAGCCAGGCGGACTCGGAGATCGTGACGCTGCACAAACCTGGGACCGCTGCACAGTCGGTCTCTCGCCTGCCGGTCGGCACGCAGCTCGACGACATCCTGCCGATCCTGTCTCTGACCGGACGTGCGCTCGTGGCGGACAGCGGGCGCAACGCCGTCTACGCGCTCTCAGGGCCGTTCGTCGTGGGCACGACCTACACCGAGGCTCCCGCGGATTCGGGAGTGAACGGATTCGTCGGCACCGTCGATCCCGCCACCGGACACGTCCGGCCGGCGGCGATCGGCTTCATGAGTCCGACCGGCCTGATCGCCGCGCCGCCGGCCGGCGAGCCAGACGGGGGTGACGGCGGGTAGAGCTCCGCGATCGGCCTGGGCGGCGGCGCGGCCCACGCCAGCGTCGCCGCCTCGGCTCGGTCGACCATCGAGAGGCCCGCGTGCTCCGTCAGGGCTCTGAGCTCGGCCCACTCGGTCGCGGCCAGACCGGTGACACTTGCGTGTCAGGTGAACGACATTGCTGCCGACCTGATCGTGATCTTCGCGGCTGGGGTCTCCAATGGCATCGGCACCCAGTCGCTCGTACTGCTGCTCAACAGCGACAGCCGGCGCCGGTTCGGGCTCAACCTGGTGCTGGCCGGCGTGGCCCAGTCCACGTTCTGGCTGCTGTGGGGTACGTCCATCTGGGCGCTGAGCCGCCTGCTTCTGGGTGCGCACCAGCCATTCGCGGAGGTTGTGGGCCTGGCTCGCGTGGCGGCGGTGCCCTACCTGCTGGGATTCTCGTGATGCTCGACGAGCTGAGCGAACGGGTGACCGGCATCGCGATCGTCCGTGACGTCTTCGCTTATGACGTGGCCGAGACCGGGCTGCCTCAGACCCCGTTTGGACGGGTGTGGCTCTGGCTCCAGGCGCAGAGGACCTCGCGCGGCCCCGCCGGGGTGCTGGCCGTGCTCATATCGTTCCGCAACGTCCTCCAGGTGGCGATTTCCGCGGATCCGCGGTACGGCCCCATCTACAACCGTGCGAACGCCGCGGCGATCCTGAGCTCTCTGCGGCGCCACGGCCACCGTCCGGGGTCGGGCGCCACGGTGACAGTGATGGGTTACAGCGGAGGCGGCCAGCTGGCAGTCGGCGCGGCCCGGTACCTGCCGCGCGGGCTCGGCGGCCTGGTGGACGTCATCTCGGTCGGTGGCGTGCTCTCGAGCGACCCGGGCCTGGGGCGCGTCAACCACCTCTACCAGCTGGTCGGCACGATCAACCGAATTCAGGCTCTGGGATGGCTTCTGTGGCCGGGACGCTGGGGCATCGCGGCCCGGTCGCACTGGAACCGGGCGCTGAGGTCCGGCCGGATCACCCGGATCTCGCTGGGGCCGATCGAGCACACGGGGCGTCGCGCCTACTACGAGTCCGCGCGGCAGATGCCCGACGGCACGACCTACCTGGAGGCGACGCTGGGCACGGTGGTCAAAATCCTCGACTCTCCAGGCGCCGGCGAGGGCCTCGAACCAGCTCCCGAACCCTGACTCCACCGCCGCCGCGGTACCAAGGGGTGAGTATCGCGGTACCAAGGGGTGAGTATGTGGTCGCGCGCCGGCGCGC